>NZ_JBHTJN010000011.1:0-303715 GCF_042675725.1 Seminibacterium arietis
CGTAATTTCTCAATGAATAATCAGTCAGCACTAATAAAGCTTAGTTAATTCAATATATCAATATACAAAAAAACAAATCTCCAAAGTGCCCACACAGATTGTCTATCAGTTGTTAAAGAACAAAAAATTGGTCGGCGAGATAGGATTTGAACCTACGACCCACTGGTCCCAAACCAGTTGCGCTACCAAGCTGCGCTACTCGCCGACTATTAAAATTGGGGTGGCTAATGGGACTTGAACCCACGACAACTGGAATCACAATCCAGGGCTCTACCAACTGAGCTATAGCCACCACTGCATTAGTTAGAGCAACATCCTCTGGCGCGTTCGACAGGATTCGAACCTGCGACCTTCGGCTCCGGAGGCCAACGCTCTATCCAACTGAGCTACGAACGCGTTTTACATTACAATGCGTCGTTGCGGAGCGTATATTAAGAGTTTCACAATTGCTTGTCTAGTTTTTTTTTCAGTTTTTTTAGTTTTTTTTACTATAAGATAATTTTTTGTGCAATTTGTTCACAAAGTATAATTTATCTGTTTATGTTTTGTAACCTTTATCTACAACGTATAATGAAAAAATTTGTTACTATGATCTACCACGAACAAAGTGCGGTCAAATTTTATATCATTTTGAATTTGATTGTTTAAGCCGCTTGGTTCGTCTCTTCATTCTCCGTATCCAGCGTGTGATTTTCCATGCTCTTGCAATAGAATAAGAATAAATAAAGAAGAGAAAGATAAAAGCAATAAACATGATCCATTCATTGATATAGTAAATTTCTCCTAAAATACCAAATCCTGCACAGAGTGCCGCAATAAAAGTGATTACAAGGAGTGCTTGACGAGAATTTAATCCTGCTCGAATCATTAGATGATGAACATGTAATCTGTCTGGTCTAAATGGACTTTTGCCTTTACGTAAACGCCGATAAATGATTGCAATCATATCAATGACTGGAATTGCAATAATCCAAAGAGCTGTAATTGGGTTCATTGGATGTCCTTTCCCTTGTGTACTAAGTAATAAGATCCAAACAATCGTAAATCCAATTAATGTACTTCCAGCATCTCCCATAAATACTTTATATTTTGCTCCGAACAAACTTAGGTTCATCATAAAATAAGGTAGAATTGCAACAATTAATGCAAAGCTCCAATAAGCGAGATCCTGTTGATTATCTAGTAAAAGCAATACTCCAATTGCACAAAAAGCGACACTTGATAATCCTCCTAATAAACCATCAATACCATCAATCATATTAAAAGCATTAATTATCGCAATAGTTGCAAATACCGTGATCATTAAACCGATAGAACCAAGTGTTAATTGAAATGGCCCAATAATTTGACCAAGATGATCTAAATAAAGATTTCCCATATCAATCATTAAAATAGCTAGTAAAGCCTGAATGCCAGCTCGAATAAAAGGACTAATATCAAAGCGGTCATCTAAAATACCAATCACCAATAAAGTTAAAATACTGCATAAATAAAGTGCAGGTAATCGCATTTGATTCCATTCTAATAAATAGAAACATAAGCATCCCATAAATAGAGATATCCCTCCAATTAGTGGAATAGCCCCTTGATGACGTTTACGATAATTAGGTTTATCTACTAGACCAATTTTCCGAGCAATTGGATGCATGAAAAATAGCGTGACTAAAGCAACAATAAAAGTTAAAAGTAAACTTAGTAACATAATTAAAAGCACATGATGAAATCTTTCACAAGCATATCATAAAGCAAATAACACAATAAATAATTTTATTAATTTTACTGTTTTACAGTACAATAATCACATCATAAACAACATATCAAAAGGATTAACATATGACGACTTCAACTAGCTTATTCGAGCGAGCTAAGATGGTAATACCTGGAGGCGTAAATTCCCCTGTACGTGCATTTAAAGGTGTAGGCGGCACCCCAGTATTTATAGAGAGTGCTAAAGGTGCATATATTTTTGACACCGATGGCAAACAATATATTGATTATGTAGGTTCTTGGGGACCAATGGTACTAGGTCATAATCATCTTGCAATTTTAAGTGCGGTTCAAAAAACAGCCGAAAAAGGGTTGAGTTTTGGAGCTCCAACCCCTTTGGAAATTGAACTAGCAGAACTCGTGTGTAAGCTTATACCCTCAATTGAAATGGTACGCATGGTAAATTCGGGTACGGAAGCAACAATGTCTGCTATTCGTTTAGCTCGTGGTTACACTGGTCGTGATAAAATTTTAAAATTTGAAGGTTGTTATCATGGCCATTCTGACAGTTTATTAGTAAAAGCAGGATCTGGTGCATTAACTCTAGGACAGCCAAGCTCGCCTGGAGTACCTGAGGATTTTGCTAAACACACACTTACTTGTGAATACAACAATTTAGATTCCGTTAAACAAGCTTTTGAACAATATCCTAATGAGATTGCTTGTGTGATTATCGAACCTGTAGCAGGCAATATGAATTGTGTACCGCCAAAAGCAGGATTTTTGCAAGGCATTCGTGAACTTTGTGATCATTACAACACTCTTTTCATTATTGATGAAGTCATGACGGGATTCCGAGTAGCATTGAATGGAGCTCAAGGCTATTATGGTGTAACGCCTGATTTAACTACTTTAGGTAAAATTATTGGTGGAGGAATGCCTGTAGGTGCGTTTGGTGGCAAAAAAGAGATAATGGAATACATTGCTCCAACTGGTCCAGTTTATCAAGCAGGCACATTATCAGGTAATCCCATTGCAATGGCGGCAGGTTTAGCTTGTTTGAATGAGTTGAAAAAGGCTGGTAATCAACAACGTATTGCTGATCTTACTGAAAAATTGGCTTTAGGTTTAAGAAATCTTGCTGATAAACATCAAGTTCCCTTTGTAGTAAATTATGTAGGGGGCATGTTTGGTTTGTTCTTTACTGATCAAAAAGAAGTTTCTACTTATGCTCAAGTAATGAAATGTGATAGCAAAAAATTCAATCAATTTTTTCATAGCATGCTAGCACAGGGTATTTATTTAGCACCTTCTGCTTTTGAAGCTGGCTTCATGTCGTTAGCTCACAGCGATAAAGATATTGACCGCACTTTACAAGCAGCCGATCAAGCTTTTGCTACATTAAAAAATTAAAAACTTGAACCGCACTTTGCAAAAGTTTGAATTTATATAAAGTGCGGTCACTTTTACTGATTTTTTCAATACTTACAGTTCGCTAATAATACGATATTTCAGCTCTTGTCGCTCTGCTTCTGTCAATGCTTTCCCTAATTTGTTAGTTAAAATAAAAAAGTCTTCAGCTTTTTCACCAATAGTAGTAATTTTTGCATTAAGTAAATTCAATTCTAATTCTGTAAAAATACGACTAACTTGAGCTAACAATCCAGCTTTATCCAGTGCAAACAACTCCATTTCACTATGTTCTGTTTTTTCTGTATTCAAAAAGCACACTTCGGTTTTTACACGAAAATGTTGTAATTGCTGATCTTTTTTTAGATTTAAGCAAGGTATTTTTTCAGTTTCTAAAGTAGCACGCAAACTTTGCTCTAAATAACGACGACGATCAAAGCGAACTAAATCTCCATTAAGTTCTGTAATAATAAAAGTGTCAAATACATAACCATCAGGGGCGGTGATAATTTGAGCGTTATGAACGCTAAACTGTTTTGCACCAATAGTAGTCACTACTTTATTAAATAAGTGCGGTTGATCTTTACAATAAATAAAAATTTCCGTACCGCCTAAAGAAAAACGGTTACTAATTTTAACGAGAAACTCGCTATCTAATTCTGAACGCAAACCTGTATGCCATGCGATTTGTTTTGGCGTATTACGCAGAAAATATTCATCGGGACAAGAGCACCAAAGTTGCAAAATATCATCTTCACTCAATATTGGGTATTCTCGTTCTAACAAAGTCAATGCCTGATTGCGATTTTGTTTTATTTTTTCTTGATTATCCAATAAGTGATCCATGCCTTGCTGAAACTGTTTGTGAGCATAATGATACAGAGTGGCTAATAAAGATCGTTTCCAGCTATTCCATAGTGTTTCGTTAGTAGCACAAATATCTGCTACAGTTAAACAAATTAAATAATCTAACCGCACTTTATTTTGTACTTCAGCAGCAAATGCCATGACAATCTGTGGATCGTGAATATCTCGTCTCTGGGCGGTAATTGACATTAATAAATGTTTATCCACTAACCAAGACATTGTTTGTATTTCACGTTGATCAAATCCATGCATTGCAGCAAATTTAGCCATATCTTTTGCTCCTAGCTGGGCATGATCTCCATTTCTTCCTTTACCTATATCATGAAATAATGCAACTAAATAAATTAAAGTACGATCAGATAATTGCGGAAAAATCATAGTACAAAGTGGGTGTGCATCTACATATTTAGGATCGAGAAAATCTTCTAATTTTTGTAATACTCGCAAAGTATGTTCGTCAACAGTATAAACATGAAACAAATCAAACTGCATCAAACCTTTAATACCTTTCCATTCAGGTAAATAAATATCTAATACGCCAAATTGATGCATTGGCACTAACGCACGTTTAATTGCTTTTGGTTGAGCTAATATTCGTAAAAATTTTTGCCGAGCGACCGCACTTTGACTTAAATATCCCTCAAAGTTTCTTAGCCGTAAATGAAGGTTACGCAATGTAGTAGCATGAATTTCTGACTCGGGATAAACTGTAAGGTGATAAAACAAATCTAAAATGCTTTCAACTTGCTCAGTAAAACAATTTTGATTAATTAACTTAATTTCATTATTAACTAATTTAAAATTTTGATCCAAATTTTGTTCAATATAAAATTCATCACCACTAATAATATGTTTGCGATAATATTTTACTAAAATATGACTCAGTAGCGAAATTGATTGTAAGGTTTGAAAGAAATCTTTCATCATATTCTCTACTGCTTGATTGCCTTGACCTGTATATCCTAACATTTCGCTTACTTTTAATTGGCGATCAAACAATAACCTATTATCATAGCGTTTTAAAATGAGATGCAAAGCGAACCGCACTTTAAATAAAAACTGCTGACTTTTTTGTAAAAGTTGATATTCCTCAGGATAAAGCATGCCTACTTGCAAAATTTGAGCAAACTTTTTTAGTCCAGTATGACGTAAAGCAAGCCAGTATAATAAATGTAAGTCTCGCAATCCACCTGGACTAAATTTAACATCTGGTTCTAGATTATAACCTGTATTATTATACCTTTGATAACGTTCCTCTTTTTCTGCTATCTTAGCGTAATAAAAATCTTTTAACGTCCAAAAATCAGTTTGATTTAAAAGTTTGTTAAGCTTTTCAAATAACACAATATTTCCACATAAATAACGGCTTTCTAATAAATTTGTGGCAATACTAATATCTTTTTGTCCCTCTTCATGACATTGAGAAAGCGTTCTGACGGAATGACCAACATCAAAACCGCAGTCCCATAAAAACTGCACAAAACAACAAATTTTTTCTTCAAAAATCGCACTTGGTAACTCTGCTGTTAAAATCAGAAAATCTAAATCTGATAAAGGGAACATTTCTGCTCTTCCATAACCACCAACAGCAATAACTGTCGCATCATGTTCATTTAATTTAAAATAATGCCAAAGATGTTTTAATATTTCATCGTAAAATACAGTGCGATTAGCAATTAACTCCTCAACAGAAAATTGATTAAAATGTGCAATTTCAAATAATTTTAGTTGGTCTTTTTGCAATTTCACCGCACTTGAGGTTGGTATTTCAATAGGAACATATTTAAACATAATTTAACCTAACAAAAATGGGGCATACGCCGCAGTGATTTTAAAGTATTTATTGATTATGCATAATACGACTAATTCGCCCCGATTTTTCTTCTTCTTCACGAATAGTCATCACTTCGCAACCCGTTTTAGTAACTACAATTTGATGCTCATATTGTGCTGAGTGACTGCGATCTTTGGTTTTCACTGTCCAGCCGTCACTCATTAACCGCACTTCTTTTTTACCTGCATTAATCATTGGCTCTATAGTAAATACCATTCCTTCTTGTAAAACGATGCCATGATCGTCTGAATAATAATGTAACACTTGTGGATCGCAATGAAACTCTGTTCCAATACCATGACCACAATATTCGCGTACAACACTAAAACCTTGAGCTTCAGAATATTGCTGAATTGCTTTACCAATTTGATTCAATCTCACTCCTGGCTTCACTACTCGTAAACCTACATATAATGCCTCTTGTGCAGCCTGAATCAATTTTTTACTCCGTAACGGTGGTTCTCCTACTACATACATTTTAGAATTATCGCCATAATAGCCATCTTTAATCACTGTAACATCAATATTAACAATATCTCCATTTTTTAAAATTTTACCCTCACTTGGAATACCATGGCAAACAACCTCATTTAATGAAATGCAAGTTGCTTTGGGGAAGCCATGATAACCTAAACAAGCAGGAATTGCTTGTTGTTCATTGATAATATATTGATGACAAATACGATCCAGTTCACCAGTGCTGACCCCTGCTTTTACATAAGGCTCAATCATTATTAAAACATCCGCTGCTAATTTACAAGCAACGCGTAGTTTCTCAATTTCATCTTCTGTTCTTAATGGAATTTGCATAACTTCTCTCTATAAAACAAACAGTTTTTTGATTGTACCACCATTTTATTGAAAAATCCTTGATTAAAATTAGTTGAATGAAATAGTTGGTTATTAGATAATACAAACTATAAAACAAGTAAGAATAGGTGACATTAATCGGAATATATTATGGCTGAAGAAATGAACGTACCTTTAACTTTTACTGATGCAGCAGCAAATAAAGTTAAGGCACTAATTACAGAAGAGGAAAACACCGCACTTAAGTTACGAGTGTATATTACTGGCGGTGGCTGTAGTGGTTTTCAATACGGATTTACTTTTGATGAGAAAGTGAATGAAGGTGATTTAACTGTAGAAAACGCTGGTGTGCAACTGGTTATAGATCCAATGAGTTTACAGTATTTGATTGGTGGTACTGTAGATTATACTGAGGGATTAGAAGGCTCTCGTTTTGTTGTCAATAATCCTAATGCCTCAACTACTTGTGGTTGTGGTTCTTCATTTAGTATTTAACACATAGAATATATTATGGATTATCAATTTATTTTACATTCAGGCAAAATACTCGCTAAGTGTTCTATGGGACATGAAGCTGTAGCCGCTTGGTTAAATTCAGAAGTGCGGTCAGATCCAACATTAGTTTCTACTGTACTTGAAAAATTGCATCAAGCTCAAACATCGTCGGCGGAAATCAAGCTAGTTGGCAAAGAGTACGGATTGTTCATTAATGCTGATGAAGTTATGATCAGAGCAAATAGCTTGGATATTGAATCTCAAGAAAGTTTAGACGATGACTTTCATTATTATGATTCTGAAAGTATTGCTTTTTGTGGCTTAGAAGATTTTGAACGCTTTTTACAGTCTTATTTAGCTTTTCAAGGCAAATAGCAATGACGCAAAGCGGAAGAAGACGAAAAAAAGACGAAAAAAAATCGTCTAAAAGAAGTAAAAAATCTATCCGCACTTTTTTGTTCAAAATTACTCTCGTCATTATTTGTTATATTGCTTTTTACGGCATCTATCTTGACGGTAAAATTCGCTCCAAAATGGATGGGCAGACATGGATTTTACCCGCTGAAATTTACAGCAAAATCAATAGCATTCGCTTACGAGATAAATTAACTTTAGCTCAGACAAAACAAATTTTACTAAAAAATGGTTTTCGACAAACCACTATGGTTGCTACCCCTAGTGACTTCAAAATTGAGAATGATACTATTGTTTTGTTACGTGATGCTTTCCCTTTTCCAAACCGTTCCGAACCTCAACGATTTCTCCGTTTACGTTTTGAACAAAATAAACTAAACGTAATTGAAGATCTGATTAATTTAAGTGCTATTGAAGAATTTCAATTGCCGCCTAAGTTAATCGCAATGCTACAATCCGAGTCTGAAAATGAAGAACGTCTAGCTATTCGATTACAAAATTACCCTCGTTTACTAATTGATACCCTGTTGCTGACAGAAGATCACAGATTTTACCAACATGAAGGTATAAGCCTTTTAGGTATTATTCGTGCAACTATTGCCAATATCCAAGCAGGACATCGTGTGCAAGGTGGTAGCACACTAACTCAACAACTTGTGAAAAATCTTTTTCTGAGTAATGAACGAACATTTACACGTAAAATCAATGAAGCACTAATGGCATTAATTTTAGATTGGCGTTATGACAAAGATCGTATTTTAGAAACTTATCTCAATGAAATTTATTTAGGGCAAAATGGTGATAGCCAAATTCACGGCTTTGAACTAGCAAGTCATTTTTATTTTGGACGCTCCGCACGAGAAATCAGTTTAGATCAAATTGCTTTATTAGTTGGCATGGTTAAAGGACCATCACTTTATAATCCTTGGAGAAATCCACAAAAAGCAATTGAACGTCGCAATGTCGTATTGCATTTACTACTAGAACATCAAGTCATTAATCAAGAACTCTATCACTTATTGAGCAAACGTCCACTTGGCGTGCAAGAAAAAGGACGAATTAATCGTAAATATCCAGCATTCATTCAGACTTTACAAACAGAACTACGTAAATTAAATGACATAAAAGCAAATATGCTTTCAGGTGCAAGAATTTTCTCTACACTAGATATTGAACAACAACGCCAAGCCGAGAACGCAGTTATTACAGGGTTAAGCCAATTACAAACTAAATATCGAAATCCTCATTTAGAAGCTGCTATGGTCGTCGCTGATTATCATAATGGCGAAGTGCAAGCTATCGTTGGTGGTTCACAAACAAATTATGCGGGATTTAACCGTGCTTCAGTTGCGAAGCGTCAAATTGGATCACTAGTCAAACCTGCCATTTATTTGACCGCACTTTCTAATCCAAAACAATTTCAATTAAATACGCCTATTGAAAACCAACCATTGACTATTCGCATCAAAGGTAGCCCACCTTGGCAACCTCGAAATTATGACCGCACTTATAGTGGTTCTGTATTGCTTATAGATGCCTTAGTCCGCTCATTGAATATTCCGACTGTCAATATCGGTATGAAAGTAGGTCTCACACAAGTTATTGAAACACAAAAAGCAATGGGATGGAATAAAGTTGATATTCCTAAAATGCCTTCTATGCTTTTAGGGACATATGCAATTTCACCTTATCAAGTTACTAAACTTTTTCAAACTATTGCTAATTACGGCAACAGCATTACTTTAACAACGATTGATAGAATTACTGATCAACAAAGTAATATTTTGTATCAACGTGCTATGCAACCAGAACAAGTTGTACCCGCACAAGCTGCATTACAAACGTTATTTGCAATGCAACAAGTTGTAGAACGTGGTACTGCACGCCGTTTACAACAGGAATTTTCTCATCTACATCTTGCGGGAAAAACAGGCACCACAAATAATTCAAGAGATACATGGTTTGTAGGTATTGATGGTAGGAACGTGGCTACAGTCTGGTTAGGGCGTGATGATAATAATGAAACAAAGCTGACAGGTGCAAGCGGTGCATTGCAATTGTATCGACACTATCTTCAACAAAATCAAGTCACCCCTTTGCAATTAGCTACAGTTGATAATATTGACTGGATTGGTATTAACAGTTACGGCGGTTGGGATTGCTCAAGTTCTCGCAAAATACCTGTTTGGACTGAAAATAAGCAATCGTTCTGCTCATATTCATCACAAAATCAACAAAGTGCGGTAGAAAATAACGAAGAAAAAAACAGTATTTGGGACGTTTTAAAGCCTGATTTCAATGTTGCACCGATAGAAGATGCAGTACCCACTAATTAAAATGACATTCTCCCACTAAAGCAAGCTGAGAGAATGTCAAATTTAAATAAAATGCTATTTTCACAACTTTTTAGAATGCAAAGCCTATGCTCGCACCCGCAGTTGTATTTTTTTTGCTATCATAACCGAGACCACCTTTGAAAACCCATTTTCCGTTTTCACTTATTCTGCTCACCCCCAAAGCATAAGCACTTTGACCACCGTGGAATCCCGTACCGAGTGATATCATACTTTTTGCTCCTGGTGGAGGACTTGATATCATACCTAAAGCAACAGCCGCTGCTATTCCAGCATTTGCTCTTTGTTTATTGGAATCTATTTGAGAATAAATTTCTCGCATATTATTGCCTGAATTTGCTTCTAATTGCTCTATTCTCTTAACGATAGTTTTAGGTCTTTTGTCTTCTAGTATACTTACATCATTAATTTGTTTAATCTCTTCATCAGTTAAACCAATTGCATTCTGTAAATTTTTATTCATTTTAACTACAGATTTAAGTTGAGCCACATTGACAGCGTCTGTGTCTTTTGCACCTGCAGCTACACCAGTAACTTGTCTAGTGTACCCCCATGTTTCTCCACCAACAGCAAATGCACCTTTAGTATTTCTATATACACTTAAAGATTCAGCTAATTCTTTTTTATCTTTAAATTCATTACGTTTTTCTTTATATATCTTTTCAGCTGCTTCTCTTTGAGTTTTTGCTTCTTCATATTTTTGCTTTGCAGTTTCTGTTTTTGCTTTATATTCTTTTTCGCTTGTTGGTTTGCCTTTAAATCTTAAATAATTAGTTTTTTCATTTAAATAGCTAAGTTTAGTTTCTTCTTCCTTCATTTTTGCAGCATTTAATTCTTTTTCAGCATTATTTTTAGCATCTAATTTTTTAAGATATTCACCGTATTCAGCTTCTTTTCCAACAAATTTAGCAAATTCTTCGTTGCTTTCAATTTGTTTATCAAGTTCTGGTATATACCCGTAAACTCCTTTTTCTCTATTTGCTTCTGAGTATTGTCCAATAGCAACTCCACCAGCTCCACCATCTTTAACATGTGTAGACTTACCAATTGCAACTCCATTTATGTGAGTGTCAGTGTTTCCTCCTATAGCTACGCCACCTTCAAATGCTTTACTCCAACTACCAATAGCTACATTAGCTACATTAGCTACATTAGCTACATTAGCTACATTAGCTACATTAGCTACATTAGCTACATTAGCTACATTAGCTACATTAGCTACATTAGCTACATTAGCTACATTAGCTACATTAGCTACATTAGCTACATTAGCTACATTAGCTACATTAGCTACATTAGCTACATTAGCTACATTAGCTACATTAGCTACATTAGCTACATTAGCTACATCCAGTAGCAAGGATACTCCTTTCATTTGATTAATCAATAGGCAGAAAATATTAAATTATTAAAAATAATTCATGCTTTTTTTAATAAGACTGGTATTCCTAAATATGTATTCTATTTCTTTATTAGAACATATCATTTTATCTATAAAGAATATTCAATTAATATCAATTGTGACGGCGAGATAAATCTTTACTGTAAATAACTTGTGTAGGATTGTTAGTTTCCACCCCCAATAAAGTAGGGTTCAAATAAAAAGGAACGCTGTACTGAAAAATAGGTAATACCGCATAATCTTGTTGTAATAACATAAAAATTTTGCCATAAAGTGCGGTGCGTTCTTGCTCAGAAATCGGTTCTAGCGTATTTTCTAACAATTTATCTACTTTCTCATTTCGATATCCACTCTTATTATCTGGGCTTTTTGAGTAAAAACGATTTAAAAATGCTGAAGGTTCATTATAATCTCCACACCAGCCTGAACGAACAACTTGAAAATCACCGTCTGCTCGTTTTTTAGATAATTGTGACGATGATAACGCTTCAGCTTTCACTTTAATTAAATCTGATTGTGACCAATTTTGTATTAAAGTGCGGGCAATTTCTGGGTGAAATCCATTATTTTCAAAAGATAATTTAATTTTTAAAGGTTTCTTATCCGTGATGTTTGCTTGCTGTAAGAGTTGTTCAACAACTACTGGTTCCCAAGCCATATTATAATTCAATAACATAGACTGCGGTAAAAAACGGCTCCCTATAATCATATTTTCTGTCTGTTGATGCACTAAGTTGTGTGCTGAAATCATCGAAACCAATGCTTTTCTGACCGCTCTTTTTTGTAACATAGTATGATTAAAGTTGAATTCATAAAAATAGTTACACAAACTAGGCAAATAAATTGTATTTGGAGTAATTTGTTTTGGCTGAGCTAAAAGATCAATATCATTTAAGTTTTGTTCTGTCGCTAATTTTTGATATTCCAACTCTCTAAAATATATTTTGTCAGCATGACGATAATGCGGATTTACTGTCAATTGAATTTGATTCGGTAAAGATTTCACTACATAGTAAGCACCATTTGCTACATTTCCTGAGCTATCTTGTTGATATTGCGGTAATAAAGCAACATGAGCAAGCATGGCTGGTAAATAAGGCACCTCTTTTGTCAATTGAATTTGTAATACATATTCGTTTTGAGCATTAACGCCTAATTTATTTGCGGGTAGTTTATGATCAATGACTGCTTGTGCATTTTCTAAATTTAAAAAAAGTAAATATTGTTTTAATGGGGTATCTGATAATGCTAATTGTTGCCAGCTTTTCACAAAATCCTCTGCTGTCACTAACTCACCATTTGACCATTTACTGTCTTTCCGCAACGTGATTAACCAATTTTTATTATCTTGTGTTTGCCAACTTTCCGCGACTGCGGGAACAACTCGACCTTGCGGATCATAAGCCGTTAATCCTTCATAGAGATCATATAATAATGCGGTTTGTTCTTGATTTTTGATCACTTGTACTGTAGTAACTAAATCGCTGTATCCGCCACGAACTAGCTTATTACTCTGCTTCGTATTTTGATGAGACACTGAAGTAGATTGAGTAAGTTGCTCAAGAGTAGTAGCCGCTTTCTTCACATTCTCTGGCGAAAATGTACGATCATCGCAGGCTATTAATGATAAAAAGAGCAATAAACAAACCGCACTTTTACAAAAAGAAAATAGTGAAATGTGAAAATTAAACATTAGCGATAACAAATAAACTAAACATCATCGCCATTATACAAAAATGCAGATTTTGATCGCAATTTATTCTTTAATTGTTTTTATCCAGAAGAAAAAGAACCAATATTTGACTAGTAAAACCAGTAAAATAATACTTCGTCCAATAACACTTGGAGTGAAATAAAAACCAATCATCAGCATTAATGTCGCAAAAGATAAAATAGTTACTTTTGATTTTCGACTTAAGGCTCGTTGTTCTTTAAAAGATTTTAAATGAAGATTATATAATTTAGTTTGTAAAAACCAGTTATGTAAACGATCTGAACCTTTTGCGAAAAAAAATACTGTCAATAATAAAAACGGTGTTGTAGGTAAAATAGGTAAAATAACGCCCAAAACCCCTAATCCTAAAAAAATACAGCCTAAACTAATATAAATTGGTTTCATTAATTTTCCTTGCTATAAAAATTGTCGTTAATTATGCAATTTTTTTACTATTTTTCAACTTTATAAATCCAATCTATTTAATAGGTCGCTTTACAATATAATTATCAAAATAACTAACCGCACTTTTCTGTTTACAGTTCACATTAAAAAATGTGAAGTTAATCACAAAATTGACAAAAAATTGGTATAACTATTTCACTTGCACAAAATAAGTTTAATACTGGTAAAGACTAAATTTATTATCTATTTTACTAAATCAAGGATAACTTTATGAATTACCAATGGTCTTTTAAAAAAAACATCATGCAACATATGATTGTTACTCTGATTGGCACAACAGCTTATTTCTCTCATTCAATAGCTATTGCAGCAAATGTACCAGCTGGCACACAACTTGCTGATAAACAAGAAGTAAGACTTCAATTAACTTCGGAGCTAGCCAGTATTGATCCACATAAAACGGAAGGAGCACCAGAACATTTTGTCGAGTCACACTGTTAGAAGGCTTAGTCAAAAGTGATGAACAAGGCAATATTCTACCTGCTGTTGTGGAACGCTGGGAAGCATCAAATAATAACCAAACTTTTACTTTTTATTTGCGTAAAAATGCCAAATGGTCTAACGGTGATCCTGTTACTGCTCATGACTTTGTGTACGCATGGCGACGATTAGTATCTCCTCAGACTGCTTCTCCTTATGCAAGCTATCTTTCTTTCATGAAAATGGAAAATGTAAAAGAAATTATTGAAGGTAAAAAATCTCCCGATACATTAGGTGTAAAAGCATTAGATGATTATACGTTACAATTAACATTAACCGCCCCTGTACCTTATGCTGTAGAGATCACTGAGCATTCTTCTTTGTTACCTGTACATCAAGCAACAATAGAAAAATATGGCGATCAATGGACGAAACCTGAAAATTTTGTTGGCAATGGTGCATATAGATTACATTCTAGAGTATTGAATGAAAAAATAACACTGGAACGTAATCCTACTTATTGGAATAATGCAAATACAGTGATTGATCAAGCCACTATTTTGATTTTAACTGAAAGTGCTGGGATCGCTCGCTACCGTGCAGGTGAACTAGACATTTCATTTATCCCGTCATCAGCTTATCATAATAAAACTTTCCGTGCAGAATACGACTCGCAAATCATATCTTCACCAAAACTTGGTACTTTTACTTATGAGATGAATCTTTCTAAGCCACCTTTTGACGATATTCGAGTAAGAAAAGCGTTGGATTTGTCTATTGATCGACAAATTATCACTGAAAAAATATTAGGCTTTGGACAACTCCCAACTTATCGTTTTACACCACCTTATGTTGGTGCTGGTGACAAAATCAAGCAACCTGAATACGCTAACTGGACTCAGCAACAACGTAATGAAGAAGCTAAAAAACTGTTGCAACAAGCTGGTTACAGTAAAGATAATCCGCTAAAAGCGGAATTGCTTTATAACACAAATGAAGGATTAAAAAATATAGCTATTGCAGTAACATCAATGTGGAAGAAAAATTTAGATAATATGGCAAATATCCATTTAAAAAATATAGAATGGAAAACTTTTATAGATACAAAACAGGCGAGAAATTATCAATTAGCATTTAATGCATGGTTAGCTGATTATAATGAAGCTAGTACTTTTCTCACTTATTATTTGTCTGATAATGAACAAAATAAAATCGGTTTCAAAAGTGAAAAATTCGATCAATTAATGAAATCTTCTTACTTAGCTAAAACTAAAGAGGAACGGGCTGATATTTATGCTCAAGCAGAAGATGAACTAGGCAAGCACCACCCTTTTGTTGCTATTTATCATTATGCAGGCTTGATAATCAAAAATCCAAAATTAAAAGGTTATGAAGGTAAAAACCCTGTTGGTATGTATTTGATTAGTGATCTTTATCTTGAAAAATAATTCTCCTGTTCATTACTATCTTTCCTCGCTTAAATGCGAGGGGATTATTTATGAAAAAATGCCCTTTGAAAGAAGGGCATTTTTATAAGCACTATTGTACAATGTAATTAGAAATTTAATGCCAATAAATTTTGGCTTAAATCGGCGGTAATAAAATCATATATTTGGACACCTTTAATATGATTTATTTCTGTTGCCAAAGTTCAGTCGTATATAAATTAAGTTGTCGAGCGTAAGCATCTGGAAACTCCAATATCCCATTTGTTGCACTAATATGGTTTAATACTAATGTATCAGACACGGATTTACTTTTTATCATCAGCTCTTTTATGGCATTACGTTTTTCTGTGATGGAGGGACCATCCCATAAATCCTGCAATAAAATATGTGGGTTACTATGCCAATTTGTTGCCCATATTTGATTGTCGTTTAAGTGAGTTAATTTCATATCGGGTGGTGAGCATTCTAAGGCGATAACTTTTCCCATAACTTCTTTTATATTAGGCCAAAATGATTGGCTAGATTTCTTGTTATTCCATTGATAAAACAAGTCCCTATATTGACTGATTTGAGCAATAAGAGCATGACCATATTGCAAAAAATCATCTTTTTTTTCATTTGCATTTTGTAATCTGATTAAAATGAACTCGTTTGGGTTTTGGTGTAGAAATTCGCCTAAAACATCGAAAATTTTAACCGCACTTATGTCACTGAACCATTCTCTATGAGCGGCGATCATTTCTTTGGTTAGCCGTATATCTAAAAAACGCACGCCAATTTGTAATTGTTGTTCCAAAGAAAGCGTTTGCGTTTGATAATATCTCAGATTGCAACTTGATGTCATTGTGTCATGCGTACCAGGAATGAGTAAATCTGTGATACATCGTTGAGGGTCACATTCTGTGCCCCATCTATGGCTGGGTATTTTTATATTTTTCATATTATCATCTCTTATTTGTCAGAATATCCCGCCTGTTTTTCTTTGAGCTTTATTAATGAGTGAGACATAAATACGGATATCAGAACTAGTACAGCCAAACCTAAAAAAGCATAACCTAATATATGCGTATCTGTCAGATAAGATTTAATGATTTGACCAGCAGTATCTTTATCTGGCGACTTCACTAAACCGCCTAATACAATAGGTGCTAATAAAGCTGGAATATAGCCGATAGTAATCGCAAAAGACATTGCCGCCGAAGAATGCTTTTTATCTACGCCAAATTCACCTATCGGAGCATAGTACACGCCTCGAATCATAAAAATACAAGCGGCAGCTAATAACATAAGGATAATTAAGGTCAAAAACATCCCCGAACTAATTAAATTAGCAGGTGCTTGATCAGGCGTGTAGCCATTAGCATATAAAGAGATGTCTGGATGGTTGGCAAAAAATATAATGCTAATCGCTACTAGAAGAAAGACTAATATGATTTGCATCGTTCTCATAAAATGAGACGTAGAATCAAATATTTTTTCTACAAGAACAGAAGATACTAAAGGTAACATTCTTAATGCAATAACAACTATCGCAAATACAGCAGCTGCTACAGCACTAGTTCCGTATCCGCTTTGCAAGAAGCGGGCAAAATAGGTTCCAGCAGCAACAAATGCACCGTAAATACAGAATACATTAATGCCAGCGATCCAAATAACGGGTAATTTTGTAACACGCCCTACACCGATAATCGCTTCTTTAGTAGTATGAACTTGTGTTTCTTCATCACCTACTTTTTGATCTTTAGGCACAATGAAAAATACAGCAATTCCAGTAATAATAACGATAATACAACTCGTCATCATCATTTCTTTCGGACCAGCCTTAAAATACAGCATAACTGTCCATAATAACGAAATGAGAAATGCCAATAAACCACGACCGAATTCAAATAAACCAAATACGGTTCCTTGATGCTTTTCAGTAGTAGAAATCCGCAATGCTTTAAAGTTAGCAGGTTTAAAAAGCACTTCGCTGAAAAACAGCATTGAGAAAAAGCAAGCCAATAATACAGGCATACTTAAACCAGGTGAAGCTAAAGTGAGAAACAATGATATTCCACCAACTCCTATTGTAGACAATAACATAATGTTTCGGATCGAAAATCTGTCACCAACCCATCCTACAGCAATAGTACCCAGAATAATCACAAGTCCTTGCATAGAATAAAGATAACCAGCTTGCTGATCAGTTACTCCCAATGCAGCGGGAAAACCGCCTGGGACACTATTACGAATATCCCAAAAGGCATAAATTAATTGGGCATTTACAGTAATCAAAGCTAATTGAAATAATGAAGCGGGAGTAAATCCGTACTGCTTTAAAAAGTTACTCATACTATACTCCTATTTTTTGAAATTTAACGGCTTAGAAATAGATTTCTAAGATAATTCAGGATATTAACTGAGATTTTTTAATAAAAATGAATTTGTGCCGTCTATTGGATCAACGAACCAACAAAATCCCCGATCTAAATCAGTAACACTGGATTCTTCGTCTAAAAAATTATCGTTAGGAAAGTATTCCTTTAGTGCTGTTTTTATTTCATTTTCAACGGTTCGATTGGCGATACTGACTAAATCTAATTTTTCTCCCTGTTTATATTGGGTTTCCAGAGAATACTGATTTAAATAAAAAGATAATGCGGTTTTTACTACGTTTTGAATTAATTGCCGACAAAATTCATAGCGTCTTTTAATCTCAATATCCATAACTTTCTCCTTAAATTATCCGTATAAAGATAAATTAATGAGCTGCCTAGAACATTCTTTAAATCTTCTATAGGAAAGAAGTTAGAGAAGAGTTTATTTAACTACACAAAATAAACATTTCATCATTCCCTGCGTTGAAATTTTTATAGCATATTGATTAATCTGAAACAAGAGTTGCATTTAAGAAAAATAGAACATTGTGACCTGTATCACAATTATTTTTGAATAAATCCATCAATACGCTCTGCTCAGTCAATCAAATCAAAAATACCGTCAATTTTTCGTTGATGATTAAGTTGAACGCCTTGTGTTATTCCTTTTTCAAAACATTGCGTTAAGCCTTTATGTTTGAAAGTCTTAATTATAGTAATACTCACTAAATAACATGATATAAATACACCACAAAACATAAAACATAAAAGTATTTCAACTGCACTTTGGAGTAAATTGCCCACTATTATCTTTCGTTAATTATGGAATTGTTCAAAAAAAGCACCTAAACTTTTTATAAAAATTTTTTCCTTTAAAAATGAATGAAATAAAATGATTTTTGTGTTTTTTATGAAAAATAAAATATCTTAGTATCTAAAATGAATAAATTGTCAACCTAATAACTTTAGCTGTAATTAATTATTTACAAATACTATCTTTTATTGTATTAATTAAGAGCTAACAACAAGTACTAATAATGAGGAATTCATCATGCACACAAAATTAACCCGAACTCTCCTTGCTGCCAGTGTAGCACTAATCGTTTCTAGCTCTGCTTTGGCAGTTAAAGTACCTGCTGGTACAGTTTTATCAGAAAAACAAGAAATCGTCATTAATAATGGTGCCGAACCACAAAGTCTTGACCCACATAAAACTGAAGGAGTGCCAGAAGCCGAAGTACTTTATCAATTACTTGAGGGATTGGTAACTCAAGATAGCGATGGCAAACCTCTACCAGGAGTTGCTGCATCTTGGGAAAGCACCCCTGATTTTAAACAATGGACATTTAAACTTCGTCCTAATGCTAAATGGTCCAATGGCGAACCTGTTACTGCTCACGATTTTGTATTTGCATGGCAACGTTCAGTTGATCCGAAAACGGCCTCTCCTTACGCAAGTTACTTGAGTTATATGAGAGTGTTAAATGCTCAAGATGTTATTGAAGGTAAGAAAAAACCTGAAGAAATCGGCGTAAAAGCTAGCGATGACTTAACTCTTGTCATCACTTTAGATGCTCCAGTCCCTTATTTAGCAAGCATGGTTACTCATCAATCTACCCTACCTGTACCAAAAAGTGCGGTATTAAAATTCGGTGATGCTTGGGTAAAGCCTGAAAATTACGTAGGAAATGGAGCCTATAAATTAACTAAGCATGTAATCAATGAAAAAATTGAATTTGCACGTAACCCTCATTACTGGAATGATAAAGAAACTGTCATCGATAAAGCTACTTTCCTTGCGATTCAAAATCCTAGTACTGATGTGCAACGTTACCGTGCTGGTGATGTAGATATAACTAACTCAGGATTACCGCCTGAACAATTTGTTAAGTTGAAAAAAGAATTACCGAATGAAGTTTTCACGAGCAAAACGCTAATCACTTATATGTATGAAATCAATAATACTAAGGCACCATTCACTGACTTACGAGTAAGAAAAGCTCTAAATTTATCTTTAGATCGTAATGTAATTACAGATAAAGTACTAGGTCAAGGACAAGTACCAACTTATGTATTTACACCTACTTATATCCCCGAAGGAGAAGCAATTCAACAACCTGCTTATTCTGAGCTTTCAATGAAAGATCGTAACGAACAAGCAATTAAATTATTACAAGAGGCTGGATTTAGTAAAACTAATCCATTGAAATTTACTATTCTATATAACACCAATGAAAATCACAAAAAAATTGCTATTGCAGCAGCGTCTATTTGGAAAAAAAATACTAATGGTTTAATTGATGTAAAATTAGAAAATCAAGAATGGAAAGCTTATATTGATAGAAAACGTAACAAACAATATGATATTGCTCGTGCAGGCTGGTCAGCTGATTACAATCAAGCAACTACTTTTTTAAATTATTTCTTATCAAATTCAAGTAATAATACAGCTTTTTATCAAAATCCAGCTTATGACCAAGCGATTGCAGAATCTTATAAAGCCGCTGACGCAAAAGAACGTGCTGCAGCTTATGCTAAAGCAGAAGCTATTTTGGCTGCAGATGCACCTATTGTACCAATCTACAACTATGTTAACCCACGTTTAGTCAAGCCTTATGTGAAAGGTTATACAGGTAAAGATCCTCAAGATCATATTTATTTGAGAAATCTGTATATCATTAAACACTAATCAATTATTGAGTCAAATTTCCTCATTGACAGACGAGGAAATTTGGCTACTATTTTCCAGTGAGAAGTGCGGTCGTTTCCTCACTGTTTTAAAGTTGGAGTTACTGATGTTAAAATTTATCATTAAACGGATAATGGAATCCATTCCTACTCTGTTTATTTTAATTACATTTTCATTTTTTCTTATGCGTTTAGCACCTGGTAGTCCTTTTACATCTGAACGTGCTTATCCTCCCGAAGTAATGGCAAACATTGAAGCAAAATATCACTTAAATGAACCGCTCTTAACTCAATATGGATTATATTTAAAAAATCTTGCTCACGGTGATTTTGGACCATCATTTAAGTATAAAGATCAAACAGTTAATAATTTAATCGCTTCAGCTTTTCCTGTTTCTTTAAAACTAGGTATTGTTTCTTTTATTTTCGCTGTAATTATTGGCATTCTAGCTGGTACTGTCGCAGCACTAAAACAAAATACTCGCTGGGATTATATTGTCATGGGATTTGCAATGACGGGGATTATTATGCCAAGTTTTGTTTTTGCTCCGTTATTAGTTTTATTTTTTGCTATTTGGTTAAAATGGCTTCCTGCTGGAGGTTGGAATGGTGGACAAGTTTATTATATGGTCTTACCAGTTCTCTCTCTAACTATTGGTTATGTAGCAGGAATTGCTCGTATCACAAGAGGCTCTATGATTGAAGTGTTGCATTCTAACTTTATCCGCACGGCTAGAGCTAAGGGATTACCAATGAAAAAAATTATATTCAAACATGCATTACGCCCAACTTTGCTTCCAGTAATTAGCTATCTTGCTCCAGCTTTTGTTGGGATCATAACTGGCTCAATGGTAATTGAAAGTGTTTTTGGTTTACCTGGTTTAGGACAGCTATTTGTTAACGGTGCATTAAATCGAGATTATTCTTTAGTATTAAGCCTCACTATTTTAGTTGGTACTTTAACCATCACCTTTAACGCTTTAGTGGATATTTTATATGCTGTAATTGATCCAAAGATCCGCTATTCATAAGGACTGATAATGTTAACTAATAATCAAAAAAATCAACAAGTTGCAGACAACTTTATGCAACAAACTGAAGAGGCTATCGTAGAAGGTCGTAGCCTTTGGCAAAAAGCACGTAGCCGTTTTTTCCGCAATAAAGCAGCCGTTGCTAGTTTAGTAACAATTTTTATCATGTTATTGTTTATCATATTTGCACCAATGCTCATGCCTTTTAGTTATGATGATACGGATTGGAATATGATGAATATTGCTCCCGATTTAGCATCTGGACATTACTTTGGTACCGATTCTTCTGGACGTGACTTATTAGTTAGAGTCGCTATAGGTGGACGAGTATCATTGATGGTTGGAATTGCTGGTGCATTTATTGCTGTTATCATAGGTACAATTTATGGTGCTATTTCAGGCTATATCGGTGGTAAAACAGATATGCTGATGATGCGTGCTTTAGAAATTTTAAGTTCTTTCCCATTTATGTTTTTTGTGATTCTGCTAGTCACTTTCTTTGGACAAAATATTCTACTTATTTTTGTTGCCATCGGCATGATAGCGTGGCTAAGTTTAGCCCGTATCGTTCGAGGACAAACCCTTAGTTTAAAAAATAAAGAATTTGTAGAGGCTGCAATTGTCTGTGGCGTATCAAAGCGTCAAATCATTTGGCGACATATTGTTCCTAACGTGCTAGGGATTGTTGTTGTATATGCTTCTTTGGAAGTGCCATCACTCATTTTATTTGAATCTTTTTTGAGCTTTTTAGGATTAGGGACACAAGAGCCTATGAGTAGCTGGGGAGCATTATTAAGCGATGGTGCGGCACAGATGGAAACATCACCTTGGTTACTTGCATTTCCTGCATTTTTCTTATGTTTAACGCTATTTTGTTTTAATTTTATCGGTGATGGCTTGCGTGACGCACTTGATCCAAAAGATAAATAGGAATAATTATGAATTTATTAGATGTTAAGAATTTAAATGTTTATCTGAAAACCGATGAAGAACAAATTCACGCTGTGCGTAACGTTTCTTTCAGTATTAGCTCGGGACAAACTCTCGCTATTGTAGGTGAGTCAGGTTCAGGAAAATCCGTCACTTCTATGGCAATTATGCAGTTATTACCCAAAAATATCATTAGCTATAGTGCGGATTCTAGTATTTTATTTGAAAATAATGAGATTTTAACTTTATCGGAGAAAGACTTGCAACGCCTTCGTGGTGATCGCATGGCAATGATTTTCCAAGAGCCAATGACTTCTCTTAATCCCTATTTACCAATCGGTGAACAGGTTGCCGAAGCTGCTGCAATCCATAATCCCCAAATGTCAAAATCAGAAACTGTACAACATGCTTTAGAAATGTTACAAAAAGTAAAAATCCCTGATGTGACAAAAAAATTTAATTGTTATCCTCATGAATTTTCAGGCGGTCAATTGCAACGCATTATGATCGCTATGGCAATCATTAACAAGCCTGATTTGCTCATTGCAGATGAACCAACAACCGCACTTGATGTTACTACTCAAGCTGAGATCCTTGATTTAATGTTGGAATTACAGAGAGATATGGGAATGGCGATTATTCTGATTTCTCATGACTTACGCTTAGTGCAGAAATACAGCGATAATGTTTGTGTAATGCAAAATGGTGAAATCGTAGAGCGAGGCAAGACACAAGATGTGTTTAATAATCCAACACATCCTTACACTAAAGAATTGCTCACGCCAATTCCAGAAGATTTAAAGCATCCAATTAAAGAAAATGCTGACACACTAATTCGTGGCGATCGTATTTTCATTGATTATATATTAAAACGTAATTTATTTGGTAAAGCAAAAAAACTGTTTCATGCTGTAAAAGATGTTTCATTTGATTTAAAAGTAGGTGAAACATTAGGCATAGTTGGAGAATCTGGTTCAGGAAAATCTACTTTAGGACGTGCCATTATGCAAATTCTAGAGTACGATGGCAATTTAAAATTTGAGGGAAAAGAAATTTCTTCTCTTTCAAAAACAGAACGAAAAGCCTTGAAAAAAGATATGCAAATTGTATTTCAAGATCCTTTTAATTCGTTGTCACCACGCTTAACTATCGGTGAAATTATTGCTGAAGGTTTAACCGTACATTATCCGCAAATGACTAAAAAAGAAAGACGTGAAAAAGTGATGAAAACACTCGAAGAAGTAAATTTATCACCGAGTATGATCAATCGCTATCCTCATGAATTTTCAGGCGGACAACGTCAACGTATCGCTATTGCTCGTGCAATTATCCTTGAACCAAAATTTGTGTTACTTGATGAACCGACTTCTGCTCTAGATCGTTCTACGCAAATTACTGTCGTAGAACTATTAAATCGTTTACAACGCAAGTATGGATTGAGTTACATTTTTATTAGCCATGATTTAGCTGTGGTAAAAGCTTTAAGTGATAATGTAATTGTAATGAGTAAAGGGGATATTGTGGAAAAAGGTAATGCAGATCAAATTTTCCATAATCCACAAAATCCTTATACAAAACGTTTAATTGCTGCATCTAATCTGTAACATTTTTGAGCTTCCCCTGCTTTTAGCAGGGGCGGGCTATATTTTACGGCTTCAAGGCTTCGGTAAAGCCTTGCTTTCAGCTCACAAAATCTAATCCTCTTTTTCTTTACTCAAAAATAAAAAGCGAATACAAAAATAGAAAAAATATAACACGCTAATATAATAGGAGTTATTCTACCGCTTTAAATAAAATCTCGCTTGGAATAACATCGCCTTGCCAATAAAGTCGAGTTGAAACTGTCTCTGCCAACTTTAAAAAAGACTGAGAAATCGGATTGTTAGGCTCGGAAACTACTGTTGGCTCACCTTTATCCATATCCTCACGTAAACGAATATGTAATGGCTGCTGAGAAAGTACTTTTACACCATATTTTTCCGCCATTTTAAAGGCTCCACCAGTACCAAAAATAGGCTCGTGATAACCGCACTTACTACAAATATGCACTGACATATTTTCTACTATCCCGACAACAGGCACAGATACTCTCTGAAACATTGAGACACCTTTTATTGCATCAATTAAAGCAATATCTTGTGGTGTTGTAACCACTAAAGCCCCCGTCACTGGGATCTGTTGAGATAAAGTCAACTGGATATCACCCGTTCCAGGTGGCATATCTATAATTAAATAATCCAATTCCACACTATTTTTAGCCCACAGCGTTTCCTGTAATAATTGATTTAATGCACTACTTGCCATTGGTCCCCGCCAAATAGTTGCACTATTTGCATCCATTAAAAAACCAATAGAATTTGCAACAATACCATAAGCTTGAATTGGCTCAATGTGCTTATTATCGGGTGAAGTTGGACGCTGTTCTGCTACACCAAGCATATGAGGTATAGAGGGACCATAAATGTCGCCATCTAAAATTCCGACATTTGCACCTAACACTTTCAATGCTAAAGCAAGATTCACCGAAATCGTTGATTTTCCTACCCCACCCTTACCTGAGCTGACTGCAATAATATTTTTTACACCCTTCACTGCTGGATGATTGTTCGCCCGTTTTAAAGTAGCAATGTTATAGTTTAGCTGCCATTTAATTTCTTTAGCAGCAGCGATTTCCTTTAAACTTACAGAAAGTGCGGTCTTTAATTGTTCAAATCCTTGTTGCCATAAAAAAGGCAAAACTATTTTGACATACAAAACATCGTCCTTTAGCTCGACTTTTTTCAATGCTCCAAGAGCAATTAAATTTTTTTCTAAACTATCAAATTGAAATTCTGTAAATTTTTCTTTAATTTGTTGCTTCTGTTCTTCAATTAAATTTGCAGAAAAGGAAATCGCCATAACATTCCTCAGCGTAAAAATAATGTTGAGAGTATTTAACCACGTGAAAAGGACTATGTTAAGTCTAATTTTCAAAAAGTGCGGTTAAACTGGAAAAAATACTGCTATTCAGGTAAAATTTTGTCAATTTTTTGAAAAATTATCGAAGGTTAAAGAAATAATATGTCAAATTTAGTTCGTAAAATTATAGTTACTTGTGCTTTACCCTATGCCAATGGACCAATCCATTTAGGGCATATGTTAGAACATATTCAAGCGGATATTTGGGTACGTTTTCAACGCATGCGTGGTAATGAAATTTATTTTGTATGTGCCGATGATGCTCATGGTACACCAATCATGCTGAAAGCAGATCAAATGGGTATAACGCCAGAACAACTGATCAACGATGTACAAAAAAGTCATATGGCTGATTTTGCTGGATTTAATATTAATTTTGATAATTACTACTCTACTCACAGCGATGAAAACCGTCAATTATCTGAAATAATCTATAATAAATTGAATGAAAATGGCTTCATTAAACATCGTACTATTTCGCAACTTTTCGATCCTGAAAAATCAATGTTTTTACCTGATCGCTTTGTAAAAGGCACTTGTCCAAAATGTAAAGCTGAAGAGCAATATGGAGATAACTGTGAAGTTTGTTCTGCAACTTATAGTCCAACCGAATTAAACAATCCACGTTCAACTGTATCTGGAGCAACGCCTATACTAAAACAAAGCGAACATTTTTTCTTTGATCTTCCTGCATTTGAAACTATGCTAAAAAATTGGATTTCTTCTGGCTCCTTACAGCAAGAAGTAGCAAATAAAATGCAAGAATGGTTTGAAGCGGGCTTGCAGCAATGGGATATTTCTCGAGATGCGCCTTATTTTGGCTTTAAGATCCCAAACACTGAAAATAAATATTTTTACGTCTGGCTAGATGCACCTATTGGTTACATGGCATCTTTTAAAAATTTATGTAATAAAAAGAGCGGTATTGATTTTGATGAATTTTGGAAAAAAGATAGTCAAACAGAACTTTACCATTTTATTGGTAAAGATATTATGTATTTTCATAGCTTATTTTGGCCTGCAATGTTAGAAGGAGCCAATTTACGTAAGCCAAATAATATTTTTGTACATGGTTATGTCACCGTAAATGGTGAGAAAATGTCAAAATCTCGCGGTACATTTATTCAAGCTTCTACTTATTTAAATCACTTAGATCCTGAATACTTACGCTATTATTATGCAGCAAAATTGAGTAATCGAATTGATGATTTAGATTTAAATTTAGAGGATTTTGTGCAACGTGTTAATACTGATATTGTTAATAAATTAGTAAATTTAGCCGCTCGAAATGCTGGATTTATTCAAAAACGTTTTGATGGAAAATTGGCAGATAAACTTGAAGATGAGTCCCTTTTTGCTGAATTTGCTATGCAATCAGAACAAATTGCTACATTTTACGAAAACCGTGAATTTAGCAAAGCAATTCGTGAAATCATGGCTCTAACAGATAAAGCTAATAAATATATTGACAACAAAGCACCTTGGATAATTGCAAAAGATGAAACTCGTTCAGTAGAATTACAACAAGTCTGTTCAATGGGAATTCAGTTATTTCGCATACTAATGGGTTACTTAAAACCAGTGTTGCCTCAATTAGCACAACGTGCAGAAATTTTCTTACAAACAGAGATAAACTGGCAAAATTTATCTAAACCATTACTAAATCATCAACTTGCTCCATTTAAACCACTTTTCTCACGATTAGAAATGAAACAAATTGAAATGATGATCGAAAGCTCTAAGACTGAAAATACAAAACTTAATCCGCCGATAAATTCTAACGAAATAAAAAATAGAGTCAAAAATGACCGCACTTCAACGGAAATTGAGCCTTTTGCTGAGCAAATTACCATTGATGATTTTTCCAAAATTGATTTACGAATAGCTAAAGTTATCAAGTGTGAAGCAGTACCAGAAAGTAAGAAATTGTTAAAATTTACTCTTGACTTAGGTAGTGAAACTCGGCAAGTTTTTTCAGGAATTAAATCTGCATATAATACTCCAGAACAACTTGCTGGGCGTTTTGTTGTGATGGTAGCAAATCTTGCTCCTCGCAAAATGAAATTTGGTGTATCAGAAGGAATGATCCTAACCGCTGGCACAGATGGCACGGATCTTTATCTACTTAACGTCGATGAGGGTGTTCGTGCTGGTAGCCGTGTAAGCTAGCATTCAGTAATATTTAAAAGTTACTATCTAATTTCAGCAATGCCTTTCGGTAATGAAAGGCATTTCTTTTAAATTGATTCTACTGATGTACCTTTTAATAATTTACGTAACCAACTTCTATTAGGACTTAATGCATGAATAATATCTTCACTAAGCGGTAAAGGTTCACCAAAAATCAATGATGCCAGATATTCTCCAAGTAAAGGTGCTGACGTTAATCCTCTTGAGCCTAATGCCCCAACTAAATATAAATTTGGAAAATGGGCAGCGTCAGCAATAGCTTGTTTACGTCGGCGTAAATTGAACAAATTTCTATAGTCTACCAATTGCTGTGAAAAGTTTGGTACGTTTCCAACTATTGGAATGCGATCTCTTACCGAACAGCGTACACCAACTCGTGCTTGATTTTTTGATGTATCAACATCATTAATCCAACTCGCTGGTGATAAATTTTGCTGAATTTTTATTTGATTTTCTAACTGTTCCTGTAAACTAAAAGTACGTTCAGCATTATCTCTAACATGACTTGCCCCAATACAATGACTAGTTTTAGCTAAATCTACAGGAGTTAAATAGCCGTCATAACAAAGCACCGTTTTTAAGTTCAATAACTTTCTTGTTGTAGCAATTTGACTAACTTGTCCTCTTACAGGATAAAGAGGTAATGCTTTAGTTTGTGGAAAGTCTGTGATTTTATATCCATTCGCTAATACAACAATTTGGTGTTTAATTTGTGTGTTGTGTTGGTTAGTTAAAACCCACATATTATTTTGCCATTCTAGTCCTGTAATTTTTTGCAAAATTTTGATTTTTAGACCGTACTTTTGTAAAAAAGTAAATGCTGTTTGTACAAATTCACGAGGTGCAAGCCATGCACCTTGCTCAATAAATGCCCCTCCACAAGGTAAATCCAATCCTACTTTTTCACTTAATTCTGTTTGATTGAGAACGTGATAAAGAGAATCTGGTAATCCAAGTTGAGCAATTTTATTCAGTTTTGAGGTGGCTCTACAGTTATAGCCGCAAAGTGCAACACCACAAAATTCATGCTCAAAAACAAATTTTGATTTTGCCCAACGTAAACGTTGCAAGCCATAAGCAAAAGCATGGATGTAAAAACGAACATTACGATTATCATCATCACTTAATTGTGGATAAAATGCTCCTTGTTTGTTACCTGATGCATTCAATGCAGGCTCTTCATCTTCGCAATAAAGTGTCACTTTTGCACCCCGTTCCAATAAAGAAAGTGCGGTAAATAATGATGCAATTCCTCCACCAACAAGAGCAACATCAACATTTTCTAGATTATTTTCTAGTTTTGCTGATTGTGCGAGATACCAAGCAAATTGCGGTGAAGGTCTAAAACTTTCTGTTGATTTATCATGTTTCAGCCCATATAAACATTCTCTTTTTAGTCCAAAACCTTTGCGTTTTTGAACATCAAATCCTGCATCTTGCAAACCTTTTCTAACTGTGCTTGCTGCTGTAAAAGTCGCAAAACTTCCTTGCGGTTTAGTATAACAATACATCGCTTGATAAAGTTTTTCATTCCACATTTGTGGATTTTTATTTGGTGCAAAACCATCTAGAAACCATGCATCAATTTTATTGTACATATAGTCCCCAAGTTGAGGTAAATTCTTTTCAATATCCCCTAACCAAAGATCTAAATAACATTCAGTAAAATGAAAACGGTAACAACCATTAATAGGATCAATCCAGTTATTACAAAATTGCTCTACTAATTCAGTAAATTGCGGATAATACTGATAAGCTATTTTTAGCTGTTTAGGGTGAATAGGAAATTGTTCGAAAGAGAGAAAAAATAAACGCTTTAATGGTGAATGAGAATTCTCTAACCGAAATTTACGAAATAACAGCACTGTAGCAAAAAAATTCAATCCTGTTCCAAAACCTGTTTCAGCAATGATAAAATGAGGTTGATTAAAATTAAGCCATCGTTCCCATAATTGATTCCCTTGCAAAAAAACATACTCTGTTTCTTTTAATCCATCTTGAGTAGAAAAATAAATATCATCAAATTGATTAGATACTGGGGTATTTTGTGCATTAAACTTAATATCTGCATACTGAATTTTAAACATCGGAAAACATCTTTTTGTTGCTATTACGGAATTTTGCTATAATAACGGAAATTTTTTTATTGGTCGAACCTTAGAATAAAAACTTGCAATATTTTCAATTAGTAGTAATTTAACTAATAATTTTATATCACTTTTCAACTCATGAGGAATAATCCATGAAAAGAGCCGTAATCACTGGTCTCGGTATCATTTCCAGCATTGGAAATAACAAACAAGAAGTATTAGATTCATTAAAAGCAGGAAAATCTGGTATTGAAGTTGTACCAGAATTTATTGAAGCAAAAATGCGTAGTCATGTTGCTGGTACAATTAAATTAAATCCAGCAGAATTGATTGATCGCAAAGTATTCCGCTTTATGGGTGATGCCGCTGCATATGCTTACCTTTCAATGAAAGAGGCTATTGCTGACTCAGGATTAACAGATGAGCAAGTTTCTAATGATCGCACTGGCTTAGTGATTGGTGCAGGAACAGGTTCGGCACATAATCAATTGATTGCTTGCGATGCAGTTCGTGGACCTCGTGGTGTAAAAGCAATTGGACCTTATGCAGTAACTAAAACCATGGCATCTAGTGTATCTGCATGTTTAGCAACCCCCTATAAAATTCGAGGTGTAAACTACAGTATTAGCTCTGCTTGTGCTACTTCTGCACATTGTATTGGTCATGCCTTAGAACTTATTCAATTAGGTAAACAAGATGTCGTTTTCGCAGGCGGTGCGGAAGAATTATCTTGGGAATGTGCAACAGAATTTGATGCAATGGGGGCTGTTTCCACCAAATATAATGATACGCCTGAAAAAGCATCTCGAGCATATGATGCAAATCGTGATGGCTTTGTAATTGCTGGTGGTGGAGCCGTTGTTGTTGTAGAAGAATTAGAACATGCCCTTGCTCGAGGTGCTAAAATTTATGCTGAAATTGTGGGATATGGTGCAACATCTGATGGCTATGATATGGTTGCACCAAGTGGCGAAGGTGCAGAACGGTGTATGAAACAAGCAATGGCAACTGTAGATAGTCCCATTGACTATATCAATGTACATGGCACATCAACTCCAGTGGGTGATGTCAAAGAACTTTGTGCTATTAAAGCTGTTTTTGGTGACAACATTCCGCCAATATCTTCAACTAAGTCTATGACTGGACACTCTTTAGGAGCTGCGGGAGCTCACGAAGCTATTTATTCTTTACTGATGCTTGAAAATGATTTTATTGCTCCAAGTATCAATATCGAAACCTTAGACGAACAAGCTATAGGTATGAATATTGTGACTGAAACCAAAAAAGATGCTGGCTTAAATACCGTGATGTCAAATAGCTTTGGTTTTGGTGGCACTAATGCAGCTTTAATTTTTAGACGCTATTCCAAATAGATGCATCTGAAAACTAGCATTAGATAGCTCAAAAAGTGCGGTCATTTTAACCGCACTTTTTATTGATAAATTAAGACTTATTCAGCAAGAATACACCTTGATCTGATAAATGCACATAAAGTTTTGTCGCATTTGGATCAAAATAATCTGGATTGGTATTAACTAATAAATCTCGACCAGCCCAATCAACTACAATTTCCCAATGATTTCCCATGTAAACTGCACTTTTTATATTACATTGTTGATGTCCTTCACCCGTTTCTTTTAAACTCACAGCTTCTGGACGGATACCAACTAAGCACTCACCTTCCGATACCCCAAAATCAGTGGCATTTGGTAAACTAAAATTATAACCGTTTACAGTCACTGTATTAGATTTCAAATAGCCATCGAAAATACTACTTTCACCCATGAAATTAGCCAAAAATAATGAGTTAGGACGTTGATAAAGCACTCTTGCTGGTGCTTTTTGCATAATTTTTCCTTTATTCATTACTATTACTTCATCAGATACAGCAAATGCTTCTGTTTGATCATGAGTAACATAAAGTGAAGTGATGCCCAGATGTTGTTGTAACTCACGGATTTTTTCACGCATTGCACGACGTAAATTAGCATCAAGATTACTCAAAGGTTCATCAAACAGTAACACTTTTGGTTTGAGAACTAATGCTCGAGCTAAAGCGACTCGTTGTTGTTGTCCTCCTGAAATCTGATCCACATAACGATCTTCAAATCCAGCTAAATCTACTAATTCAAGAGCCTCTTTGATGCGTTTCTTACGTTCTTCACCGCTCACTCTTTGCATTCTTAAGCCATAACCAACATTATCACCAATCGACATATGAGGGAAAAGAGCATAAGATTGAAAGACTATACAAATATCTCTCTGCTGAATAGAAGACTTAGTTACATCCTCACCATCAATAAAGATTTGTCCTGATGTCGGATTCTCTAATCCTGCTACTAATCGTAACACTGTAGTTTTTCCACAACCAGAAGGACCAAGCAAAGTAACCATTGTTCCTCGTTTAATCACTAAATCCAAATCATCAATCACAACAGATTTACCAAAGGCTTTTGTTATATTCTTTAATACTAAAAAATTATCGCTCATAAGTTATCCTTAATTTTTTTAATTGGGTAAAACAAATTTTACACCGCACTTTTTCTTATTTATTAATTCATTTTTTTCGCTTTAGAACGGGAGATCCGTGTGTCTCCAACTATCCAATCGAAAAATAAAATAATCGCCATCATTACAACAATTAAAATTGAACCATAAGCAATAGCAATACCATATTCACCGTCTTCTACCCTATTCAAGATATAAGCTGTTGCAACACGAGTATCTGCTGTCACTAAAAATACTATCGCACTAACAGTAGTCATAGCTCGCACAAAGCTAGTCACTAATGCAGAAAGTAAAGCTGGTTTTAATAATGGAAAAACAATGAACCAAATAGTTTTTAAGGAGCTACCTTTCAATGAGAGTGAAGCTTCATCAAGAGATTTATCCAATTGCCCTAGCCCCGCAACCGCTGCTCGCATACCAACAGGCATGTTACGCATTACCATTGAAAGAATAATGATCAGCCCCGTACCTGTGAGGTAAATTGGTGCATCATTAAATGCGATGATATAAGAAACACCAGCAACCGTACCAGGTACAGCGAAGCAGAGCAAAGTTAAAAACTCTAAAGTTTTTTTACCTTTAAAATCCCTTCTTACTGTGATATACGCAATAAGCAATCCAAAAATAGCTGTAATTGGTGCAGCACTAGCAGCAAAAATTACGGTTTGAATTAGTGAAGGCCAAGCCCCATCATTAAATCCTTGACCAAACAATGTAATGTAATGTTGTAATGTGAAAGTGTAATCAACCCCCCAATTTCTAGTGAAGCTACCATAAAAGATGCTTCCATATAAGACCGCATTAAAAATGACCCAAAAGCCTAAAGTAAAAATAATAATATATTTTAAAGTAGTTGGTAGTTCTTGAACGTCTCCACGGTAAGACTTCCCTGATACAGTCACATAAGAGCGGTTACCAATCCACCAATATTGAATAATAAAGATTGCTAAAGAAAATATGAGCAATATTGTACCTAATGTACTAGCTGAAGCATAATCTAACTGAGACCCTGCAATGTAGAAATAAATTTGTGATGAAATAACATCAAAACTACCACCAAGAACCAACGGAGTACTAAAATCAGCTAATGATTGAATTGCAACAACCAAGAATGAATTTGCTAATGCTGGTTTTAATAATGGGAAAATAATATGAAAAAAAGTTTGATAACGGTTAGCTCTTAATGTATATGAAGCTTCCTCAATAGAAGGATGTATAGATTTTAATGCTCCTTCTAAAATCATAAATGACATAGGGGTAAGTGCCAAAGTGTGAGCTATTACAATACCCGTAAAACCATATAGCCAGTTGCTGCTAAATCCAAAATATTCAACTAAGAATGACGTTACATAACCAGAACGTCCCAACATTAATGTTACCCCTAATCCAACGACAAAAGGAGGTGTAACAATAGGTAAAATAGAAAATATTTTACCTATTACAGCAGTACGTTTAGCTATTCTAGTAGTATAAAGAGCGAAAACTAAACCAAATGAAGTCGCTAAAATACCAATAGTAAATGCAACAGCTAATGAGTTTCCAATTACACGCAAGACATACGGTTTACTTACAATGTCCAATACTTGGGTTGGAACAAATTCTGAACCGTCATAGAACATTGAAATAAAAATGGCAAAAGTTGGATAAACGATAAAGAAGAAAATAAGTAAAATAATGCTAATTAGAGAAAATATAATAAATTTATCTCCTTGCATAAATTTCATTTTTGCTAAAGCATTAGTTGCTAATGCAACCAATGCAATAACTAAAACAAAAATAGAATATCCAAGACTAAATTTTTGTAAAATGGCAGACAAAAATATAAAAGAAAAGATCCCTACAACAGCAAGAAACTCAACCTTTCCTTGTTTTTGCTCCCCTTCATTTTTAAATAAATAAGAGAGTATTGGTACAACTAATAATGAACTAAACCAAATCCAACTCAAATTAAGTTTAGACCATCCCATTGCCTCGTAAATTTCTTCAGCAGTAGAGTCTGTTATACCATAGTGTAGTGTCATCGTTGGCAACACAATAAACCCAATGAATGACAATAAAATCCACACTAGGTTACTTTTAAATATCTGTGTCTGTTCACTCATAAAACCTCCGTGAAACAAAAATTATTTTGCTAATTTGACTTCCGTAACCCATTTATCAATTATCTTACTACGAACTTCATTTGCCCCAAATCGATCAAAATCATAATTAATTAAATTTAATTCTGTTGGTTTAAGTGAATAAGGTGACGGTTTAGCATTAACATTAGTTGGAATATGATGGGATTGTGCTTTTTGCCAAGAGAGTTCTTGAGCTTCTTTTGACATAACCCAATCTGCAAATAATTTTGCATTTTCCAAATTTCTTGCTTTTTTAATGATGCTAATCCCACCTAGTTCATAACCAGTTCCTTCACAAGGCACAACTAGCTCAATAGGTGCTCCATTTGCTTTTTCAAAGGAATAATTTTGTAAAAATCCAACTCCAATTGCTGTCTCACCCCTTGCAGTATTTCTTGAAGGAGCCGTACCAGCTTTAGGATATTGAGAAACATTTTTATGAAGTTTTTTCAAATAATCAAAAGCCTTATCTTCTCCCCACAACTGGATAAATGTCGCAATCGCTGTATAGGCAGTACCTGAACTTTGTGGATCTGCTAATTGAATCTCGTTTTTAAGGCGAGGATCAAGGAGATCTTTCCAGCATTTTGGAGTTTGAGTAATACCTAACTGTTTTAATCTCTCAGTATTTACACCAAATCCTAAAACCCCCATGTATACAACAGAACTGTTTCCATTCCCCAATTTTTGGAATTGAGGCAACACTTCTGCTAATTTCGGTGAAGAGTAAGGTTCAACAAGACCAAGTTCTACAGCCTGTAAATGAGTATCAAATGGTCCACCAAACCAAACATCAGCCTGAGGATTATTTTTCTCTGCTACCATTTTCGCCAAAGTACTACCTGAACTATTGCGAATAAATGAAGCTTGAATATTGTATTTTTCAGAAAAACCCTGAACTGCTTTTTCACATACTACATTTTGAGCACTACAATAAACTACTACTCTTCCCGATGGCTCAGCTAGTGTTTGAGAGCTAAATAACTCTGCAAAAAGCAACGTAGAAAGAGACAAAGCAACTTTAGATAATTTCATATTCATCCTCCTAGTAAGAATGATCTTTTATTTAACTAATTTAACTTCATTAATCCATTTTGTAATTAAACGCTTACGCTCCGTAGCATCACCATATTTTTCAAAATCATAATTAATAAGTTTCAATTTTTTAGGGTCAAACGCTACTGGTGATTGTTCAGCAGTAGTATTAGTTAAAGTTTGGAAAGATTTTCCTTTTTTCCAAGCTAATTCTTGACCTTCTTTTGATAATGCCCAATCTACAAATAATTTAGCATTGTCTAAATTTCTTGCCCCTTTAATGATGCTAACACCACCCAATTCGTAACCAGTACCTTCACAAGGCACGATCATTTCTATCGGAGCTCCTTGTTGTTTTTGCAACGCATAGTCATGCAAGAAACCAATTCCTACTACAGTTTCACCACGGGCAGTATTATTAGAAGGAGTAATTCCTGATTTTGTGTACTGTGAAATATTTGGGTGCAACTGTTTAAAGTAATCGAAAGCCTTGTCTTCTCCCCAAATTTGAATGAAAGTCGCAATCGCTGTATAAGCGGTGCCAGAACTTTGTGGGTCTGCGATTTGAATCTCACCTTTTAAGCGAGGATCAGTTAAGTCTTTCCAGCATTTTGGTACTTCAGTAATACCTAATTTTTTCAACCGCTCAGTGTTAACTCCAAACCCTAAAATGCCCATATAAATAGCTGATGTATAGTTACCTTTCATTTTAGCTGGATCTTGAAAACGCTCTACAATTTGCTCAATATTCGCTGAGCGATATGGCGTTAATAATTCCATTTCTGCTGCTTGAGCTTGAGGATCTAATGTTCCACCATACCACACATCTGCTTGTGGATTATTTTTTTCCGCCTCAATTTTAGCTAAAGTACTACCTGAACCATTGCGAATGAAAGAAGTTTTAACATCATATTTCTCACCAAATGCTCTAGTTTCAGCTTCGCACATTTCATTAGTTGCACTGCAATAAACTATTAAACGCCCCTTTGCCATAGCTTGGGATGACAACATAAGTCCAGTGGTAAAAAGTGCGGTGGAAATTGCGACAGAAAGTTTTTTTAATTGCATAAATATTCTCCTCTTGACTAGCAGTTTTAATTAATTAAGTACTCTCATAGCACTACTATTAAAATACCTCGCAATGCTACACTAAAATAAAATAAAATAATGTGAATTTAGTCACAGAATAAGATATTGATTTTATTTATTCGCTAAATTATTATCAAAAACATTAATTTTTCTTTATAATTCTATTTACGACAATTTATTCGAGTTTACCTATGTCAGATCAATCTTGCATTATTATTGCCATCACTGGTGCTTCTGCTTCTGGAAAAAGTTTAATAGCATCAACTATCTATAAAGAACTATGTGAAGAGTTGGGTTACAAAGAAATTGGTATTATTTCTGAAGATAGCTACTACAAAGATCAAAGCCATTTAGCATTAGAAGAGCGAGTTAAAACTAACTATGATCACCCTAATTCAATGGATCGTGATCTATTAATTGAACATTTGCAAAAATTAAAGTCTGGTGAGGCGGTAGATATTCCCGTATACAGTTATGTAGAACATACTCGCACTGATCAAATAACCCATTTCAAACCAAAAAAAATTATAATCTTAGAAGGAATCTTACTTCTTACTGATGAACGAGTGCGACAAGAAGCTAATATTTCAGTGTTTGTTGATACCCCATTAGATATTTGCTTTATCCGTCGTCTAAAACGAGACATGGAAGAGCGAGGTCGCTCACTCCAATCTGTAATTGAACAATACAGAGCAACTGTTCGCCCTATGTTTTTACAATTCATTGAACCATCTAAGCAGTATGCTGATATTATCTTTCCAAGGGGTGGAAAAAACCGCATTGCGGTCAATATGTTAAAAGCCCAAATTCTGCAGTTGCTAGGAAAAAAATAAGGATAAATAATATGCGTTTGTGTGACTCTGATATTGAACGTTATCTAGATGAAAATATTATTTCTCTCACTCCTCGCCCAACGAAAGATAAAATCAACGGTGCAACTGTTGATGTAAGACTTGGGAACTCTTTTCGTGTATTTCGAGAGCATACGGCTCCTTATATTGACTTAAGTGGACAAAAGGAAGAAGTAACAGCTCAACTTAATGCTGTAATGAGTGAGGAAATTATCATTGCTGATAACGAGGCTTTTTTTCTCCATCCTGGTGAGCTTGCTCTTGCTACAACTTTAGAATCAGTAAAGCTACCTTCGAATATTATAGGCTGGTTAGATGGTCGTTCATCACTAGCACGATTAGGGCTAATGGTCCATGTGACTGCTCATCGTATTGATCCTGGTTGGGAAGGAAAAATCGTATTAGAGTTTTTTAACTCAGGAAAACTGCCATTAGCACTTCGTCCGAATATGGTAATCGGTGCATTAAGTTTTGAGACTCTCAGCGGACATGCTAGTCGCCCTTATAATTGTCGCATCGACGCAAAATACAAAAATCAACAAAATGCTGTTGCTAGCCGAATCAATGAAGATAAGTAAAATGTGTAAAAAGATCACATGCGGTATAATTTTTATATTAGTTGTGATCTTTAGTTTTATTTATGTACACAAAAATCATATAGAACAAAAAATAATACCATTACTACATGAAAATAATATCGAATTTAACCAGTTGAGTTTTGATATTTTACCCACTCCAAAGTTGCAACTAGAAGAAGTTAAATTACAACTTAACACAAGTAAATTTCATTTTAAAAATATTATTATTTCAACTTCCATATCATCTCTTCTTTTGAATAAAAAAATACAATTAGAAGAAATTTATTTACAACAAGGTGAAATCAAAAATCCAAATTTCAATGAAGTAGATATTGTTATTAAACCAACCGCACTTTATTTAAAAGATCTACTAGGTCTTATTAAAAAGAATAGTAATATGAAAACAATTAATAACGATTACTTAATTGAATTAAAAGCGACAGATCAACAAAACAACCGTGTCAAATTAAAGACTTACTCTACATTACAACCTGATAAAATAAAAATGAAATCTCTCGACTTAACAATTGAGACACCTCAAGCTGTATTTAATCATTTAAATAAACTTAACCTTAAAGCAGAGAAAGGAGCGATAATATATTCGAAAGTGAATCATAATATCAATGTTAATTTTAATTCTATTCAAATAAATCATGTTAATTTTAACCAAATCGAAGGAAACATTAATAAAGATCATTTACAAATAAATGGAGATTTTGTTATTGATAAAAATAATATAAAATTCAATTACACGCCTATTAATAATATTATTTCCCACCAAAATTCAACGCTACAAATAACGGCAAATTATTTAGATACAGACAAATGGCTCAGTGTATTGGAGCTTCCCGTAATACTAACAGGGAAATCTAATCTTAATGCAGATCTTTTATTAAAAAATAATATAATTCAGCAAGGAAATGTAAACTTTAATATTACAATGGGAAATTTAAAAGGATTAAATATTCTCAATATTATAAGTCAGGGACTACCAATAAATTATCCTCAAGATATTTCACAAAACTTAGATAGCCCTTTCAATCAATTAACGGCTAAATTAGATTGGAATAGAGAATCACTTAATATTTCACAACTATTAATGTCAAATACATATTTTTATCTTAAAGGAGCTGGAAAAATTCAATTGCATAATATGCAATGTCTTTTTAAAATCAATCTCTATTCAAATGATGAAAAATATCAAGATATTACTCTACCTATTACATTTTTTGATGATTGTTATTACCCAAAATACAAAGTAGAAATTAATAAATCTTTAAGAAAACAAATTAAAAACTTGTTAAAAGAAAAACTACAACAAAAACAAAATGATACCGCACCTATTAAATAAAATTAAAAGTGCGGTGACTAACATCATAAAAAACAGCTTTAAGCATTATCAATCCCAAAGGACATCACATCGCTGATTTCATCTACGTTTAATGCGATCATCAACAGTCGATCAACACCTAATGCAACGCCTGAGCAATTGGGTACACCTGCTTGCAATGCGGCTAAAAATCTATTATCAATTTTTCGTTGTGGCAATCCCATTTTTTGTCGTAATCGATTATCCAACTCAAAACGATGTTGTTGTTCATTAGCATCCGTTAACTCATTAAATCCATTTGCCAATTCCAATCCTTTATAATAGAACTCGAAACGTTCTGCTACTCGATGATCTTCCGAACTAATTTGAGCTAACGCAGCTTGTGTTGAAGGGAAATGATATACTGCGATAGGTCTGGTTTTACCGATTTCAGGCTCAACAAGAGTGCTAAATAAAAATTGCAGTAAAGTATCACGATCTTCATTTTCTGCACCTGTTAAATTTTGCTCTTGTGCTTTTTCAATAAGTTCCGATAATTCAGCTGAAAGCGGATCAATTCCTACATATTGCTGAAAAATAAATTGATAACTAACAGTTTCTGCTGATTCACAGTCTAAAATATTTTGTAATAAATCATCGACTTCATTAATTAAACGATACATATCAAAGTGCGGTCTGTACCATTCTAACATCGTAAATTCTGGATTATGTTTACGTCCTCTCTCCTCGTTACGAAATACTTTACACAATTGAAAAATTGGTCCACTACCAGCCGCAAGCAAGCGTTTCATATGATATTCTGGACTAGTAGAAAGCCAAAGTGTTTTCGACCGCTCTTTAAACGGAGAAATAAATTCACAGCTAAAAGTGGAAAGGTGAACATCTGTCACGCCAAATTCACTCAATACTGGAGTTTCCACTTCAAGCAAACCACGTTCAGTAAAAAAGCGACGAATTTCAGTTATAATTTTTGCTCTTGCCAATAAGTTTTTAATTGAAGCAGATGGTTGCCACTGAGGTTCTAAAAGCATAATTTTTTCCTTTCATTACTTTAATTGAGATTATTTTATATCAAGAAAAAAACAAACGGAAAAATAATAAAAATTTCTTTCAAAAGTACCGCACTTTTGCTCAATAATCAGATTGAATGAGAGTTATTATCATCTTAACCGCCAATTTTTATTAACATTTATGTAACTTTTTGAGTTGGATCACAATTTTGCATTTTTCTTCTGCTATTTTATAAAAAAAAGTTATTCGAATTAAAAAAACATGTCAAAATATAAGCACCTTAATATTGATTTCAATTTACTTGAAATTTGTTTTTTTACTTTCATCCTATTGGAGGAATATCGTGCAAACTGTTAATGTCGATATTGCAATTGTTGGTGCTGGCGGCGGTGGATTACGAGCAGCAATTGCAGCAGCAGAAGCAAATCCTAATTTAAAAATCGCATTAGTTTCAAAAGTTTACCCGATGCGTAGCCATACGGTTGCAGCAGAAGGTGGAGCTGCTGCAGTAATTAAAGAAGAAGATTCTTATGAAAAACATTTCCACGATACTGTGGCGGGTGGTGACTGGCTCTGTGAACAAGATGTAGTTGAGTATTTTGTAGAACACTCTCCAGTGGAAATGACTCAGCTTGAGCGTTGGGGCTGTCCTTGGAGTCGTAAGCAAGACGGAGATGTTAACGTTCGTCGTTTTGGTGGCATGAAAATTGAACGCACTTGGTTTGCTGCCGATAAAACAGGTTTTCATCTGCTACATACTCTATTTCAAACATCTATTCAATATCCGCAAATTCAACGTTTTGATGAACATTTTGTACTTGATATTCTTGTAGATGACGGTCATGCACGTGGTATGGTCGCAATGAATATGATGGAAGGCACTCTAGTGCAAATTAATTCAAAGGCAGTTGTTATTGCAACTGGTGGTGGATGTCGTGCATTCCGTTTCAACACGAATGGTGGTATTGTCACAGGTGATGGACTCTCTATGGCTTACCGTCATGGCGTACCATTACGTGATATGGAGTTTGTCCAATACCACCCTACAGGCTTACCGAACACTGGAATTTTAATGACCGAAGGGTGTCGTGGCGAAGGCGGTATTTTAGTGAACAAAGATGGATACCGTTATTTACAAGATTATGGTTTAGGTCCAGAAACTCCTATTGGAAAACCTGAAAATAAATACATGGAATTGGGACCTCGCGATAAAGTATCACAAGCATTTTGGCAAGAATGGCGTAAAGGTAATACATTGAAAACAGCCAAAGGCGTAGATGTAGTACATCTTGATCTACGACATCTAGGTGAAAAATATTTGCATGAACGCTTGCCATTTATTTGTGAATTAGCCCACGCCTACGAGGGAGTCGATCCAGCTAAGTCACCAATCCCTGTCCGTCCAGTAGTACATTATACAATGGGTGGTATTGAAGTAGATTTCAACAGTGAAACTCGCATCAGAGGGCTATTTGCTGTAGGTGAATGTGCCTCTTCAGGTTTACACGGAGCAAACCGCTTAGGCTCCAATTCATTAGCGGAACTAGTAGTATTAGGTCGTGTAGCAGGTGAATACGCCGCACAACGTGCTTTAGAATCCACACCAATCAATCAAACTGCGATTGATTCTCAAGCTAAAGATGTCATTCGTCGCTTAGAAGATTTGTACAATCAAGAAGGGAATGAATCTTGGTCGCAAATTCGTGATGAAATGGGTAACTCCATGGAAGAAGGTTGTGGCATTTATCGTACAGAAGAGAGTATGCAACAAACTGTAGATAAAATTGCAGAATTGAGAGAAAGATACAAACGCATTCGAATAGCAGATCGCTCAAGTGTGTTCAATACTAACGTATTATATACTGTAGAATTAGGTTATATTTTAGATGTCGCTCAATCTATAGCAAATTCAGCTTTAGAACGCAAAGAATCACGTGGTGCTCATCAACGCTTAGACTATACTGAACGCGATGATGTAAATTATTTGAAACATACACTAGCATTTTATACCCCTGAGGGTACTCCTCGTATAGAATACAGTAATGTAAAAATCACTAAATCTCAACCAGCTAAACGTGTTTATGGTGCTGAAGCCGAAGCACAAGAAGCTGCAGCAAAAGCTAAGGAGTAAGTAGATGGTCAACCAAACAGTGATGAAAATCGAAATCTTACGGTACAATCCAGAAGAAGATAAAGAACCTTATCTACGGTCTTATGACGTCCCTTATGACAGTCAAACTTCTTTGCTAGATGCATTAGGCTATATTAAAGATAAACTTGAACCTGAACTTTCCTATCGTTGGTCTTGCCGCATGGCAATTTGTGGTTCTTGTGGGATGATGGTAAATAATAAACCTAAATTGGCTTGTAAAACATTTTTACGTGACTACAGCGGTCATATGAGAATTGAACCTTTAGCTAACTTCCCAATTGAAAGAGATTTAGTTGTGGATCTAAGCCATTTTATTGAAAGTTTAGAAAGTATTAAGCCTTATATTATTGGTAACCAAGCACCTGAACTAGATGGGAAACCACATCCATCAGCAGAATTAGCGAAAAGTCGTACTAAACAAACACCTGCACAATTAGAAAAATATCGCCGATTCTCAATGTGTATCAATTGTGGTCTATGTTATGCTGCTTGTCCGCAGTTTGGTTTAAATCCAGAGTTCGTAGGTCCTGCAGCTCTTACTTTAGCTCACCGTTATAATTTAGATAACCGTGATCATGGTAAAGCTGAACGAATGAAGATTTTAAACGGTAAAAATGGCGTATGGAGTTGTACTTTCGTTGGTTACTGTTCAGAAGTTTGTCCTAAACATGTACAACCCTCTGAGGCAGTCAACCAAGGTAAAATAGAAAGTGCTAAAGACTATGTTTTCGCGATGCTAAAACCGCAAAAATAAGGAGTGTAAAATGACAACAATAGCAAGTAAACGCAAAAAATATGTACGCGAGATGAAAGCCTCTTGGTGGAAAAAGTTGGATTTTTACAAATTTTATGTGTTGCGTGAAAGTACTGCTGTACCAACTATTTGGTTCTGTCTAGAACTATTTTATGGCTTGATTTGTCTGGGGAGTGAAAATAGTTTTCAAACAGATTTCATCGGATTTTTACAAAATCCAATTGTAGTAATTCTCAATATTATCACTCTAGGTGCAGTATTGCTCAACAGTGCTACATTCTTTAATATGGCACCGCAAATGATGAATCTTATCATTAAAAATGAACGTATTGACATAAAGTTGCTATCCCGTATCTTTTGGGGAGTAACATTATTAGTTAGTATCGTTACCCTAATTTTGGTTTTATTATAGGGAGGCAAACATGGATAAACTCAATCCCAAACGTTCAAATGAACCTGCTGTATGGCTCTTATTTGGTGCAGGTGGAGCAATAAGTGCGGTTGCTTTTCCTGTATTAGTATTGATACTAGGCTTTTTATTACCTTTTGGATTAATACAACCTGATAATATTATCGCCTTTGCTCACACTTGGATAGGAAAATTAATTATCCTTGCTTTAGTGATTTTTCCTGCTTGGTGTGGTATTCATCGTATCCATCTAGGATTGCATGATTTTAAAGTACATGTTCCCGCAGGTGGTTGGATTTTCTACGGATTAGCAATGCTTTTCAGTTTGCTGACTGTTTTTGCTGTCTTTAATATTTAAAGTGCGGTCATAAAATCTATTTTATAAGAAAATCTGCTTACTTATTTTAGGCAGATTTTTTTGTAATTTTAACCGCACTTTTCCTGAAAAATAATGAATATAAATACTAATAATAGTTAATAAGCTTATTTTTATTTTTAATATCTTAATGATATATTTATAATTAAGTGAAATTTATGGAGGAAATATGGCAACGATAAAAGATGTCGCGAAAGTGGCAGGCGTATCTACAACGACAGTTTCTCATGTTATTAATAAAACTCGTTTTGTTGCTCCTGAGACAGAAAAACTGGTTTTACAAGCAATCCAAGAGCTTAATTATTCGCCAAGTGCGGTAGCTCGTAGCCTGAAAATCAATACTACAAAATCTATTGGTATGATTGTCACCACTAGTGAAGCTCCTTATTTTGCTGAAATTATCCATGCAGTTGAAGAGCATTGCTATCGCCAAGGTTATTCTCTATTTCTGTGTAACACTCAAAATCACACAGAAAAAATTAAAAATCATTTAAAAATGTTATTAGAAAAACGAGTTGATGGTTTACTAGTGATGTGTTCAGAGTATTCTCAGGATTCTCTCGATTTATTCGCCAATTTAACAGATCTACCAATGGTAGTGATGGATTGGGGACCGAATAATTCATGTACAGATGTAATTCAAGACAATAGTTTTACTGGTGGCTATATTGCTACAAAATATCTTATCGACAATGGGCATAAAAATATTGCGATCATTGCAGGAGAATTGAATAAAACTACTGCAAAAACTCGTTATGATGGATTCGTCAAAGCAATGCAAGAAGCAAATCTCTCAATTAATCCTCAATGGATTATGGAAGGCTTTTTTGAACCTGAAGATGGTTATGAATGCATGAATAAAATTTTGTCTCAAAACAAATTACCAACCGCCGTTTTCTGTTGTAACGACGTAATGGCATTAGGTGCAATTTCGGCAATTAGAGAGAGAGGGTTAGAAGTTCCTGATGATATTTCTATTATCGGCTATGATAATATTCACTCTTCCCGTTTTTATTCTCCACCGCTAACAACTATTCACCAGTCTAAAACTCGATTAGGGGCTCAAGCTCTCAGTTTTTTATTTGATCGTATAAATAATAAAGTAAATAAGAATGATATACGCAAACAGGATATCCTTGAATTTTATCCCGAATTAGTCATTCGTAAATCCGTTAAGAGCTTAAAGTAACAATGTGATAAGGGGCAGAAAACCGCCCCTTACTATATGGAATAATTAAAGAAAGCCTACTATTTAATTATCTCCATTGTTTAAAGCAGTTAATCAAACCATTCGTTGAACTATCATGTGTAGTAACGTTTCCTTCGCTAGCTAATTCTGGCAAAATTCGATTCGCTAACTGTTTACCTAATTCAACTCCCCATTGATCAAAACTAAAAATATTAAAAATAACGCCTTGTACAAAAATCTTATGTTCATACATTGCTATCAATGCACCTAGGCTAAAAGGAGTTATTTTACGCAATAAAATACTATTAGTTGGTTTATTTCCTGTGAATACTTTAAAAGGAACAATGTTTTTAACATCATCTAAATTTTTGCCTGCTTCAATAAATTCTGCTTCTACTTCTGCTTTTGTTTTACCAAACGCCAATGCCTCAGTCTGAGCAAAGAAATTTGATAATAACTTATTATGATGATCTCCTAGAGGATTATGAGTTTGAGCTGTAGCAATAAAATCACAAGGAATTAAAGTAGTACCTTGATGAATTAATTGATAAAATGCATGTTGTCCATTTGTACCAGGCTCCCCCCAAATAATAGGTCCTGTCTGATAATTTACAATCTCTCCATTACGATCTACATATTTACCATTAGATTCCATATTACCTTGTTGGAAATATGCAGCAAAGCGATGTAGATATTGATCGTAAGGCAAAATCGCTTCTGTTTGAGCATCAAGAAAACTAGTATTCCATAACCCAATTAATGCGAGTGTAGTAGGAATATTTTGCTCAATTGAAGTATGTCGAAAATGATTATCCATCGCAAATGCACCAGACAGTAATTGCTCAAAATTTTCAAAACCAATAGAGAGTGCAATAGAAAGCCCAATGGCAGACCAAAGAGAATAACGACCTCCAACCCAGTCCCAAAACTCAAACATGTTTTTAGTGTCAATACCAAATTTTGCCACCTCAGTAGCATTTGTGGATAATGCAACAAAATGCTTCGCTACGGCTGATTCTTCTACCGCACTTTTCAATAACCAATCACGTGCCGAATGAGCATTAGTCATCGTCTCTTGAGTAGTAAACGTTTTTGAAGCAACTAAAACTAGTGTTGTTTCAGGATTCAACTTTTTCAAAGTTTCAGCAATGTGCGTGCCATCAACATTAGAAACAAAATGCATATTCAAGTGATTCTTATACGGACGCAAAGCTTCTGTGACCATATAAGGTCCTAGATCTGAACCTCCAATACCAATATTCACAACATCAGTAATTATTTTACCTGTATAGCCTTTCCATTCTCCTGAGATAACTTGTTCACAAAAAGATTTCATTTTTGCTAATACAGTATTTACTTGAGACATCACATCTTTTCCATCAACGTAAATTGGTTTATTCGTGCGATTGCGAAGTGCGGTGTGTAGCACTGCCCTATTTTCTGTACGATTAATTTTTTCACCAGTAAACATAGCTTCAATAGCTTGTGATAAACCAGACTCTGCTGCTAGTTGATGTAACAATTTCATCGTCTTTGCAGTAATTCTATTTTTAGAATAATCCACTAAAATTTCATCATTAAACGTAAGAGAATAATTAGTAAAACGATCCGCACTTTCAGTAAAAAGTTGTTGAATGCTAATATCTGCAAGCTCTGCTTTATGCTGAAGCAATGCTTGCCAGGCTTGAGTTTTTGTTGGATTAATATTTTTCATGAATTTTCCTTATTTATATCTTAGCTAATATGAAAATTGTAATCATTCTATCAAGCAAATGGTACACTTAATCAATATATTCAGTTAAAACTCGAGGAGTCAGCTTAGTGATCAGCTCATATGTTAATATACCCGTTATCTTAGATAATTCTTCTATTGGCAATTCTTTGCCCCACAGAATAACCTCATCGCCTACTTTTTCTTCACTCTCAGTACCAAGATCTACCGTAAGCATATCCATTGATACTCGCCCCACAATAGGCACAAAACGCCCATTAATATATACAGGTGTACCCGTTGGAATATTGCGAGGATAGCCATCTCCATAACCAATTGCCACTACTCCAATTTTAGTATTTTTATCACTTATCCAAATACCACCATAGCCTACAGGTTCGCCTTTTTTATGATCTCTAATTGCAATCAGTGATGAAGTTAATGTCATCACAGGAATGAGACCTTGTGTATGTGTTGCACTATTATCAGGTAATACACCATACATTATAATACCTGGTCTAATCCAATCTAAATGAGCATTTTCCCAGAATAAGATTCCACCAGAGGCGGCGATACTACGCTCACCTTTTTTATCTTTAGTGACCTGCAAAAATGCTTCTAACTGCTTTTGTGTATAATCACAATCGGTTTCATCAGCACGACTGAAATGACTGATAAAACCAATATCCGATTCTACATTAGGACAATTTTGCAATTGCTGATAAAACTCATCAACTTGCTCTAATGCCACTCCTAAACGATGCATACCCGTGTCGATTTTTAACCAAACTTTAATTTTATTTGGTAATTCAGCTTGTTGAAGTGCAAGTAATTGCTCTTTATTATGCACAACAGTCTGAATGTTATTAACTGCAATAATCGGCAAATACTGTTCTGAAAAAAATCCTTCTAATAATAAAATTGGTTTAGTAATTCCTTGAGATCTTAAACTTAAGGCTTCTTCCAAACGAGCCACACCAAAACAATCTACTAATTTTTCCACCGCACTTGCTACAAACAGTACACCATGTCCATAAGCATTTGCTTTTACCACTGCGATAATTTTACTATGAGGTGCTTTTTGACGAATGACTTGAATATTGTGCTTTAATGCAACAGAACTAATTTTTACTGTCGCTGGTTTAACCATCATAATTTAATAACCTTCAATATATTCTGGCTGCTCTCGTAAATTATCAAAACGAGAATACTGCCCTTGAAACTTCAATCTCACAGCTCCTATAGGTCCGTTTCGTTGCTTACCTATAATAATTTCTGCTATTCCCTTATCTTCTGAATTTTCATTATAAACTTCATCTCGATAAATAAACATAATTAAATCAGCATCTTGTTCAATAGAACCTGATTCTCGTAAATCTGAATTGATCGGTCGTCTATTTTGCCGATTTTCTAATGTACGGTTCAATTGCGAAAGGGCGATAACAGGTACACCCAACTCTTTTGCAAGGGATTTTAAAGAACGAGAAATTTCAGCGATTTCTAACGTGCGATTATCTGTAAAACCAGGTACACGCATTAATTGCAAATAATCTACCATAATTAAACTTAATCCATTATTTTCTCTATAGACTCGTCTTGCCCGAGAACGTAATTCTGTTGGTGTTAGACCTGAAGAATCATCAATAAATAAATTAGGTTTTTGCTTAAATATTCCCAATGTACTTGCTATTTTTGACCAGTCTTGCTCATTTAGCCCTTGTCCTGTTCTAATTTTAGTTTGATCGACACGAGAAAGAGAGGCAATCGTACGCATCATAATTTGTTCTGCAGGCATTTCTAAGCTAAATACTAATACAGGTTTTTCACTCGCTAAAGCGGCATTTTCACATAAATTCATAGCAAATGTAGTTTTACCCATAGAAGGTCGAGCAGCTATGATAATTAAATCTGAAGGTTGAAGTCCTGCTGTTTTTTTATCTAAATCAATAAATCCTGTTGTCACTCCTGTAATTCCATTATGGGTTTTATTCAATGCTAAAGATTCAATTTTATTGACTGTATTTTCTAAAATACTAATTACATTTTGAGGTCCTTCTCCTGAAGCTGTACGTTTTTCTGCAATAGCAAATACTACTCGTTCTGCATCATCTAAAATCGCTTTAATATCTTGTCCTTGAGGATCATAACTAGATTTTGCAATTTTATTACTAGCAGCAATAAGCTCCCGCAAAATCGCCTTTTCTCGCACAATCTCTGCATAAGCAACAACATTTGCTGTACTTGGTGTATTATTAGACAATTCAGCTAAATAAGCGAATCCGCCTACATCATCGGCAATATTTTTATTTCTTAGTGCATTATCTAAAGTCAGCAAATCAACAGGTTGATTTTGTTGCATAAGTGCGGTCATTTCTTGAAAAATAAGACGATGTGCATAAGTATAAAAATCTTCGGCAATGATTCTTTCTGCAACTGCATCCCAATGAATATTACTCAATAAAATACTTCCTAACAAAGCTTGTTCCGCTTCAATTGAATGAGGTGGAATATCAGGTTTATTCATACTCGTAGTATTCTTCTTATTTTGCAGTGAGGAAGATTGATTTGCCATAAATCTAATCCTTTTACGTTTTACATTAAATTTCAGCATTATAACTGAAATCTGTAACTGAGCTAATAAAAAAGCTAACAAGTAAATCAATTAATTTAAATCAATTGAACTAACAATGTGTTCAGTTCAGACTTTTTCATTATAAAAAAGTAAGATACAATCATGGCTTTACGTCTGTTTATTATTTAAGGCTGTTATTATGCAACATGTAATCAAACTCTTTTTTTCTTTTTTGCTATTAGTTTTATCTACTCAAGTTTCATTCGCAGAAACAAAATACGTTACAGAAAATCTTTCAACTTTCCTGCGACGCGGAGCTGGAGATCAATTTAAAATATCTGGGTCAATTCGTGCTGGAGAGGCTGTTACTGTATTAGCACAAAAAGAAAAATACAGTTTGATTCGAGACTCTCGTAACCGTGAAGCTTGGATTTTAACTAACGAATTAACTTCTAGCCCTAGTAGCAAAGAAGAAAATCCAAAATTAAAAGCTAGAATCGAAGATCTCAGCTTAAAACTAAATCAATTAGACAGCGATTGGCAACAACGTACCTCAGAAATGCAACGCCGAACTAAACAAGCTGAAGAACAAAGTGCAAAATTGTTAGAGCAAAATTCTCAACTTAACCGTGAACTAGAGATAACTAAAAATAAAAATCGTGATTTAGAAGCAATGCTAGATGTGGGTAAACGAGAAATTGCAATTCAATGGTTTATCTATGGTGGCATTGTGTTAGGTATTGGGTTAATATTTGGTTTAGTCATTCCATTTATATTACCAAAACGCCGCAATCGAGGCGGGTGGGCATGATTTAAGTATAATCATAAAAAATGACATACTTTTTTAACCAAGTGCGGTCACTTTTATGCAGATTTATTTAGTAGGTGGTGCTGTTCGTGATCAGTTACTCAATCTTAAAGTAAAAGATCGAGATTGGGTTGTGGTAGGCGCCACCCCCAAAGAACTATTATCTCTTGGCTATCAACAAGTGGGAAGAAACTTTCCCGTATTTCTCCATCCCACCACTAAAGAGGAATATGCACTAGCACGTACAGAAAAAAAAACTGGGCATGGCTATACTGGATTTATTTGTGATTTTAGCCCTAACATCACGCTTAAACAGGATTTACAGCGTCGAGATCTCACTATCAATGCAATTGCTCAAACTCAGACAGGTAAATTAATCGATCCCTATGGAGGAATATCTGATTTAAACAACCGCACTTTGCGACATGTATCTTCAGCCTTTAGTGAAGATCCTCTGCGAGTACTAAGAGTCGCTCGGTTTGCTGCTCGCTATCATTATTTAGGGTTTAAAATTGCGACAGAGACCTTGACTCTAATGGTGGAAATTACTTCACAAGGAGAATTAGAACACTTGACTATCGAGCGAATTTGGCTAGAAACAGAAAAAGCTTTGAATGAAAGAAATCCCGAAGTTTACTTTACTGTTTTGCATAAAATTGGTGCATTTTCAGTTTTATTCCCTGAATTTAATCAGCTTTATAGTATTTATACCAAAATTGATAACTTCTCACACAACTTGATGATATTAAAGCAAGCAGTGGCTCTGACAGAAAATACTCAATACAATAAAACAGCTATAAGATTTTCTGCTCTTTGCTATAATTTAGCCTCTGCACTAGCCAAAAATACTGAGTTATCTTGCTGTCACGACTATAAAAAATTAATCATGGATCTAGTGAGCAGAATCTGTATTAGATTAAAATTACCTAACGCTATTAAGGAAATATCTCTACTCTATTGTGAATACAACCACTATATCCACGAAGCTTTTAAACTTACTCCTCAAGATATTTTAACGTTATTTAATAAATTAGATATTTGGAGAAAACCACAGCGTTTTGAGGAGATATTACTTGTTTGTGAAGCTGAATTTAGGGCTAAAATAGGATCTAAAAAATCCTCTTATCTGCAACCTAAATTTTTACTGGAACTTTATCAAACAACATTAAAAATTGATATTTCGCAAATTATTGCTGAAGGATTTGAAAAAGCCGAAATCAAACAGGAATTGAACTGTCGTCGACTAAATATTCTCACTAAAAAACGGTTAACAATATTGCCATACTTTACTAATTAAAATTAACCACGTAAAATATGACCAATTTGTTTAACTTTTCTTTAACTATGAATCGCCTCAAACGTTTTTTTTTGCTCTTATCGATTAGTATTGCACTAGTCGGATGTAGTTTACATATGGAAACACAACGTCCAAGCAATGTTCAATATATTGATAAACATGACCGCACTTGGCAACAGCACTTACACAAAATTAAACAAATTCAATCTTATACAGCTGAAGGAAAAGTTGGCTATATTAGCTCAAAAAAACGTTTTTCAACTCATTTCCGCTGGCAATATAACAATCCGCAGTTTTATACTTTAACTTTATCATCGACTCTAACTGGTGACCAAGTTGTCTTAGAAAAAAATGAAAAAGATATACGTATTACTGATACTCAAGGTCACTACCGCACTGCTGAAAATACAGAAACTTTATTAAAAGAAATAATTGGTATCGCTATTCCGCTTTCTCAATTAACATCATGGTTAAAAGGTCAGCCTAATGAACAAATTGATTATCATGTAGGTAAAAATCATTTATTAGCTGATTTCTTTTACTTTATAGAGAATCAATTATGGACCATAGATTATTTAAAATATTCGACAGGGTCAGTGCCATTGCCAGAAGATATTTTATTAAAGAATGCGGATCAAACGCTAAAAATTAAAGTGGATAGCTGGAAGTACTAATGGAAAATTACCGATTTTCAACCTCACTTTTGCTAACAGCCGAAAAAACAAGGAAAAGTTTCCCTTGCCCAGCCAAGTTAAACTTATTCCTTTACATTAACGGTAGACGTGCCGATGGCTATCACGAGTTGCAAACACTATTCCAATTCTTAGATTTTGGAGATTGGTTACATATCGATTTACGTCACGATAAAATTATTTCCTTGCAAGCCAATATGAGCGACTTAAGAACCGAGCAAAATTTAGTGTATCGAGCTGCTCATTTGCTACAACAAAAAACAAAATGTAATCTTGGTGCGAATATTCATTTAGATAAAATATTACCAGTTGGTGGAGGTCTCGGTGGTGGTTCTTCTAATGCTGCATCTACACTTGTAGCTCTTAATAAATTATGGGATACAAGATTAACAACCCATGAATTAGCTGAATTAGGATTACAACTAGGTGCAGATGTTCCCGTATTTATTCATGGTAAAGCTGCTTTTGCTGAAGGGGTAGGTGAAAAAATCACTTACTGTGAACCTTTAGAAAAATATTATGTAATCTTAAAACCAAATGTATCTATTTCTACTGCGGCTGTGTTCAATGAAGTTAATCTGCCTCGTAATACACCTAAAAGACCCTTTGCTGAACTATTACATGGAAAATATACTAATGATTGTGAACAAATTGTTCGCAGTCACTACCCTGAAGTTGAAGCAGCTAGTCGGTGGTTGCTAAAATATGCACCGACAAGATTGACTGGAACTGGTGCTTGCGTCTTTGCTGAATTTGATAATGAAAATTCTGCACAAGCAGTGTTTCGAGCTAAACCGAAAAATTTGTTTGGTTTTGTTGCAAAAGGCTTAAATATTTCACCGTTACGACAACTGGAAGATTTAGCTTAATAAAATCAATAAATTATTATTAGATCTTATGACATTCTGAGGTTAAATTTAAATGCCTGATATCAAACTTTTTGCTGGTAATGCCACGCCAGAACTCGCAAAGCGAATTTCTGACCGCTTGTATATTTCCCTAGGTGATGCGACTGTAGGTCGTTTCAGCGATGGCGAAATTCAAGTCCAAATCAACGAAAATGTGAGGGGTTGTGATGTATTTATTATCCAATCCACTTGTGCACCAACTAATGATAATTTAATGGAATTAATCGTAATGGTTGATGCTTTACGTAGAGCCTCTGCTGGACGTATTACCGCTGTAATTCCTTATTTTGGCTATGCTCGTCAAGATCGTCGTGTACGTTCTGCTCGTGTACCTATTACAGCTAAAGTCGTCGCTGATTTTTTATCTAGCGTTGGTGTCGATCGAGTATTAACATGTGATCTTCATGCAGAACAAATTCAAGGATTCTTTGATGTTCCTGTTGATAATGTATTTGGAACTCCAGTCCTCATTCATGATATTCTGAAAAAAACCGATATGGAAAAACCAATTGTAGTTTCTCCAGACATTGGTGGTGTAGTTCGTGCAAGAGCGGTAGCAAAATTACTTAATGATACAGATATTGCGATCATTGATAAACGTCGTCCGAAAGCTAATGTAGCCCAAGTTATGCATATTATTGGTGACATTAATGACCGTGATTGTATTTTGGTTGATGATATGATCGATACTGGTGGTACACTTTGCAAAGCGGCGGAAGCATTAAAAAATAATGGAGCTAAACGAATCTTTGCTTATGCAACTCATGCTGTATTTTCTGGTTCAGCCGCTAAGAATCTCGCAAGTGATGTATTAGATGAAATTGTCGTAACAGATACAATTCCACTTTCACCAGAAATAATTGCATTGAATAAAGTACGCGTACTAACTCTATCAGGCATGCTTGCTGAAGCCATTCGTCGCATCAGTAATGAAGAATCTATTTCTGCAATGTTCAGCTAACTTCATACTGTTCTTTATTAGAAAATAACTATCTTTTCTCCGCACTTTTTTTTGAAGTTTCAAATAAAGTGCGGTGGTTTTTTGATAAGAATTCGGATTTACTTTTTAAACACATCTGATATTTCTTCAATATTTCATATAAATCACTGAACATTTTTTAATTTGTTTTGTCTTAGTACACACCTTATACATAAATTAACTACTATTGTTAAACGGAGAGAAAATGAAAACAAAAAAAATCTTATTAACCAGTATTGCCCTTGGACTAAGTTTACTGACAACTTCAGTAACTACTCAAGCTGCATTACCTGCGTTTGTAAGTGAACAACAATTACCAAGTCTATCCCCAATGCTAGAAAAGGTTTTACCTGCTGTTGTATCTATTTCTGTAGAAGGAAAACAAAAATCCCGTTACCAATACAATGACATTCCTGAGGAATTTAAATTTTTCTTTGGACCAGATGCTTTCCAAGATAATGCACCAAATAAATTTAGAGGTCTTGGCTCTGGAGTGATAATTAATGCAGAAAAAGGTTATGTATTAACCAATAATCATGTTATTGACCAAGCTGATAAAATCACTGTAAAACTAGAAGACGGACGTGAATTTTCTGCCAAAGTAGTAGGCAAAGATGAAATGTCTGACGTAGCACTAATCCAACTGAAGAATCCAAAAAATCTAGCAGAAATTAAAATTTCAGACTCTGACAAACTACGAGTTGGAGATTTCACTGTAGCGATTGGAAACCCTTTCGGACTTGGTCAAACAGTAACATCTGGTATTATTTCTGCTTTAGGACGTTCAACAGGTTCTGATATTAATACTTATGAAAATTACATTCAAACCGATGCCGCAGTAAATCGAGGTAATTCAGGTGGTCCACTAATTAATTTAAATGGTGAATTAGTAGGGATTAACACGGCGATTATTTCACCAAGTGGTGGCAATGCAGGAATAGCTTTTGCAATTCCTAGCAATATGGCTACAAGCTTAGTGAAACAAATTTTAGAATTTGGCGAAGTTCGCCGTGGTTTTCTAGGGATCAAAGGAGGAGAATTAGATGCTGATTTAGCTGATGCTTTCGATGTAGAAGCTAAACAAGGAGCGTTTGTCAGTGAAGTTTTACCTAATTCTGCGGCAGAAAAAGCTGGAATAAAAGCAGGTGATATTATTACCGCAATTAATGGTCAAAAACTATCAAGTTTTGCTGAACTACGTGCAAAAATTGCTACAACAGGTGCAAATAAAGAAATAGAGCTAACTTATCTACGTGATGGTAAATCGAAAGATGTTAAAGTTACCTTGCAATCAGACGATCAAAGTCAAACGGGAGCGAACGGAATTTTACCTGAACTCGATGGGGCTGAATTAAGTAACTATAATGAAAAAGATTTGAAAGGTATTGTTATTACTAAAATCAAACCTAAATCTTTAGCAGATCGCCGTGGATTAAAAACTGGTGATATTATCATTGGAGTGAATCGACAAAAAGTTGAGAACCTAGGTCAATTACGTAAATTACTAGAAAACAATCCTTCCGCTGTTGCATTAAACATTTTACGTGATAATTCAAATTTCTATTTAATTATCCAATAACAGAGAGTTAGTCCTCATACCGCTTCTCTACTAAATATATTTTTGTAGGAAGCGGTTTTTTATCAGCAGTCTTAATTTTATAATGACGTTATTTGAGTATCATCGTGAAATTCAATATCTATTTCCTAATCTTAATAAAATAGATCGTCAATATTTTTAAATCTTGCTAGAATGATGCTATTTAATGTGCTAGTAATCGAGTATATTTTATGCGTTGTCCTTTTTGTTATACAGAAGAAACTAAGGTTATCGACAGCCGTTTAGTTTCTGATGGTTTTCAAGTTCGCCGTCGACGCGAGTGCGGTCATTGTAAAGAACGTTTTACTACTTTTGAAAGTGCTGAAATGGTGATTCCTAAAATCATCAAAAGTGATAACAGCAGACAACCTTTTGATGAAAATAAATTACGGCGAGGCATGCTACATGCACTAGAAAAACGCCCTGTGAGTTCAGATGATGTCGAAAAATCTATTAGTTATATTGTTCATCAATTGCAAGCGACTGGAGAACGGGAGGTTTCAAGTAAATTAGTTGGAACACTTGCAATGAACGAGTTAAAAAAATTAGATAAAGTTGCTTACATCCGTTTTGCTTCTATTTATTTAAGTTTTGATGATATTAATGAATTTATTAAAGAAATTGACAAATTAAAGGATTAATGTGACTAAATTTACTAAACAAGATGAAAAATTTATGCAACTTGCATTAGATCTTGCGACTAAAGGGCAATTCACTACTACGCCAAATCCTTCAGTTGGTTGTGTATTAGTAAAAAATAATGAAATTGTTGGACAAGGCTTCCACTTTAAGGCTGGTGAACCCCATGCAGAAGTGATGGCATTAAATCACGCGGGGGAAAATGCGAAAGGTGCCGTAGCTTATGTAACGCTTGAGCCTTGTTCTCATTTTGGTCGGACCCCACCCTGTGCGAGAAGTCTAATTAAAGCTGGTATAACAAAAGTAATTGTAGCAATGCAAGATCCTAATCCACAAGTAGCGGGTAGAGGACTATCAATGCTACAAGCATCTGGCATTGAAAGTGCGGTTGGTTTATTAGAAGAAAAAGCAGAAATCTTAAATAAAGGTTTTTTAAAACGCATGAGAACAGGCAAGCCCTTCGTACAACTCAAATTAGCAATGAGCATTGATGGTAAGACAGCAATGGCAAGTGGTGAAAGCAAGTGGATTACATGCCAAGCAGCCAGAGAGGATGTACAACAAGAACGGGCTAAAGCTTGTGCAATTCTTTCTACTGCACAGACTGTTTTGGCTGATAATCCTTTATTAAATGTACGTTGGGAACAGCTTCCTCATTCTGTTCAACAAGAATATCAAATAGAAAATTTACGTCAGCCTATACGTATCATTTTAGATCGTCAGCATCAAATAAATTCTAACCATCGTTTATTTACTATAGCGTCACCTATATGGTTGATAAGCGACACAACAAGAAACATGACCGCACTTCCTGAATATTGTAAACACATTCAGATTAATATCACTACGAAATCCTATTTAGAAACACTGATGATTGAATTAGGTAAACGCCACATTAATCATCTTTGGGTTGAGGGAGGTGCCACTTTAGCAGGCTCACTAATTAAAGAAAAGTTAGTTGACGAACTAATTGTTTATATTGCTCCAAAGCTACTGGGAAATCAAGCAAAAGGATTATGTGATTTGCCTTATTTAAATAAATTAGCAGATGCACCTTTGTGGACACTAAAATCAATAGAACAAATAGAAGATGACGTTAAACTAATTTACCGTTATAAAACAAAATAAGGAATAAAAATGTTAAAAAAGCTACTACAAGCTGTAATAATTGGTTTAATTACTGCCATAATTATTATTTTTGTTTCGCCTTTTTTCTACAATCAAGCTCCTTTCTTGAAAGATATTTTATCTTATAAAGATGCCGTTAGAATTGCTTCACCTGCTGTAGTTAATGTATATAACCAATCGTTTACTTCTATAAATAATAATTACCAAGCTCAAGTAAATAACTTAGGATCTGGTGTAATTATGTCAAAAGATGGATATATTCTCACTAACAAACATGTTATTCAAAATGCAGATCAAATTGTTGTTGCTTTGCAAGATGGCAAAATTTATGAAGCAACTTTAGTTGGCTCAGATAATTTAACAGATCTTGCTGTATTAAAAATTAAAACAAATAACCTCTCTACTATTCCACAAAATCCAAAACGTGAGGCTCATGTGGGAGATGTTGTTTTAGCTATTGGTAACCCTTACAATTTAGGACAAAGCGTATCACAAGGAATTATCAGTGCGTTAGGACGTAATGCCTTTGGTGATTTTATTGTCCGCCAAAATTTTATTCAAACTGATGCTTCTATTAATCGAGGTAACTCTGGGGGAGCATTAATTAATTCAGCAGGGGAATTAGTTGGGATCAGTACATTAAGTATTGGTAAAAATGCAAATGAAATTGCTGAAGGACTAAATTTCGCTATTCCAATTGAACTCGCCAACCAAGTGATGAAAAAGATAATTCGTGATGGACGAGTTATTCGAGGATTCTTTGGTGTTCAAAGTGACATTTTATTCAGTAATGGACAAGGTGCTATTAGTAATCATCAAAAAGGTGTACTAATTACTAGCGTAATGGATAATGGTCCCGCTGCAAAAGCTGGCATTCGTCCCGGTGATATGATTTTAAAATTTGGTAATACTGAAGCCATATCTCCTGTACAAATGATGGATATTATCAGTAATATTAAGCCTAATACTATTATTGAAGTAGAGATTTCTCGTTTAGGAAAGACTTTAGTTTTACCTGTTACAATTGAAGAATATCCGATCAATTAACATAAAAGATTGACATTTTCTTATTTAAAGCTGAGAGAACGTCAATCTTTAACTAGGGAAGAGTTATTGTGAAGAGCATCACTTCATATTCGCACTGGTTAATAACAATATAACACCTAAGTGCGGTTAATTTCTAAATAATTTGTATTATAAGCTTAATTCGGGTATTTAATTTGTTCCACTATAGCATTTTGTCCATCAAACTCAATTTGCACAATCGTAGAAGGATAAAAGCTAGCTGGATTTTTGCCACATAATTCTGTAACAATTTCGCTCACTAAGGGCAAATGAGAAAGTAGCAACACTGACTGATATTTTTGCTTGAACAATAGGATTAAATAATTTACTACATTACTGCTATTACCGTCAGGCGTAATCCCTTTCCAAATTTCTTGTTTATCTATTAGACTATTTTGGTATATTTCATTAATTTGAAAAAAAGTGTCTTGAGTTCTAACATAGGGACTAACCAATACTTTGTCTAATTCTACATTCATAGACTTTAGCCACTGACCTTGCTCTTTTGCTTGAGTTTTTCCTCTCATTGTTAGATGTCTTTCTTCATCAGATGTCGATCTCGCTTCTGCCTCACCATGACGCATAATAAATATTTTCACTCTATTTTCCTTCAGCTTAAGTAAGTTAATTTTCAACTAATATTAATTTGCTCTCACTACATCAGCAATTTTCTCAGCACAAGTTTGTGCTAAATCGCCATCTTCACATTCTACCATTACACGAATTAAAGGTTCTGTACCTGATTTTCTCAATAAAATCCGACCTTTACCTGCTAATAAATTCTCAACTTCAGCAGAAATTTTTCTTACTTCTTCAGTTTCTAGTGGATTTTTCCCTCCAGAAAAGCGTACATTGATTAATACTTGAGGAAACAACTTAACCGCACTTGCTAGCTCATTAAGAGATAAACTATGCTGAACCATTGCTGCTAGTACAGCAAGAGAAGCAATAATACCGTCACCTGTCGTATTTTTATCTGCAATAATAATATGTCCTGAATTTTCACCACCTAATTTCCAATTATTTTCTTGCATTTTTTCAAGTACATATCGATCTCCTACACTTGCACGAACAAAAGGAATTGCAAGCTGTTTTAAAGCGATCTCAAGGCTCATGTTGCTCATTAATGTCCCAACTACACCGCCCTGTAAATTGCCAGCTCGTAAGGCTTCTCTAGCAATGATAAATAAAATCTGATCACCATCAACTTTATTGCCTTTATGATCTACCATAATCAAGCGATCACCATCACCATCATATGCTAACCCCACATCAGCTTTAGCTTCTAACACTTTATCTTGTAAAGATTTAATATCAGTAGCTCCACATTTTTGATTGATGTTCATACCGTCAGGATCAGTACCTATTTCAATCACATCAGCACCAAGTTCTCGCATTACATTGGGTGCAATATGATATGTTGCTCCATTGGAGCAATCTACTACAATTTTGTAATTTTCAAGACTTAAATGTGATGGAAATGTACTTTTACAAAATTCTATATAACGCCCAGCAGCATCAGTAATACGACTTGCTCTCCCTAACTCAGCTGATTCTACACAATCCATCGGTTGATCTAACATAGCCTCGATAGCTTCCTCAACATCATCAGGTAGTTTTGTTCCTTGCATTGAGAAAAATTTGATCCCATTATCATAATAGGGATTGTGTGAAGCAGAAATAACGATCCCCGCTTCAGCTCTAAAAGTCCGAGTTAAATAGGCTATCGCTGGTGTTGGCATAGGACCCGTAAAAGCAGCTGAAAGCCCTGCTGCAGCTAATCCAGCTTCTAGGGCAGACTCCAACATATAACCTGAAATTCTTGTATCTTTACCAATTATTACTTTGCGAGATCCTTGTGTAGCTAGCACTTTTCCTGCAGCCCAACCAAGTTTTAACACAAAATCAGGTGTAATCGGCGATGTTCCAACTTTGCCGCGAATACCATCTGTTCCAAAATATTTACGTGCTGTCATTTTTGCTTCCTATTAATATTCTTTACTTAAGCTTGTTGGGTTGCTTGCCAAATTTTTAGTACATCAGAAGTTTCTTCTACATCATGTACTCGCACAATTGATGCACCATTCATTACTGCTATTAATGCACCTGCCGCACTCCCAATTGTTCGCTGCTCTATCGGTTTATCTAGGACAGCTCCAATCATTGATTTACGGGAAAGACCAATCAATACGGGATAATGTTTAGCAAATAATGTAGTTTGTTGGAGTAACTTATAATTATGCTGTACGCTTTTACCAAACCCTAATCCTGTATCCCAAATGATATTTTCTTTGCGAATTCCTGCTTGTAAGCAAAGTGCGGTACGTTTTTGCAAAAAATCTAATACTTCCTTCACTACGTCATCGTAATGTGGTGCCATTTGCATAGTACGTGGTTCTCCTTGCATATGCATAATACAAACAGGTAAATCTAATCTCGCCGCAGTTTGCAACGCATTCAATTCACTTAACGCTCGAATATCGTTAATTAAATCCATTCCAACTTTAGCACTTTCCAACATTACTTGAGGCTTAGACGTATCAACTGAAATCCAGCAATCAAAACGCTGACGAATAGCTTCAACTAACGGAACAACACGATCAAGTTCTTGCTCTAATGTGACTTCATCAGCCATTGGTCTTGTCGACTCCCCACCAACATCAATAATCGTTGCTCCAGCTCGTAGCATTTTCTCTACTTGTAATAACGCTTTGTCTAACCGAAAAAACTTTCCACTATCAGAAAAAGAGTCGGGCGTAAAATTTAAAATTCCCATAATTTGGGGCTGGGAAAGATCTAATTCTTTATTGTTTGCATATAATTTCATATTGACTTGTAATTAAAAACGACCGCACTTTTTTAGCTCATTGCATCTTGATTATGAAGTGCGATCTAAGTTATTTGTATAGTCGCATTATAGAGTAATATGTACTCTATGCCAAATGCCAAATGCCAAAAAATATACCGCACTTTATCTCCACATAACTACTGTATAGAATTAAGTAAAAGTGCGGTTAAACTAGTGAATAGTTTCAATTAAATTCAAAATACGTTTATCAGAAATAGGATATTTTGTTCCTAGTTGTTGAGCAAATAAACTTACTCGAAGTTCCTCTATCATGTAGCGAATCTCAGCAATATTACTAGGAATTGGCTTAGATTTTGGTAATTTATTTAGCAAAAGTTGATATGCCTTTTCTACTTGTTCCACCCGCAACATCAAAGCACGATCACGATTACTATCTTGCGATAACTTGTCAATACGTTTATCAATCGCTTGTAAATAGCGATATAAATCAGATAATCGTTGATAACCTGTTTTTTCTACAAAACCTGCATAAATTAGTTGATTTAACTGAGTTTTAATGTCTGATAATGCAAATGCCATAGTAAAATCCATTTTACCTTTCAAACGTTTGCTTAGCTCAAACGCTTTAGTAAGTAATAATTCTACCTGTTTAGCTATTTCCACTGTGACTTCATTTAAATTTGATCGCACGTAGTCCCGCAATTTTTCAAAATCTTGTTGATGCCAAACAACACCACCAAAATCAGCAATCAATTTATCTACTGCACAAGCAATACAATCATCAATTAAGTCTAACACCTTACCAAAAGAAGCAAAATACAAAGCTAATTTAGACTTATTTGGTAATTTTTCGTGTAAATATTTAATCGGTGAAGGTACATTAAGTAATAATAAACGACGTAAACCTTGTTGCATCGCAACAGCCTGCTCAAATTCTGTTTCAAATAGCTTAATTCCTACAGCATCTTTTTCATCAACAATCGCAGGGTAAGCTTTTATCGTAAATCCTCTTTTTTGTTGTTCATAGCATTTTGGCAAATCTGCAAAATTCCAGAGATGAATTCCACTTTGCTCAATACCATCGTCAGCAATAGCGGAAATGCTTTGTTGAATTTGATCTTTTAAATTAAACTTCAACTCATCCAAGCTAAAATTTTCTGCTATCTTTTTACCATTATCATCAATCACACGAAAAGTCATTTTCAGGTGCGATGGAATTTGTGCGAAATTCCAATCTTCTTTACTCAAATTAACGCCCGTCATCCGTTTAAATTCATAGCATAGTGAATCTATTAACGGTTTATTAAAGTCATTAATACGAGCTAAAAATGCTTCTGCATAGTCAGGAGCTGGTACAAAGTTACGACGCAAATTTTTTGGTAAAGATTTAATCAACGTTACTATTAGCTCTTTTCGCAAAGCAGGGATCTGCCAGTCGAATCCTATGTTTTCAATTTGATTTAACAAAGCTAAAGGAATATGTACAGTCATACCATCTGCCTCTGTTCCTGGTTCAAATTGATAACTTAGTTTTAATTTAAGATTATTTTGATACCAAAAATTTGGGAAATCTAACTCACTCACTTGAGCATTTTCATTAGTTAAAAATGCTTTTTCAAAATTTAGAAATTCAGAATCTTTTTTAATCGCACTTTTCCACCATGCATCAAAATGTCTCTGTGATACTACTTCCGTACCAATACGTTGATCATAAAAATCAAATAAAGTTTTATCATCTACTAAAATATCACGGCGACGAGTTTTATGTTCTAGTTCTTCAATTTCTCGAATTAAGCGACAATTCTCATGAAAAAATTTATGTTTAGTGAACCAATTCCCTTCTACTAATGCCGACTGAATAAAGATTTCACGACTGGTTACGGGGTCTATGTTGCCATAATTGACTAGGCGATTAACAACTATTGGAATACCGTATAAGCTAACTTTCTCTGAAGCTAATACGGCTCCTTTAGATTTTGACCAATGTGGTTCTGAATAGGATTTTTTCACTAAGTGGCTTGCCAGTGGCTCAATCCATTCTGGCTCAACTTCTGCCACAATACGTCCCCATAATTTTGAAGTTTCCACTAATTCTGCAACAATGCAAAATTTCGGCTGTTTTTTAAATAACACCGAGTTAGGAAAAATCGCAAAGTGTGCATTTCTTGCACCTAAATATTGTTGTTTTTCTGATTCTTTCTGCCCAATATGTGATAACAGACCACCTAAAAGTGCGGTATGAATTTGATCATATTTTGCTGGTTCGGAATTGATTGGTAATCCCATTTCACGAACTGTAAGACGGATTTGATGGTAAATATCCTGCCATTCACGTATTCGCAAGTAATTTAAATAGTCTTTTTGACATAGACGACGAAATTGATTTTTAGTCAATTCTTTTTGGTTAGCTTGGATATAGTGCCATAAATTAAGAAAAGCTAAAAAATCTGATTTTTTGTCAATAAAGCGGCGATGCTTATCATCCGCAGACTTTTGTTTTTCTTGCGGACGTTCTCTCGGATCTTGAATAGAAAGTGCAGATACAATTACCATTACCTCATGTAAACAATTAAATTTTACTGCACTTAATAACATTTTGGCTAAACGAGGATCAACGGGTAATTGAGCAAGTTGACGACCGCTTTCCGTTAAAACTCGTTTTTTCCCATTTCTAGTTTTTATCCACCGAAATGCTTCTAGCTCTTCTAACAATTTGATACCATCTTGAATATGACGTTTGTCTGGGCTATCTACAAAAGGAAAAGATTGAATGTCATCAAGCCCAAGTGCTGTCATTTGCAAAATAACAGAAGCTAAATTTGTACGTAAAATCTCAGGATCTGTAAATTCTGGACGATTATTGAAATCCTCTTCCGAATATAAGCGAATACAAATCCCCTCTGATACCCGTCCACATCGACCTTTCCGCTGATTTGCTGAAGCTTTTGAGATAGGCTCAATAGGTAGCCTCTGAACTTTAGTACGATAACTGTAACGAGATATTCTTGCCGTACCTGGATCAATAACATACTTAATACCAGGTACAGTGAGTGATGTTTCTGCTACATTAGTTGCTAAAACAATACGATTTATACCAGTAGAGTAAAAAATTTTATTCTGTTCTTGTGCTGACAAACGAGCATATAGCGGTAAAATTTCCGTATGGTGTAATTGTTGTTTTTGTAAGGCTTCTGCCACATCTCTAATTTCACGTTCACCATTAAGAAAAACTAAAATGTCGCCACGTCCCTCTCTTTGCAACTCATCAACCGCATTTAAAATGCCTTGCAGTTGATCTTGCTCTTCATCATCACAGATAGGACGATAACGAACTTCTACAGGATATGTTCGACCTGATACTTCAATGATCGGGGCATTATTAAAATGTCGTGAAAATCGTTCCACATCAATAGTAGCAGAAGTAATAATGACTTTCAGATCTGGGCGTTTAGGTAATAATTGCTTAAGATAACCTAAAATAAAATCATTGTTCAAACTACGTTCATGAGCCTCATCAATAATTAGAGTATCATATTGATTTAAAAATCTATCTTGTTGAATTTCTGCTAATAAAATACCGTCAGTCATTAATTTAATTTGCGTGTGTTCACTAATTTGATCACTAAATCGCACTTTATACCCTACTAAATGACTTAGTGGTGTATTTAACTCTTCAGCAATCCGAGTAGCTACTGAACGAGCAGCAATTCGTCGTGGTTGAGTATGTCCAATAAAACCTTTTTTACCCAGTCCTAATTCCAGACACATTTTTGGCAGCTGTGTAGTTTTTCCAGATCCAGTCTCTCCTGCAATGACTACCACTTGATGATTAGCAATAGCAGTTAAGATTTCTTCTTTTCGCTGACTAACGGGTAAATTTTCTGGAAATACTATTTTTTCTACCGCACTTTTTCGTTGCTGTAATCGTTCTTGAGCTAACTTAATTTCAATTTTGATCTCGTCAACAACTTTCTGTTGTTCTTCTGCATTTCTAATATTATTCAATCCTTTAATTTTTGCAGACAAACGACGCGAATCCACTATCATCATGTGTGCCAACTGAGCAAGCAAATTCTTTTGTAACGAACTAAGGTTCTGAAATTGAGTTGTCTTTTTCATAAAAATCTTGTTATTAAATCTTTTTCAAACAGCTATACGATAACAATGCCCAACCAATTAAAAATGATGTACCACCAATAGGAGTGATCCAAACCAAAGATAAACTTACACCTAATGCAAACAAATATAAGCTACCACTAAACAGCAATATACCAATAACCCAACTAAGTGCAGTACAATTTAGCCATTTATTTGCTGAAAACCTCTTGTTGCATAATTGCAGGATGCTAAGCCCCATTAAAGCAACTGTATGAAAAATTTGATATTTTAAACCAGTTTCAATCCAAGCAAGTGATTTAGGTTCAAGTGTTTTGGCTAGCCCATGAGCAGAAAAGGCACCAAAAGCAACACAAAAAAAACCACTTATGGCGACAATAAATAACCATTTATTTCTCATGATAATTCCTTGAATAATTTAAAATTTTCCTATCAACATTGATAAAATACCAGCTGCAATTAAAGGACCTACAGGCACTCCCCCAAAAAATGCAACGCCTATTATCGTCCCTGTGAGTAGCCCTGTTAATAATAAGGGTTCAGAACCCATCAAAGTAATTCCACGCCCACCAAACCAAGCAACTACAATTCCAACTACAATTGATAATAACATTTTCCAGTGAAAAAATGCGGCTAAATTTGGCAATTGAACTTTACCTGACACAATTGGACTTAGTACTCCAATAGTCAAAATAATAATACCAATACTTAAACCATATTTTTCCATAAATGGAATATATTTAGCTAAAAAAGTTTGTTGCATTAACAACAAAATAGTAGCGGAAATAGTAATTGAATGATTATTACCTAGTACACCAAGTAAAATCAGTACAACTAATAATAGTGCTATATAATTAATTTGTAAGGACATAATTATCTCTATATTTTAATTTTTGGAATATTGAACTTTAGCAAACGATTAGCGTTAGTAACGACTGAAATAGAAGATAGTGCCATAGCAACTCCAGCAATCATTGGATTGAGTAGAATACCCCATGTCGGATATAGTGCACCAGCTGCTACTGGGATACAAATAATATTGTAAATAAACGCAGCAAAAAGATTTTGTTTCATATTTCGCACAATCGCTTTTGATAAAATTAAGCTATCTGCAACCGCACTTATACTATGTCGTATAAGGGTCAAATCGGCTACTTCTATTGCAATATCTGAGCCGCTACTCATGGCAATACCAACATTGGCTTGAGCTAAAGCTGGAGCATCATTTATACCATCACCCACCATTATCACTTTGCAATCATCTGTCTGTAATTGCTTGATTACTTTAACTTTATCTTCAGGCATTACATTTGCAATCACTTGTTGAATAGGTAAGTCTTTGGCTATAAAATCTGCTGTTTTTTTCTGATCGCCAGTAAGCATAATAAGTTGATACCCTTGATTTTTTAATTGTTGCAGACTGGCAAAACTATCTTCTCGAATGGGATCTTGGATGACAAAAAGTGCGGTAATTTTCTTATCTATTGCTAAAAATACTGTTGTCGCACCTTGTCTAGAGCTCCTTTCATCAATAAATAAAAAATCTTTTAAATCAACATATTCTTTTTCCATTAACACTCTATTACCCAACAACAAATGTTGTTCATGAACATAGCCCTGCACTCCTAAACCAACTAAGTTTTGAAATTGTGATACAGGTAACGTTGATAAAGAGCGATTATCTGCCAAATCTAAAATGGCTTTAGCTAAAGGATGAGTAGATCCTTGCTCAAGACTTGCAGCTAACCTCAGTGCATCATTTTCATTATCATCAACGCAATAAAGTGCCACTACTTTTGGCTTACCTTGTGTTATTGTACCCGTCTTATCAAAAACAAGTGTGTTTGCAGTGGTTGCTTTTTGTATAGCATCAGCATCACGCACTAAAATGCCAAGCTCTGCCGCCCTAGCGACGCCACCAATAATTGACATCGGTGTTGCTAACCCTAAAGCACAAGGACAAGCAATAATCAGCACAGTAGTGAAAATAACTAATGCATAAGAAATTTGAGCTGTAAAATAAAACCAAATTACACTAGATAGACTTGCAATCACGAGTACTGTAGGGACAAACCAAGCTACAATTTTATCTACTAATAATGCTATTTTAGGTTTACTGCTCTGTGCCTGTCGCACCAAATGAATAATATTTGCCAGCCTTGTTTGATTACCAACTTGTTCAGCTCTAAATAATAAAGTACCATCCGTAATAATTGTACCAGCATTGATCTTATCACCTTGTTTTTTTTGTAACGGTAAAGGCTCTCCCGTTAACATTGATTCATCAAACCAACCATTACCCTGTACAATAACACCATCAACAGGCACTTTATTACCCACTTTTAAACGCAAAATCATTGATTTTTGCACCGCACTTAACGGGATCTCCCGTTCACCATGCTTATCAACAACGAAAGCTGTAGGAGGAGTTAAGTTTAACAATCGTTCTAGGGCAACAGAAGACCGTTTTTTAGCTTTAGCTTCAAGTGCTTTACCAAAATTAATTAAACCAAGAATAATTAGGCTGGACTCAAAATAAAGATGATGTGATTGTTCAGGAAAATCAGTATAAAAAGCACACAATAGCATAGAGTAAAGCCAAGCTACCCCCGTACTAAGTGCAACTAAAGTATCCATAGTTAAAGTCGCTTTATTAAGATTTTTTACCGCACTTTGATAAAAATGACGACCACTATAGAGCATAATAATCAATGTAAAAAAACCGATGACTAGCCAAAACAAACGATTATGCTGATTAACCGTCATTTCATTATCTAATATACTCCAAATCATCATTAAAAAACCAAAGAAACATGCGACTAGACCTTGCCACTTTCGATTTTTAATTTCCTGTTGAATATATTGCTTATTTATTTGTCGATACTGCTGTTCATCAACTATAATTTCAGCACTATAACCAGCTTGATGAATAACATTGAGTAATTGTTCAGTATTCGGTTTCCCTTTAATTAATGCTGTTTGTTCTGCTAAATTAATTTGTACAAACTCTACTTGGTCCACACTCTGCAAGGCATTTTGTAGCTTAACGACACAAGTTGCACAATTCAATCCATTTAATTGTAAATTAATCTGATCCTGCGATTTTATTAAGTTTTCCGCTGCCACAGGATCAGAAAAATCCACTGGCTTTCCAGTGTTTGACAGCGAATCTACTGTATGGCAATTTCAGCGTAATAACCAGCTTCCATAATGGCTTTAACGAGTTTTTGAGGCTCAGCATTCCCCTTAATGATCGCTTGTTGTAAACTGACTTCTGCACTTTCCACACCATCAATAGCTTCTAATGCTTTTTTTACTGCTTTAATACAGTGCTGGCAAGATAGTTCTTTTAAATTTAAAACTATTTCATTTTCACTCATTTTTATTTCTCAAGACATAACACAGAACGAATGCAAATTTTGCATTCATTCTTATCAACAAAGTAAAATTATTTTCCTAACACTTCTAGACCATTCATGTAAGGTCGCAATATTTCGGGTACTGTGACAGTACCATCTGAATTTTGATAATTTTCTAACACTGCAACTAATGTACGTCCAACAGCTAAACCTGAACCATTTAAAGTATGTACTAAACGCGGTTTTTTGTCATTTTTTCCTTTAAAACGTGCTTGCATTCGACGAGCTTGAAAATCCCACATATTAGAACAAGAAGATATTTCACGATAAGTATTTTGAGCGGGCAACCACACTTCTAAATCATAAGTCTTGCATGAACCAAAGCCCATATCTCCTGTACAAAGCAACATTTTGCGATATGGTAACTGTAACAATTGTAATACTTTTTCTGCATGACTTGTTAACTCTTCTAACGCTTGCATAGACTTTTCAGGTTCCACAATTTGCACTAGTTCCACTTTATCAAACTGGTGCATCCGAATTAATCCACGTGTATCGCGACCATAAGAACCTGCTTCTGAGCGAAAACAAGGTGTATGTGCGGTCATTTTTACGGGCAAATCTGCCTCGGTTAAAATTTGGTCACGTACAAGATTAGTAACTGGTACTTCTGCCGTTGGAATAAGGGCATAAGGTTGTTCTCCTTCAAGTGGATCAGTATGAAATAAATCCTCCCCAAATTTGGGCAACTGCCCCGTACCAAATAGTGTAGAGTGATTAACTAAATAAGGTACGTAAGTTTCTAAATAACCATGTTGCTGTGTATGTAGATCCAACATAAATTGGGCTAATGCACGGTGCATTCTAGCAATTTGTCCTTTCATTACTGCAAATCTTGCACCACTTAATTTTACTCCAGCAGCAAAATCTAACCCCTTTAAAGTTTCCCCTAAAGTAACATGATCTTTCACTTCAAAATCAAAATGTTTTGGTTCTCCCCAACGTAAAATTTCTTTATTCTCAGTGTCATCTCTGCCTATCGGTACTTCATCTGCTGGTAAATTAGGAATAGTTGAAGCAATTTGATAGATTTCTGCTTGTACATTATCTAATTTTGTTTTTACTACACTAAGCTCTGTACCAATATGCTCAACTTCTAATAACAGTGGGGCAATGTCTTCACCTTTTGCTTTAGCAATCCCTATAGCTTTAGAGCGAGAATTACGTTCTGACTGTAATGTCTCTGTTTGCACTTGTAATACTTTTCGTTGTTCTTCAAGTGCGATCAATTTTTCTACATCTAAAATAAAATTACGCTTAACTTTTAATTTTTCTGCTATTTCTGCTAAATTATTACGTAATAAATTAGGATCTATCATAACTTTCCCTTTGCTAACATTAATACTTTTACTTTTTAAACTATAACTTCATCATTTTAGATCGAATTAGTGAAATAAACTAGCTAACACTCACTCTCTATAACGAATATTATTGCTTTGCTTATCCCAATCCCGCAATCTTTGCAATTTTTCAGCGATTTGAATCTCCATTCCTCGTTGTACAGGAAAATAATATCGCGTATTTTTCAATGGTTCAGGAAAATAATTTTCACCAGCCGCATAAGCATTAACTTCATCATGGGCATAGCGATATTCTGTTCCATGACCAAGTTCTTTCATTAAATTCGTCGGTGCATTGCGTAAATGCAATGGCACATCATAATCAGCATTTTCAAGGGCGTGTTTTTTCGCAGCCTTAAATGCTAAATATACTGCATTACTTTTAGGAGCAACAGCCAAATAAACAATAGCCTGAGCAATTGCTCGCTCCCCTTCCGCAGCACCTACTCTAGTAAAACAATCCCAAGCAGCTAACGCAATTTGCATAGCCTTAGGATCGGCATTTCCCACATCTTCTGATGCAATAGCTAACAAACGCCTTGCAACATACAAAGGGTCTCCTCCCGCAGTAATAATCCTCGCATACCAATACAATGCAGCATCAGGGGCTGAACCACGAATTGATTTGTGTAAAGCAGAGATCAAGTCGTAAAAACGATCTCCTCGTTTGTCAAAACGAAAATGTTTTTCTCCTAAAATCTCCGTCAATAAAGTGCGGTCTAAAATTTTACCTTTTTCATTTTCTGTTGCCATATCTGCCATTAATTCAAGACAATTCAACGCTAATCTCGCATCACCATGAACATATTCCGCCAACAGATGCAATACATTATCTCGTAATATTAATGACTCTTTTCCTAGACCACGCTGCTTATCTTGTAATGCCTGTTGTAAAACTTGTTCAATTTCTACGGCTGTTAATGCTTTCAGCAGATATACTCTCGCTCTTGAAAGTAATGCACTATTTAATTCAAAAGAAGGATTTTCAGTAGTAGCACCAATAAAAATCACTGTTCCATCTTCAATATGTGGTAAAAATGCATCTTGTTGACTCTTATTAAAACGATGAACTTCATCAACAAATAAGACTGTGCGACGATCTCTTAAGCGATTCTGTCTCGCTCGTTCAATAGATTCTCTAATTTCTTTGATCCCACCAGTTACTGCAGAAATTCGCTCCACTTCTGCATTAATTCGGTGGGCAATAATCTCAGCCAATGTAGTTTTACCAGTACCTGGTGGACCCCATAAAATCATTGAATGAACATGACCAACTTCAATAGCTCGGCGTAACGGCTTATTTTTACCAAGCAAATGAGACTGACCGTAATATTGTTCTAAACATTGTGGTCGCATACGAGCAGCTAAAGGACGAAAATCATTTTCTGCAAAATCCAAATTTAAATTTGTCATTTCTACTTCGCTCTTATAAACAATTCAACTATTTTTTACGTTGATCATCCACTTCTACGCCTTTGGGTACGACGAATTGAAATAACTGTTCCTGAATATTTTGATTGGTAATATTACGTAAAATATACAAATTTACTTGTCCATCTTTTTCTATTGTACTGAAATTTTTTAGCATCCCATCTTTATCAATACGGATCGTAAACTGTTTAATATTACTTTTATCTGATGTTGGCGTTAACGTAAAATTATCGCCTTGCTGTTTTACTGCGTAATACTGCCAATAAGTGCGGTCATTTCCTGTCAATAAAATAAAAGGAGTGTTATTTATTGATTTAGTTAAATCATTAACTGTAACTTGCTCAACAAAAGGATCGTAAAACCATAGATTTTTTCCATCAGAAATAATGTAATTCTGTTGCGGAGACTGATTATCCATTCTAAACAAATTAGGACGTTTAATATAAAATTTTCCACTACCTTGCTGAATTTCTTTACCCGATGAATTACTAATTTTTTGTGTATAATCTGCTTTTAATTTCGTCGTTTTTGCTAATCTATTTTGCAATTCAATAGTTGCATCAGCAAAAATATTTGAACTGAAAAAGAATAAAAAAAGTGCGGTTAGTTTTATAATTAATTTCATACTTTTTCCTTAATTTTTAATTTATTTTGTTTTTCCAATTCTATAGGTAAACGAGTTAAATAAGTATCCATAATTTCTTGTTGTAAAATAAATGCATATCTTAAATCACAAGTAAATTTCAATGTAATATAAGGTTTTTCATCAGGGTGAATAATAGTGAAAGGTTTATGCGATGGAATATCAAACCCTTCTGTTTTCTTCAACTCTTTCTTCTAATTATTTAATTTATCACCACGGCAACGATCCATGATCGTAATTTCCTCTGCAATTTCTTTTAACAATTGAGAAGCTGTTAATAATTCGCTACGATGATCTACATAAACATTAATAAAATGAGTTGTGTAATTTCCTAATTTTGTTAAGACAGTTAATTCGTTAGTTAAAAAATTTCCATTCGGAATAACAAATTCTTGCCCTGTATTTAAACCATCTTTTTTCGTCATTACTCTAGTAGTCAACATAGTACGATCAATTACTGTTCCTACTTTACCCTTAAATTCAATCACATCGCCAATATTAAAACTTTTCACTATAAAAGAAGATGTAATGCTTAATAACATTTCTTTAAATGCAACTACAATTGCCATAATTGCAAAAGAAATAGAAAAAAATGTGGTTTTAATTTCTTCTTTCCAGATGAGGAATAACCCAATAAAGACAAAAATAATTAATCCATTACGTAAAAAAATAAACTTAACTCTATCTTTATCAATTTCTTCTAAAATCTCATCTTGTTCATTATGCTCAACATGTGTCTTTTTTGAATGATACTTACGACGTAAAATAAAATAACAAATTAAACACGTAATCAAAAAGAGATAAGTAGTAATCATTTCACTGCTCAAAAGAAAGTCAGCCCAACTTTTATATTTCGCTGGCACTAAATGTTCTACTTGTTGTTCTGCATCAACTAGAATATCAGTTAATAAACTTGTTTCCATGATGTTCTCTCTTTATTTATTTTGTATAAATGTTATTAAGCATTAATTAGACAATGTGATTGATAAATAATTTTCAATATTCTGTACGATGAGCCAAAATTTCTCGTTTACCATTTTGCAATGGCGACACAATTCCCTGTTGTTCAAGTTGATCCATAATTCGTCCAGCGCGATTAAAACCTACTCGGAACCGACGTTGAACAGCTGATGTAGAAGTGGTACCTGTGCTAATCACAAATTCCATTACTTGATCAAATAAATCATCAAGCTCATCATTATCAAAAGTGCGGTCATGTTTATCATCATTTTCATCAGCACCGTCTAAAATACTCTCAATATAATCAGGTTTACCTCTAGCTCTCCAGTCATCTGCTACTCTTGATACTTCATCATCACTCATAAATGCCCCATGAACTCGTATCAGTTCTGATGAACCTTGACCTGAGTACAACATATCACCTCGCCCTAATAATGCTTCAGCTCCCCCTTGGTCAAGAATCGTGCGAGAATCTATTTTGCTCGCTACAGTAAATGCAATCCGACTTGGAATATTGGCTTTAATTAACCCTGTGATCACATCAACAGAAGGTCGTTGAGTTGCTAAAATCAAATGAATACCAATAGCTCGTGCTTTTTGAGCAAGGCGTGCAATTAACTCTTCTACTTGTTTGCCTGCTACCATCATCAAGTCTGCAAATTCATCAACAATGACTACAATATAAGTTAACTTTTGTAACGGAGGAGGCAGAGTATCCATAGTATCGCCTGGTCGCCAAATTGGATTTGGAATTGGCATGTTCATTCTTTCATATTCATCTATTTTATCGTTATAGCCTTCTATATTTCTCACTCGCAAAGCTGATAGTAGTTGATAACGACGTTCCATTTCATCAACACACCAACGTAACGCATTTGCTGCTTTTTTCATGTCTGTCACTACTTCTGTTAGTAAATGAGGGATACCGTTATAAATTGATAACTCAACCACTTTTGGATCGATCATGATAAATTTAACTTGTTCAGGCTGAACACGAAATAGCAAACTTAAAATCATTGTATTCACACCAACAGACTTACCCGAACCTGTGGAACCTGCCACTAGTAAATGAGGCATTTTTGCCAAATCAACAATCACAGGATTTCCGCTAATATCTTTTCCTAATGCCATAGAAAGAGGAGATTTTGCCTCTTTAAATTCGCGGCTATCCAACACGTCTCGTAATGGTACGATCTGTCGCTTCACATTTGGTGTTTCAATACCAATATAAGGTTTTCCCGCAATCACCTCTGCTACTCGAATTGAACGAAACATCAGTGCCCTAGCAAGATCTCGATCAATATTCGTTACTTTGGCTGCTTTCACACCAGGTTGCAATTCTAATTCATAGCGTGTTACTACAGGTCCAACTAATGCATTTTTCACTGTTGCTTTTATATTAAAATTGCGTAATTGTTGTTCAATATTTCTTGATGTTTCCACTAGTTCTTCTCTAGTGATCTCTTGTGCAACTGTTAAACGATGCTCTAATAAATCTAACGACGGCAAAGGTGTGGTCGGTTTATTGTTTACCGTAATTTTTTTCTGTAGTGCGGGATGAATTAGTGTTTCACCATAAGATTTGTATTTAGGTGTTGATAATATATTTTCCTCTGTTTCTGCTGTTTGCAAAAGTTTATCATCTTGTGTATCCACTGTATCGCTTGATTGAGATAGAATCCAAGCTAAAGCATCCTTAGCATCCAACACTTCAGATTGTTTTTCCATTTCGATCAAACGTTGCTTTTCTAAATTATCAAATTGCGTAGCTAATTGTTCAAAATTCTCTATCGAAATCTGATTACTATCTTTGATAAGTGCGGTTATCTTTTCATCTGTTTTTTGTTTTAGTGGGATGCTAACATTTAAAGGTGAAGAATCATAAAAAATCGGTAACACATGGCTAAGCGTAGTGGCATCTTGCTCTTGCGTATGAGCAATTTTAGATGCTTTAGGCATGTTATTTGCTTCTAAAGAAACGTTTGGTAACTCATCATATTGTTCATGCGAATAAAGGGTTTTAGTAAAATTTAAAACATGATCCTCACTTGTCTTGATATGATCAGATAATTGAGATTCTCTTGTTATTCTATCTTCACAGATTTCATTTGTACTTAACGTATCTGTTAGGTGCAAGTTCTTTATCTGTAATGAATTTTCTTGATCTTTATGAGTATTTTCATCTAATCCACTAATATCAACAAAAGATTCTACATTTACTATATTGCTAGAATGCTCACTGAATTGAACATTCTGTTCTCTTTCCATTACGCTTTTGTCAACAATAATTTCTTCTAATTCAAATTGTTGCTGATCCACAGCTTCTGGTTGAACATTCTCATCTGTAAGTTGATCATTATTTGTCATTGTCAGCCAACGATAAAAACGGAACAACATTCCAATTAGCACTTGACCAGAACAACAAATAAAGCCAACTACCGTAAAAATAACAGCTCCTAATATTACTCCAACAAAATCAAGCTTAGGAAAGAAAAACTGCACTAAAAAACCACCTAACACACCACCAGATAAATAGTAAGGTGTACTAGATAATAAAAAACTTGCCAACACGGTTAAACCGCACAATAACATCGCAAATCCAAATAAATGAAATGATAATTTAGCCAAGGAAAAGTGCGGTATTTTTTTTGTCTTTATCCAATACAGAGGCAAGAAAAAGATAATAAATGGAAAAATATTACCAACTTGACCAAATAACACAAAAAATAAATCAATAATCCAAGCTCCCAAAGAACCTGCTTTATTAATAGTTTGATGTTGTGAAGATGAAACCGCCCACGAACTGTCCAATGGACTATAGCTTGACCATGCAAAAAGCAAATAAAGCCCTAAAAAGGCAATCAAAACCAATAAGCATTTTGATACATAAAATTTAGGATAAAAATGTCCTGTAATACGTTTAATCATTATTTAAATTTAATTAGTATTTTGTTAATTTTTTGATTATTTTAATTGCAAATAATTCGTTTGTTTTACTTCTTCCATTACAACATAAGTGCGAGTGTCATTTACTCCAGGTAAACGCAATAAAGTTGTACCTAATAACTTACGATAAGCTGCCATATCTGCAACTCGAGTTTTTAATAAATAATCAAAGTCTCCTGAGACTAAATGACATTCTTGAATCTCATCAAGTTGTTGCACTGCTTCATTAAATTGTTCAAAAATATCAGGTCGTCCCCTCACTAGCGTAATTTCTACAATCACTAATAAAGGTGAATCCAATAATTCAGGATTCAGTAACGCTCGGTATCCCATGATAACACCCTGTCTTTCAAGGCGTTTTACTCTTTCTAAACAAGGTGTGGGAGATAACCCTACTTTTTTTGATAGGTCAATATTAGAAATTTTGCCATTGTGTTGTAATTCATCCAGAATTTTCAAATCAATACTGTCAAGGGCTTTCATCGGTTTTTTCTCCATAATATTTTCCACCTAGTAAAAAATAACGACTTATTCATATAAAACATGATAATTTTACCGTATATCCCTATTTATTTAAAAAAATCTATCCCTATTCGTTGCAGTTTACAAGATTTTTCTCTAAAAATCATCTAAGGCATTCAGTGCATCTGCTAATTTTTTTACAGTAAAAACGTGCATATTAGCGATGGATTTCTTTGGTTTATTGGCAAAAGGAACAATAGCCCGACGAAATCCGTGTTTGGCGGCTTCAATAATGCGTTCTTGACCACTGGGTACAGGTCGAATTTCACCACCTAATCCCACTTCACCAAAAATGACCAAATCTAATGGTAAAGGACGGCTACGAAAACTGGAAATCAATGCCAATAACAAAGCGAGATCAGCACTAGTTTCTGTTACTTTTACACCTCCTACTACGTTAACAAAAACATCTTGATTAGACATCTGTAAACCTCCATGACGGTGCAATACTGCCAATAATAATGCCAATCTATTTTGCTCTAATCCAACAGTAATCCTTCTTGGATTTGCTAGCATAGAATGATCAACTAAAGCCTGAATCTCTACTAACAATGGTCTAGTTCCCTCCCATAAGACCATTACTGAACTTCCTGCTGTTTGTTCTTCACTACGGCTTAAAAAAATTGCAGAAGGATTTTTCACTTCTCGCAAACCTTGCTCTGTCATTGCAAACACACCTAATTCATTCACTGCACCAAAGCGATTTTTATGACTGCGTAAAGTGCGATAACGAGAATCAGCTTCGCCTTCTAATAAAATAGAACAATCAATACAATGTTCTAGCACTTTAGGTCCTGCCAATGTACCATCTTTAGTTACATGTCCCACCATAATAACTGCAATTTGACGAGTTTTTGCATAACGAGTAAGAAAAGAAGCACATTCACGAACTTGAGCAACACTACCTGGAGAAGATTGAATATCAGACAAATGCATGACCTGAATAGAATCCACTACGATAATTTGTGGTTTAAGTTGATCAGCTAAATTACAAATTTGTTCCACTGACGTTTCTGACAACATATTTAATTTTTCAGTTGGTAAACTTAAACGATTAGCTCGCATTGCTACTTGCTGTAACGATTCTTCTCCAGTCACATAAAGTGCGGTCATTTTTTCTGCTAAATTACACATTACTTGAAGTAACAAAGTACTTTTGCCAGCACCAGGTTGTCCTCCAATCAAAATAGCACTACCTGGTACAATACCCCCACCCAATACACGATCTAACTCATTAAAGCCACTGCCAAAACGGGGGACTTCTTGTAAACTAATTTGTGCAAGAGTTTGGATTTTTGCTTTCGTTTCCCCTGCGTATCCACTAAAACGATCTCCTTTATTATTCTGTACAGAAACCAGCCGCACTTCACTGATAGTATTCCATGCTTTACAAGCTGAACACTGTCCTTGCCAGCGAGAAAACTCAGCTCCACAATCATTACATACATAAGCTCGTTTAGGTGATTTTGCCATTTTTTATTCTCTTAATTTAGGTTGATAATAAGTTAATTACAATTTTTTGCTAAGGCATAACCTCGTTGGGCTTTGCTTAAATCATAAAATGCTACGTCTACTAAATTTAGCTTTTGTAAAAGTAAAAATAAATCTGCTTTTTCACCTTTTTTTAATTCTAGTTCAATTTCACAAATTCTCTCTTTTACTGTTCCCGCACAAATCCACCCTAAATCTAATGCAATTTCAATTTCACTACAATTAGGCATTTTAACTAACCATATAGTACGATGAAAATCTGTAGAAAAAACTGGTAATAAGGGTAGATTTATCCAGTCAAACTCTAGATTGTACTTTTTCACTAACTTGTTAAGATCTGGAGTGGAATCAGTTAAAGCGATATTATATTCAGAACGAATGTGTAATCCATTTTCTACTTCACCATTTGTTTTTAACGTTAATTCAAACTGTTGATTTTTTCCCCTAACTCTTAACCCCATTTTATGACTAGCAAAAAAATTATCCGCAGTATCATAATAACAATTAGTCAAAAATTGTTCTTCCTTTTGTAAAAAAGCAAATGAATCCATTTTTTTAATAAAATCGACCGCACTTTCTTCCGTTATCAACAATTTTAATTCAATTTCGTTCATTTCAAAAAACTCTTTTAAATCAATAATAATATTATTTTATAATGCCATGTGAATAATGATAAATATAACAATATTATGCTCTAAATCATCTTTTTTTCGATTAATTTATGAATTATTTTAAAAAATAAGGTAATATGCTCGCAGAAATTACTACTACCATTTATAAGGAGTTTGTTATGGCAGTCAATCATATTTTAGGATTATTTGCTCATTCCCCTCTGAAGCCATTACAGCGGCACTCAAATAAAGTAACAGAATGCTGTAATTTGTTAGTGGCATTTTTTGAGCACACATTTTCTGGAGATTGGGAAAAAGCTGAAGAAGTGCGGTATAAAATTTCAGAAACTGAACGTCGTGCAGACAGTTTAAAACGTGAAATTCGATTAAAATTACCACGCGGTTTATTTATGCCAATTGACCGTGTCGATCTACTCGAACTAGTGACCCAACAAGATAAACTTGCTAATTATTCCAAAGACATCGCTGGAAGAATGATTGGACGTCAATTTTCTTTTCCTGAAGAAATGAAAGAGGATTTTATGAAATTTGTTCGTCGTAACTTAGATGCAGCGAAACAAGCTAATAAAGTTATCAATGAAATGGATAAATTGCTAGAAACAGGTTTCAAAGGTCGTGAATTAGATTTAGTAAATGACATGATTCAAGCTTTAGATGATATTGAAGATGATACTGATCATATGCAAATTCAATTACGCCAAATGTTACGTAAAGTAGAAGATCAATACAATCCAGTTGATGTTATCTTTTTGTATCAAATCTTAGAATGGGTTGGAGTTGTTGCTGACCAAGCACAACGTGTAGGTTCTCGCATTGAGTTAATGTTAGCTCGCTCATAATTTTGTCATCATAAAGGATTAAACAATGGAAATTATTCAAGAATATGGCACATTACTTGTCCTAGTTACTGCAGTATTCGGTTTTTTTATGGCATTTGGTGTAGGAGCAAATGATGTATCAAATGCGATGGGAACATCTGTTGGTTCTGGAACGATTACAGCTAAACAAGCAATTTTCATCGCAATGATTTTTGAATCTGCTGGTGCATATCTAGCAGGTGGAGAAGTAACAGAAACAATCAAAAGCGGTGTAATTAATCCAATGGAGTTTGTTGCTAATCCAGAAATTTTAGCTTTAGGCATGATGGCAGCTCTATTTTCATCTGGCTTATGGTTATTAATTGCTTCTAAAATGGGTTGGCCTGTTTCAACTACTCATACAATTATTGGGGCAATTGTCGGTTTTGCTTGCGTAACTGTTGGCAAACAGGCCGTTGACTGGAGCGAAATTCGTAATATTGTAGGTAGCTGGTTTATCACACCTGTAATCGCAGGAATTGTCGCTTATGGAATATTTTTCAGTACACAAAAATTAATTTTTGATACAGAAAAACCACTGGAGAATGCTCAAAAATTTGGTCCTTACTACATGGGCTGTACTATATTAATTTTATCCTTGGTCACAATGACAAAAGGTCTTAAACACGTTGGATTACATTTAACTGGTTTTGAAACAGCTATTATTTCTACTATCCTTGCTGGGATTTCTGTGGTTGCAAGCTACTTCTACTTTCGTAGTGAGAAGTTTGCACAAACAATAAGATCTGGAACTTTCGGTGGAGTAGAAAAAATATTCAGCATTCTAATGTTATTGACTGCTTGTGCAATGGCATTTGCCCATGGTTCAAATGATGTTGCTAATGCTATTGGTCCTCTTTCTGCCGTAGTTTCTATTGTAGACAATGGTGGTGAAATTATGGCTAGAAGTCCGCTTGCTTGGTGGATTTTACCGTTAGGCGCAGCTGGAATTGCTCTTGGCTTAATCGTGATGGGATACAAAGTAATGGCGACTATAGGTACAGGAATTACCGATCTCACTCCAAGCCGTGGTTTTGCAGCTCAATTTGCTACTGCTATCACTGTAGTTTTAGCATCAGGAACGGGATTACCAATTTCTACTACTCAGACACTCGTAGGAGCAATTTTAGGTATTGGTTTTGCTCGAGGTATTGCAGCTCTTAATCTCTCTGTAATCCGTAATATTGTTGCTTCTTGGATAATCACTTTACCTGTAGGTGCTTTTCTTGCTGTAATTATTTTCTATATACTCAAAGCTATTTTTACTTAGAAAACGCTTAATTAAAAATAGCTAAGGTCTTAAATTTTTAAAACCACTCAAATTTTGAGTGGTTTTTCTTAGTCTCTATTATTTTTACAATGCCTTCAATATATCCTCTACACGTTCCTTAGCATCACCAAAAAGCATCTGTGTATTGTCTTTGAAAAATAATGGATTTTGCACCCCTGCGTAGCCAACCGCCATTGAGCGTTTGAACACAATTACATTCGCAGCTTTCCACACTTCTAATACTGGCATACCTGCAATCGGGCTATTTGGATCATCCATAGCCGCAGGATTTACAGTATCATTCGCACCAATAACTAAAACTACATCTGTTTCTGCAAAATCGTCGTTAATTTCGTCCATTTCTAGCACTACATCATAAGGTACTTTTGCCTCTGCGAGTAATACGTTCATATGTCCAGGCAAACGCCCTGCCACAGGGTGAATACCAAAACGAACATTTACACCACGCTCACGTAATTTCTGCGTAATTTCAGCAACAGGATATTGGGCTTGAGCTACAGCCATTCCGTAGCCAGGTGTAATTATAACAGAACTTGCATTTTTTAACATTTCAGCAACTTCTTCTGCAGTAGTTTCTCGATGCTCTCCCTGCTCTTCATCACTAGATATTTGAACATCATTACCAAATCCACCTGCAATGACACTAATAAAAGAGCGGTTCATTGCTTTGCACATGATATACGATAAAATCGCCCCAGATGATCCAACTAAAGCCCCTGTTACTATCAATAGATCATTACTTAACATAAAGCCCGCAGCAGCTGCTGCCCAACCAGAATACGAATTAAGCATTGATACTACAACTGGCATATCAGCACCGCCAATTGATGCCACTAAATGCCAACCAAATGCTAGTGCAATAATCGTCATTAATAAAACAGGGAAAATGTTATCAGGTGAGTTTAAAAAAGCTACCATTAATAACAGAGATACAATTACAGCCGTCAAATTAAGTTTATGACGATGTGGTAGCATTAAGGCTTTAGAATTGATAATACCACGCAATTTACCAAATGCTACGATTGATCCAGTAAAAGTTACTGCTCCAATGAAAATCCCCAAAAACACTTCCACATTATGAATATTAGTTAATACTGCTTGCTCAGCATAATACTTAGCTTTAGCAGCATTCATCATTTCTCCACTAATTCCATCAGGAGCAGTAAATGGAGTAATATCGTGTAAACCAAAACTATTAAAACCGACTAAGACTGCTGCCAACCCAACAAAGCTATGTAAAATTGCTACTAACTCTGGCATTTCTGTCATTTCTACTTTTAATGCACGATGAATACCAATAGTAGCTCCAATTATCATTGCAACAATGATCCACCCTTGACCATCTGTATTGTGGCTAAAAATAGTTGCAACTAATGCAATAGCCATACCTACAATGCCATATAGGCAACCCGCTTTAGCAGTTTCATGTTTAGAAAGACCTGCCAAGCTCATAATGAAAAGTAATGCCGATATAATATATGCAGCTTGTACTAAACCTTCAGACATCATTTACTCCTTAACCTTTTCTAAACATCGCGAGCATACGCTGTGTAACTTTAAAACCACCAAAAATATTGATCGCGGCCACTAAAATCGCTATAAACGCCAAAATACTAATAAATGAATTACCCTTAGCAATTTGTAACACGGCTCCGACAATAATAATTCCTGAAATTGCATTAGTTACTGACATAAGAGGTGTATGTAAGGCATGTGTAACATTCCACACTACGTAATAACCAACTACACAAGCTAGCACAAATACAGTAAAGTGAGATAGAAATGCGGCAGGCATCACCGAACCCAACCATAGAAATAACATAGCAACTACTGCCATTACAGCATATTTAATATTGGGATTTACTGGCTTTGTTTCTTTCTTCTCAGTAACAAGTGCGGTCGGTTTTTGTTGCGGTTGTGCAGATACTTGAATAGGTGGAGCTGGCCATGTAACTTCTCCATCTCGAATCACAGTTACACCACGCAGTACTACATCATCAAAATTAATATCAATATTACCATCTTTTTCTTTACATAGTAATTTCAATAAATTAACTAAGTTTGTACCATAAAGTTGAGAAGATTGTGTTGGTAAACGACTTGGTAAATCAGTATATCCAATAACTTTCACTTGATTGCTAGTAATTACTACCTCACCAGCCTTAGAATATTCACAATTACCACCTGTTGCCGCAGCTAAATCAACAATAACTGATCCTGGCTTCATTGAATCAACCATTTCTTTAGTAATCAAACGTGGAGCAGGTTTACCTGGTATTAATGCAGTAGTGATAATAATATCCACTTCTTTTGCTTGTTCAGCATAAAGTGCTAAAGCCCGTCGGTTGAATTCTTCAGACATGACTTTAGCATAGCCATCTCCACTCCCACCTTCCTCTTTAAAATCTAATTCAAGGAATGATGCCCCCATACTTTCTACTTGCTCTTTAACTTCTGGACGAGAATCAAACGCACGTACAATGGCACCTAAACTATTTGCAGCTCCAATAGCTGCTAAGCCTGCAACTCCCGCACCAATTACCAACACTTTAGCTGGTGGAACTTTACCTGCGGCTGTAATTTGCCCTGTAAAAAAACTACCAAATTCATGAGCTGCTTCCACAACCGCACGATACCCTGCAATATTCGCCATTGAGCTTAATGCGTCTAGTGATTGAGCTCTTGAAATACGAGGTACAGCATCCATTGCTAATACATTAATTTTTTTAGCAGATAACTTTTTCATTAACTCAGTATTTTGAGCTGGGTAAATAAAACTGACTAAAGTTGCTCCATCTTTAATCATTGCAATTTCATCATCTGTCGGGGCATTTACTTTAAATATAATATCAGCACTGTAGACTTCTTCTGCGGTGCCAACTTTCGCTCCAGCATCAATAAACGCATTGTTTTCAAAACTAGCTTTAAAACCAGCGTCCTGTTCAATAATTACGTCAAAACCTAGTTTTAAAATTTGCTGAACCGTCTTCGGCGTCGCTGCCACACGACTTTCACTATCTAGCCGCTCTCTTGGTACACCAATTAACATAATGTTTCCTTCAAAATTGGTTAATAATAATTTGAGCAATAAGAAATGCTCACCCATAAAAAATATGACTATTGTCAAATCTGTTTAACTCTATCACTAATTAAGTAAAATTAAAAAATTTTTACCTAATTTTTGTACCTCTCAATTAAATAAATGAAACTAATTAAATTTATCCAGTTATTTTAAATAAAAAACAGTACAATGTTACCCCTGAAATAACTTTGAAGGACTATTTATTATGCAACTACCACCATTAGAATCAGCCGTGTTAATTCGTCGTTACAAACGTTTTTTAGCTGATATAGAATTACTCAACGGTGACATACGCACTATTCATTGTGCAAATACAGGTGCAATGACAGGGTGTGGCGAAAAAGGTGATATTATTTGGTATTCAAACTCTAATAGTCAAACAAGGAAGTATCCTCAATCTTGGGAATTAACTCAATTACAAAACGGGCAAATGGTGTGTATTAACACTCATAGATCAAATCAATTAACTTTAGAAGCGTTACAAAATAAAGTTATTAAGGAACTTGCAGACTATGACGAGATTTTACCTGAAGTAAAATATGGCACAGAAAATAGTCGCATTGATTTTCTATTGAAAGGAAAAAACTTGCCTGACTGCTACTTAGAAGTTAAATCAGTTACACTAGTAAAAAATTCTCTTGGCATGTTTCCTGATGCTGTCACTACTAGAGGACAAAAACACTTACGTGAATTAATAGCGATGAAACAGCAAGGCTATAGAGCTGTAATTTTTTTTGCTGGTCTACATGACGGTTTTAATCAATTTAAAATTGCTGAATATATTGATCCTGAATATGCAAAATTACTACAAAAAGCTATTCATCAAGGTGTTGAGGTTTATGCTTATGCAGGAAAGTTTGAATTTTCACACGACAAACCGACCGCACTTTTCCTGACAAACTCAGTGCCTTACCTTAAATAAGGTAAATTTAAAATATTTTGAGAATTATTTTCATTAAATTATTGACATCATTATTGAGAAGCATTATCATCTAAACCGTTAAAACAATAATAGGTAATCACTCCAACATTTTTCAGCGTCTCTCCCCCCACAAAAGAGACGCTGCTTTTTTTGTTATAAAAAAAGCCACAACAAGTGTGGCTCATCTATTATTTTAGAATGAATTAAAGCTTATCAGCATTTTGTTTTAAATATTTTGCAACACCTTCAGGGTTGTCTTTCATTCCTTCTTTCCCTTTTTCCCATTGAGCAGGACAAACATCACCATGTTCTTCATGGAATTGCAATGCATCAACCATGCGTAACATTTCATCAATATTGCGACCTAATGGAAGATCGTTAACTACTTGGTGACGCACGATTCCATTTTTGTCGATTAAGAAAGATGCACGTAAAGCTACACCAGCTTCTGGATGCTCAATACCAAATGCTTGTGCAATTTCGTGCTTAACGTCTGCAACTAAAGCATATTGAACTTGACCGATACCACCTTTATCTGTTTCAGTATTACGCCATGCGTTATGAGTATATTGTGAATCAATAGATACACCTACAACTTCCACACCACGAGCTTGAAACTCTTTGTAACGATGATCAAATGCAATTAACTCTGAAGGGCAAACAAAAGTAAAGTCTAATGGGTAGAAAAACACAACTGCCGCTTTACCAGAAATATGTTTTTTGAAGTTAAAATTATCAACAATTTCACCATTTCCTAATACTGCAGCAGCGTTAAAATCAGGTGCTTGACGAGTTACTAATACCATATAAATCTCCTGTAAAAAACGATTTTAAATTACGCCATCTTGTAGATAAATCGCTACAAAATAGTGGCTGTATTTTATGAAAATTAATCATGCTTGAATAGTTGTTTTTGTCTATTAAATTAATTATTCTAATTAAAAAAATAAAAAAGAGAATTTTTATGAAAAAATCATACTCTATGCAAACTCAATTAATCCATAGTGGACGTAATAGAAAATGGACAATGGGCAGCGTAAATCCAGTCATTCAAAGAGCATCCTCTTTAGTATTTAATTCTATAGAAGAAAAAAATCAAGCAACACAGAATCGGGCTAACAAAGCATTATTTTATGGACGGAGAGGGACACTCACACATTTTGCTTTGCAAGATTTAATGTGTGATCTAGAAGGCGGAGCGGGCTGTTATTTATATCCGTGTGGAGCTGCTGCGGTTACAAATAGTATACTATCTTTCGTAGCTACTGGTGATCATATTTTAATGAGTGGAGCCGCCTATGAGCCAACACAAGATTTTTGTAATGTTATTTTACAAAAAATAGGAGTATCCACTACTTATTATGATCCCCTTGATTGTGAGAATATTATCGACTTGATTCAATCAAATACTAAGGTTGTTTTTTTAGAATCTCCTAGTTCTCTTACAATGGAAGTTCCTGATGTGCCAGCTATTGTAAAAAAAGTGCGGTCAAAAAATCCCAATATTGTGATTATGATGGATAACACTTGGAGTGCTGGGCTGTTTTTTAACCCACTTCAGTATGACGTAGATATTTCTATCCAAGCTGGAACAAAATATTTAGTAGGACATTCTGATTCAATGATTGGTACGGCTGTATCAAATAAGCGGTGCTGGAATCAATTACGAGAACATTCTTATTTGATGGGACAAATGGTTGATGCTGATACCGCTTACAATACAGCAAAAGGAATCCGCACTTTAGCATTACGTCTACGACAACATGAAGAAAACAGTATAAAAATAGCTCAATGGTTAAGTCAGCGATCTGAAGTAAAAGCAGTATACCATCCTGCTCTACCAAGTTGCCCTGGTCATGAAAATTTTAAACAAACTTTCACTGGAGCAAGCGGTTTATTTTCTTTCGAATTAAAGCAAAAACTCACCACACTTCAGTTAGAAAATTTTATGAATCATTTTGAGCTGTTTAGTATGGCATATTCATGGGGAGGATTTGAATCTTTAATTTTGTACAATCAACCTGAAGAAATCTCTAAAATTCGCCCTAATATTAAGCGTAAAATCACTGGTACACTAGTCCGTATTCATGTGGGACTAGAAAATGTTGACGAACTTATTGCTGACCTTAAAGCAGGATTTGAAAGATTACTATAGATATATTGATAGAAGAGTCGCATAAAAAGCGGTAGCTTTTTATAATTCGCAGATTTAAATATATTATCTCACTTGGCTTTCAGAGTAACTTATTCAATTTTTTCTATTAAAAAAGGCGGAATAACCGCCTTTTTTGACAATGTTAATAACTTTTAGTTATTCATCAATAGTTCGCAGTAATTCATTAATTCCTACTTTTCCAAGTGTTTTTGCATCAACTTTCTTAACAATAACTGCACAGTAAAGACTATATTTACCATCTTTTGATGGTAGGCTACCTGAAACCACTACCGAACCAGCTGGTACACGACCATAAAAAATTTCGCCCGTCTCTCGATCATAGATTTTAGTACTTTGTCCGATGAACACGCCCATCGAAATTACACAGCCATCTTCAACAATTACGCCCTCTACAATTTCTGATCTTGCACCAATGAAGCAATTATCACCGATAATTGTAGGATTAGCTTGTAAAGGTTCTAATACACCGCCAATCCCTACACCACCTGATAGATGTACATTTTTTCCAATTTGAGCACAAGATCCTACCGTTGCCCAAGTATCCACCATACTACCTTCGCCAACATAGGCTCCCACATTTACATAAGATGGCATCAAAACAACATTTTTAGCGATAAAAGCACCTTTACGGACAGTAGCCGATGGAACAACTCTAAAACCTTCTTGCTGAAAACGCTCTTCAGTATAATCTGCAAATTTTAACGGCACTTTGTCATAATACTTAGTTTCGGCACCATCAACTATTTGATTATCTTTAATACGAAAAGATAAAAGCACGGCTTTCTTTAACCATTGATTAGTAACCCAATTACCATCAATCTTTTCAGCAACACGATATTTTCCACTATCTAGCCCTTCTAACACTGTTTCCACCGCTACTCGAGTCTGTTCATCAACAGTTTTTGGTGTAATTTCAGCACGGCGTTCAAAAGCCGATTCAATAATAGATTGTAAACTTGACATATTTCCTTCCCTATAAAATGTTTACTCTAGTTCTCAGACTATTCTACACATGCACCATAAAAAAATAAACTGAAATATAACACAAGTAGTACAACACATTATCTTCTATAAACTTGTTGCAAGTGTTTACCGCACTTCTAGTTGTACTGCTTCAAATAACTTTTTGACAGCCATATTATCACGTAATTTTTCTGCTTGCTCAACTAACGGACGCGTTAAATGAGGTGAAAAATGATTAATAAAATCATACATGTAATTACGTAAAAAAATACTATGCTTAAAAGCAATTTGGGTCATACTGGGACGAAACAAATGTATGGCTGGAATCGATACTAAATCAAAATCGCTATCAGCATATGCCATAGATGCCATAATTCCTACGCCTAACCCTAAACGTACATAAGTTTTGATTACGTCTGCATCTGTTGCAGTAAGCACGATATTCGGCAATAGTCCCGCATTATTAAAAGCATAGTCTAAATCTGAACTTCCAGTAAATCCAAAGGTATAAGTGACTAAAGGATAGTTAGCTAATTCTTCAATAGTTAAACATTGGATCTTTGTAAGAGGATGCTCTTTTGGCACAATAACTGAACGGTTCCACATGTAACATGGTAACAAAATAACATCATCAAACAAATATTGCGCTTCTGTAGCAATTGCAAGATCAACTTCATCAGCAAGCAATGCATCATAAATCTGAGTCGGTGATCCTTGATGAATATGCAAACTAACTTCAGGATAACGCTTAGAAAAACGTTCTATCACCGAAGGTAAAACATAACGAGCTTGTGTATTGGTTGTAGCGATTCGTAATATACCTTTATTCGGTTGAGTATATTCGCTTGCTACAGACTTAATACTTTGTACTTTTACCAATAACTCGCGAGAAATTGAGACTATTTTTTTCCCAGCAGGAGTAAGCGATTTAATATGCTTACCATTACGCTCAAAAATCTCTAATCCAAGTTCATCTTCAAGCAGACGAACTTGTTTACTGATACCTGGTTGCGAAGTAAATAATGTATGTGCAGCTTCTGTCACATTTAAGTTTTGATTAACTATTTCAACAATATAACGTAGCTGTTGTATTTTCATAAATACTCCTAAAATGAACCGCACTTTATTATTTTGCTTATTTAATGCGACTAGATTCTACTGTTTTTTATAACGTTTCGTTAATTCTTGATAACGTTTAACTGCTTTACGTATTTGTCCTGTTTTTGGACGACGTTGTTTAGTTAAATCCAATTTACTCTGTGTTTCTGCTGGTAGTCCAACTAATTCACGTAAATAATTCACATTTTCTAAATTCATTTCCTCCCAGCCACCTCGTGGCAATGATTTCATTAGTCGGATATTACCGTAACGAATACGAATTAAGCGACTAACTTGAATTCCTTGGGATTCCCACAAACGTCTAACTTCTCTATTTCTACCTTCTGTTAATACCACATCAAACCATTGATTAATCCCCATTCCACCAACAGCTTTGATTGTTTTAAAATTTGCTAATCCATCTTCTAACTGGACACCTTTTTTCAAACGATTTAACATTGCATCGTCTACTTGACCGAATACTCGCACAGAATATTCTCGTTCTACTTCCATGCTTGGATGCATTAAACGATTTGCCAATTCACCATCAGTAGTAAATAATAATAAGCCTGAAGTATTGATGTCTAATCGCCCGACTGCAATCCAACGAGATCCAGTTAATTTTGGTAATCGATCAAACACTGTTGCTCTTCCCTGAGGATCGTGACGAGTGCAAACCTCTCCCTCTGGTTTATAGTACATTAGTACTCGACAAATATCTTTTTGAGAAGGCGATAAATTCACAATATGCCCATCAATACGAACAACTATTGAGTTGTTAACATCTATACGATCCCCTAAAGTTGCAACTTTTCCATTAACACTGATACGTCCTGCTTCAATCATTGTTTCTATTTCTCGTCTAGCTCCTTGACCTGCTCTAGCTAGCACTTTTTGCAGCTTTTCACCTTTGATTGTCGCACTTAAAGCTTCTGATTTTCGTGTTGATTTAGCGATTTTAAGTTTACTTACACTTTGGGACTGTTTTTCTGCCGACTTGCCTGTCTTCCCAGACGAATTAAATTGTTTTGAATTTAACTTTTTAGGGATAGATTTGGTTTTATATGTCTTCATTTTTTTCTCCGTCGCTTTCACAAGCGTCTTATTATTCATTAAATAAAGGGGGTAATTGGGCCACTACCTTCTCGCAAAATAACTGGCGTATCTTCGGTCAGATCAACTACTGTTGTTGGTCTCTGATCTAAGTAGCCCCCATGAATTATCAATTCTACCTGATGTTCTAAACGTTCTCTAATTTCTTCTGGATCAGACTGAGTGATATATTCCTCACCTGGTAGCATCAATGAACAAGACAAGATCGGCTCGCCTAATTCTTTCAATAAATCCAGTGCAATTTGATTATTGGGAACTCGTATACCAATCGTCTTTCGCTTCGATGTCATCAAACGACGTGGCAGCTCTTTAGTTGCGGTGAGGATAAAAGTATAACTTCCTGGTGTATTATTTTTAATTAGACGATACGCTCGATTAGTTACTAGTGAATAAGTAGATAATTCTGATAAATCACTACAAACTAAAGTAAAATTATGTCCCTCTGGTAACTTACGAATTGCGACGATACGATCCATAGCATGTTTATTTCCCAACATACAGCCTAAAGCGTAACCCGAGTCTGTTGGATAAACAATCACTCCTCCTTTACGCAAAATCTCAACTGCCTGATGAATCAAGCGTACTTGAGGATTTTCCTGATGAATATAAAAAAATTGACTCATAGTCATGCTCCCCTGATTATATTGCTACATTATAACAATAAACTTTATATACTTACTCTAAATAATGATTTTTCTACGCTAAATATGATAACCCAAAACGATATAGAGCATTTTTTTTACAATCGTAAAGCTCGGCAACAATAGCGGCAGCTTTTTTAAGTGGCAATTCCTGTGCAATTAAACGTAAGGCTTTTTCTGCTTGTGGAGAAATTTCTTGTTCTTCAGAACTTGTTTTACCTTCAACTACTAAAACGATTTCGCCCTTTATCCGATTGGGTTCTTCTTCTAACCATTTACGCAAATCACCAAGACAATCTCCATGCACTGATTCCCAAGTTTTAGTCATTTCTCTCGCTAACACAATATAGCGTTCTGCTCCAAAAATCTTTTCCATATCAACCAGCGTATTTAAAATGCGATGAGTTGACTCATAAAAAATCAAAGTGCGGTCTTCTTTTGCAAGATTTTTTAGCCTATCACAACGTGCTTTCTCTTTCGCTGGCAAAAAACCTTCAAAACAAAATCTGTCAGAGGCAATACCAGATACGCATAAAGCACTAATGGCAGCACAAGCTCCTGGCAGTGGAATCACTTTAATACCTTCTTGACGACATTTTCTCACCAAATGGAATCCTGGATCACTAATCAAAGGTGTTCCAGCATCAGAAATTAACGCAACATTCATACCCTGCTTTAATTTATCTACTAATAATGCCGTTCTCTGTTGTTCATTATGATCATGTAGAGAAAAAAAAGCTTTTTTTATCCCATAATAATTTAACAGCAATCCACTATGGCGAGTATCTTCGGCAGCAATTAAATCTACTTCGCTAAAAATAGTTAACGCCCGTTGAGTTATATCTTGCAAATTTCCTATCGGTGTAGCAACAATATACAAGTTTCCTATTGATTTATTCATTTTTTAACGTCTTTTATTTGCTTTTAATTATTGAGATAAGTAAGATCTCTATAATTGTTCTTAGTAATGGAGTCATTATGCCTATTTTATTACAACCCATAAATTTAAAAAATCGATTAATCCTTTTTTTATTAATTCTTTTTCTTAGCGGCTGTACTCATTTAAGTTTGTTTGACAGTGCATTTACTAATGTTTTAAAAAATGATGCCAATGCAAACTCTGATTTTTACCTCAATAAAATTGCACAAACTCAAAATCTAGAAGATAAGCAAACTTATAAATTACTTGCAGCTCGAGTGTTAGTCACTGAAAATAAAATTTTGCAAGCTGAAGCCTTGTTAAATGAGTTAAACAATCTAAAACCAGAACAATTATTAGATAAAACTCTCGTTGAATCTCATATTTTAGCTATCAAAAAGAATAACAAAATAGCAGAAAATAATCTAAAAACTATTAATTTATCTTCATTGAGCAATTCACAAAAATCTCGTTACTATCTTATCGTTGCTCGCATTGCAGAAAACCGTAATCAGCCCATTGAAGCAGTAAAAGCTCGAATCATAGTAGATAATTTTTTGACTGATAATCAACGAAAACAGCAAAATAATGACCGCACTTGGGCGTTGCTACGCAAAACCAATAAGGGTGTTATAGCCAATGCTCAAGCAGAAGGTAACATCGCTCTAGGTGGTTGGCTGGCTCTCACTAAAACGTACAATGATAATATTAATCAGCCAGCAACTTTGATACAGTCATTACAACAATGGCGAAATCTCTATCCAAATCACACTGCCGCTTACTTGTTCCCAACTGAATTAAAAGGATTATTTGATTTTAAACCAACAGGTTTTAATCAAGTTGCTTTATTGCTACCTCTCAGTGGAAATGGTCAACAAATTGGACAAATAATTAAGCAAGGGTTTGATGACGCTCGAGGAGCTTCACCTGTTCAAATTCAAGTATTTGATACTATCACAACACCAATAGATAGTATTATGACTCAAATTAAACAACAAGGAATCACTGCTGTAGTGGGACCATTACTGAAAAAAAATGTCGATACCCTTTTAAATGAACCCCAATTAGTACAAGGACTCAATATATTAGCTTTAAATTCAACTGCAAATTCAAGAGCAGTTGGACAACTTTGCTACTATGGATTGTCTCCTGAAGATGAAGCTGAATCTGCTGCTGATAGAATTTGGCAAGACAATATTCGAAAACCACTACTGATCATGCCTCAAAACGACCTAGGGCAACGTTCTGCTTCCGCTTTCAATGTACGCTGGCAACAACTTTCTGCTACTGATGTAGATACTAAATTTTATAATCAAGCGGAAGATATTATTACCGCACTACAATCAGGTCTAAATGAAACGCAAGCGGTATATATCGTAGCAACGCCAGCACAATTAACAGAACTCAAAACTGTAATTGATAATAACGCACCACACTTAAAACTTTATGCAACATCACGAGTCAATTCGTTTAATAATGGACCAGAATTTCGTTTATTAATGAATGGGCTAACTTTTAGTGATATTCCATTATTCAAAGATATGAACACAGATCAATATAGCCGAATTATTTCATTAACTGGAGGAGATTATTCACTTATGCGTCTTTACGCTATGGGTTCAGATGCATGGTTGTTAATTAATCAGTTTAATGAGTTACGCCAAGTACCTGGTTTTAAAATTGATGGTTTAACTGGTACTTTAAGTGCTGGACCAAATTGCAATATCGAACGCAATATGACTTGGTTTCAGTATCAAAATGCAGCAATTGCGGTATTAAATTACTAATATGAGTTCATCTAGACGCAGTCAAGGGGCGGAGTTTGAACATCAAGCCCGTCTCTTTTTGGAATCAAAAGGATTAACTTTTATTGCCGCTAATCAATATTTTAAGTGTGGTGAACTTGATCTAATTATGCAAGAAGGTGAAACTATTGTCTTTGTTGAAGTTCGCCAACGAAAAAATAATTGCTTTGGCTCAGCTGTAGACAGTGTAGATTGGCAAAAACAGCAAAAATGGCTTGATAGTGCGGCTCTTTGGCTAGCAAAATACGACCGCAGTTTAGAAGACACCGACTGTCGTTTCGATCTCATTGCTTTTGGTAAAAATGCAAATGATATTCAATGGTTTTATAATTTTCTTGATTAATTAATATGTTACAAAAAATTACAGATTTATATTCCAATAGTATACAGACTCATATTTCCGCTTCTAGCTTACTACCTGAGTGTATTTCTCAAGCAGCACAACGTATTGTAGATTGCCTTTTACAAGGTCATAAAATTATTGTATGTGGTCATGGTCGATCTTACATCAACGCTCAACTATTAGTTGCTAACTTATTACATCGCTATGAAATAGAACGACCAAGTTTCCCATCAGTTTTACTAAGCCTTGATAGTGCGGTAGGCTCTGCTATTGTTTCTGATAATCGAATCGCTAATTTCTATCAACGACAGTTTCATGCTGTAGCACAGCAAGGCGATATTTTGGTTGCATTTTCTCCTTTTGGTAACGAAGAAATGATTTTAGAAACAATAAATGCAGCACTAAATAAAGAAATTAATGTCATAGTTTTCACTGGTGCAGATAATGATTACATTCAAGGTTTCTTGACAGAGAATGACTTAAAAATTACTGTACCTTGTAAAAAAGAAAGTCGTATTTTGGAACATCATTTATTTATCGTAAATACAATCTGTGAGTTAATTGACTATACTTTATTTCCTCATACTTAAATTTTAAGTTAGAATTAAGCAAATATTACATTCAACATTTATCAGCCTAAAGGGATTAACAAATGAAAACAAATCAGCTAAAAAAATATGCTTTAATTCTTGGTGCAGCTATTTTGTTACAAGGCTGTGCCGCTGTAGTTGGGACAACAGTTGCTGTAGCCACAAAAGTTGCCACAGATCCTCGTACAGTGGGTACACAAATTGATGATGAAACTTTAGAAGAAAAAATTTTATTCGCAATCAATAAAGACCAACAGTTAAAAACTGAAGCCCGTATTAATGTGGTTTCCTATAGTGGACAAGTTTTATTAATTGGACAAGTTCCCAACCATAATTTGAAAGAGCTTGCCACTCAACTTACTGAAGGTGTTGAAGGAACAAAAAAAATTTACAATGAAATTCGCTTGGGCAAAAAAATCCCATTTACTCAAATAAGCAAAGATAGCTGGATTACTACTCAAATCAAAACAAAAATATTTACTACATCAACTGGTGTAAAAGCCACCGATGTTAAAGTTATCACTGAAAATAATGAAGTTTTTCTAATGGGAAATCTTACACAGCAACAAGCCGATGCCGCTACAGAAATAGCTCGTAGAGTTTCTGGCGTATCAAAAGTAGTTAAAGTGTTTAATTACTTAAATTAAATGAGCAAATAAATTATATCTTAAATTTATTTAATATTTCAGTGTGTTACAAACATCACGTTATTTTTAGTGGCTGTTTTTATAGGCTTGCAGCCAACCCTTTAGAGCTATTTATCCTTTTCTTAAAAAAGCAGCGGGGCTTTAGCTCCGCTAGCTTAATAAGGAGCTTGCTATGTTATTTACTATTGGTATTGAAAATCCTGAAAATGAGAAAACTGCAATAGGTCTTTATGTACCTGCATTATCTAATGAGCTTTACAGTTGTGTTAGTGCCGTTGATGAATTTAATGATATTTTACCTGCGGTTACTGACGCCATTCACTCTGTACTGGAAGATATGACGGAAACGGGGTTTGATTTTTCGACTATCAAAGATTTAGGAGTTAATGAATATAAAAAACAGGAAGATTATAAACATTGTAATTTATGGTTATTAGTTGATATTGATATATCTGACTTCCTTGAAAAAATAACGGTTAAATATTAGCCTATCTCAATATCTATTGAGTAGTATTGATAATAGAGTTGCCAACAATTCTCTATATAGAGACCGTAGTCATTTTCTTGCGATAGCTGCTCAAAAAGAGTTGTTTTCGCATTCTAGTGTTTCTTCCTGTTCTTTCTAAACGGCAAAAAAAAGCCTATTTTTAAATAGGCTTTATACGGTATTTGAGTGAATATTATATCACCCTTTTGATTTTTTAAATAGTTCAACGGCTTGAATGATTAATTGGTTTTGCGGTATGCCGTGTTGCTCCGCCAATTGCTTAATCTCATTCACTACCGTGATCGGTAATTTGTAGGCTTGTGCTTTCACGCCTCTTTTTTTGTCTGAACGTGCTTTTATTTCATTTGTTGACAATGCCATATAAAAATCCTATTATTTGATTATTCGAAGAGATGAGGGGATTTCTCTCCCTCATCATTTATTTTTTGTTAGTAAGCAGGGGTGCTATAAACTAACAAAAAGATTATTAGAATTAATATTAAATATTTCATCTTTTTAATCTCTTCGAATTACGCAAGGAATCAGCCTTACACTCACTTTCAAGCCTTTCTTGAAAGTGATTATATTATACATCGGTTTACTGATGCTTGCAAGCATTTTTTATTAAAAGCCCTTGATTTTTAAGGGCTTTTTTATTGTTTGCTGATTGTTTGAGCTGTCTTTTTTTATTCTGTGATTGGGGCATTATTTAATGCTGAAAGTGTTATTTTGCATGCTGGATAAGCTGAACAAGCGAAAAATGAGCCTTTTTCTGATCTTCTCAATACTAAAACACCTTTTCCACACTCGCACGGCTCGCCTTTTGCTTCTATTTTGATGTTTTCAGCTTGATTTAATTGTTCTTCAATGAATTTTTCAATACCGTCTAAAAACTCGTTTACAGTCAAATTATCTTGTTCTATCTCTCGCTGCTGCTCGAACCACAAAGCCGTCATATCAGGATAAGTCAAAATATCAGGTAAGTAATTGATTAAAGTAGAATAGCAGAAAATAAAAAACCGCAAGCTCTATCTCAAACAAATAACTTGCGGTTTCATGCTAAAGAATGGCGGAGGAAGTGAGATTCGAACTCACGGAGGGCGTAAACCCTCGCCGGTTTTCAAGACCGGTGCCTTCAACCACTCGACCATTCCTCCATTTATCTGAAAGGATAATATAATATAAATTTTTGTTCGAGTAAATCAAAATTAATATATTATAAAAACAAAAGCTGATTGTTTATACACATAGGATAAAAATCACTCCCATCAGATAAAAAATTACTGAACTTAATTGACTTTTAATTATCCAACTATTACTTTAATAAACCAAGGAATTTGTTATTACTAGGAGATTTCATGCAATCACAAATTATTATTAACACAAAAAAAGAGTCACTTTTAACAACAAACAAAGTATTAAGAAACACTTACTTCTTACTCGCATTAACCCTTGCTTTCTCAGCATTCATTGCTTTTGTATCAATGAGCTTAAATTTACCTCGCCCTAATATCATTGTTATGCTAGTTGGATTTTATGGTTTATTATTTCTTAACAATTCGTTGGCTAATAGTGGCTGGGGAATTCTTTCAACTTTTGCTCTTACTGGCTTTTTAGGATACACACTAGGTCCTATTTTAAATGCTTATGTAGGAGCTGGTTTAGGTGACTTAATTGTGCTTGCATTGGGAGGAACAGCTGCTGTATTTTTTGCTTGTTCTGCTTACGTCTTTACTACTAAAAAAGATTTGTCTTTCCTTAGTGGTATGATGTTTTCCTTATTTATTGTTTTACTTATCGGTATGATTGCAAGTATTTTCTTTAATATGACCGCACTTCATGTTGCTTTAAGTGCTTTATTTATTTTATTCTCATCAATGGGAATTCTTTATGAAACAAGCAATATTATTCATGGTGGTGAAACAAATTATATCCGAGCAACCGTCAACTTATACGTATCATTGTATAATATCTTCGTTAGCTTGCTAAATTTACTAGGTATTATGCGAGATGAATAATTAATTTATCAAAGAAATATACTTTTATGTATATTTCTTTTCTTGTTTACATTATGTTAAAAATCAATCAAATCTCTATCGACACTGACAAAGATGGATATCTTCTTAATCTTAGTGATTGGAACGAAGAAGTCGCTTTACAGATTGCTCAACGAGACAATTTAAAGCTGACGCCTGCACATTGGGAAGTCATTTATTTTGTTCGCTCTTTTTATCAAGAATACCACACCTCTCCAGCAATCCGCCTACTGGTGAAAGCGATAGCTCAAAAGCTAGGACAGGAAAAAGGTAATAGTCGCTATTTACAGAAACTTTTTCCTCAAGGTCCAGCCAAACAGGCTACAAAACTTGCTGGATTACCAAAACCTGCAAAATGTTTATAAATTTGAAACAATATATATGCTATTGTAAATTATTTGATAATTATTTGTATTTACAACTAGGCATATTTTGGCTATACTCGTCGTGCGATTAGATTTCAATTATAGGAGAATTTATGTTACGTCTAATTATGCTTATCACTTTAACTGCTTTCAGCTTATTTAGCTTACCAAGCCACGCTAAATTTAAAGTGGTAACAACATTTACTGTTATTCAAGATATTGCTCAAAATATCGCTGGTAAAGCAGCCACAGTTGAGTCTATTACTAAACCTGGTGCTGAAATTCATGATTATGAACCTACTCCAAAAGACATTGTAAAAGCTCAATCTGCTGATCTTATTTTATGGAATGGCCTTAATTTAGAACGTTGGTTTGAGCGTTTCTTCCAAAACATTAAAGACAGACCTTCTGTTGTAGTAACTGAAGGTATTGAACCAATTGCAATTGCTGAAGGTCCTTACAAAGATATGCCTAATCCGCACGCATGGATGTCAACAAGCAATGCTTTAATTTATATTGAAAACATCAAAAATGCTTTCGTAAAATACGATCCAAAAAATGCTGATGTTTATCGTAAAAATGCAGAATTATACGCACAAAAAATTAAAGATTTAGATAAACCTTTACGTGAAAAATTAGCTCAAGTGCCAGAAACTCAACGCTGGTTAGCTACAAGCGAAGGTGCATTTAGCTATTTAGCAAAAGATTATGGTTTCCAAGAAGCTTACTTATGGCCTATCAATGCAGAACAACAAGGTACACCACAACAAGTTCGTAATTTGATTGATTTAGTACGTAAGAATAATATTCCTGTAGTATTTAGCGAAAGTACTATTTCACCAAAACCAGCTAAACAAGTAGCAAAAGAAAGCGGTGCAAAATATGGCGGTGCGTTATATGTGGATTCTCTTTCTAAAAAAGGTGGGCCAGTACCAACTTATATCGATTTACTAAAAGTAACTGTAAGTACTATTGTAAAAGGATTTGAAAAATAATATGTCTAACACTCCGGCTTCCATTTATGTTGAAGATGTAACCGTACGCTACAATAATGGGCATACGGCAATTCATGATGTCTCATTCCAATTAAATGAGGGTACAATTTGTGCCTTAGTCGGAGTGAATGGCAGTGGTAAATCCACTTTATTCAAAAGCCTTATGGGACTTGTTACCCCTCAACGGGGTAACATCCAATTATGTGGTCTCCCCATTAATAAAGCGTTAAAGCAAAATCTTATTGCTTATGTTCCTCAAACTGAAGATGTAGACTGGCAATTTCCTGTTTCTGTTTATGATGTCGTGATGATGGGACGATATGGTTACATGAATTTCTTACGAATCCCAAAAGCTATTGATAAAGAACAGGTACATCGTGCCATGCAACGACTGGGTATAGAACATCTAGCTCATCGCCAAATCGGCGAACTTTCAGGTGGACAAAAAAAACGAGTGTTTTTATCACGTGCTTTAACGCAACAAAGTCGAATCATTTTATTAGATGAACCCTTTACTGGTGTTGATGTTAAAACAGAGAATGCCATCATGGAGCTTTTATTACAATTACGTAATGAAGGCTATTTAATTTTAGTTTCAACTCATAATCTAGGTTCAGTACCTGATTATTGCGATCAGGTTGTAATGATCAACCGCACTATTTTGGCTAAAGGCAGTACTAAAACGACCTTTACGCAAAAAAACTTAGAATTAGCCTTTGGTGGTGTATTACGTAATGTAAAATTACAAGGCAATGAGTTACATGATGATGAAGATGATCGCTCAGTAACTGTACTTAGTGATGAAGAATTACCACTCATATTCTATGGTCAGACTAAAAATGATCCTCCAATAGCTATCACCAAAGAAAATCGTGACAACAATTTAGATTGTACTAAAAATACTTAAGGAATATCAAAATGTTAGATATATTACTTGAGCCTTTTAGTTACAATTATATGCTAAAAGCTATTTTAATAAGTGGTGTTGTTGGTGGAATTTGTGCATTCTTATCATGCTACTTAATGTTAAAAGGTTGGTCCTTAATTGGTGATGCACTTTCTCACTCAGTGGTGCCTGGTGTTGCTATTGCTTATGCTCTCCAACTGCCTTATGCTTTAGGTGCATTTTTCTCTGGCATTTTAGCTGCAATTTCTATTTTATGGATTAAGGCTATTTCGAAGCTTCGAGAAGATGCTATTATCGGTTTTATTTTTACCACTTTTTTCTCTATTGGTCTGCTAATAGTTTCGTTAAACCCCACTTCCGTTAATGTACAAGATATAATTTTGGGAAACATCTTAAGTATCGCAGATGAAGATATTATTCAAGTAGCAATTATTGCTGGTATTTGTTTAGCTTTATTACTCATTTTTTGGAAAGATTTATTATTAATCTTTTTTGATGAAACGCATGCAAAATCCGTTGGTCTCCAACCAATTTATTACAAAGTTCTATTTTTTACATTATTAAGTGCTTGTGTAGTAGCTGCTTTACAAACAGTAGGGGCAATTTTAGTAATCGCTATGGTAGTTACCCCTGGTGCAACTGCTTATTTATTAACAGATAAATTTAAAACTTTGGTCAAAATTGCAGTATCTATTGGCATATTAACTAGTGTGCTTGGATCGTACATTAGTTACTATTTAGATGGAGCAACAGGGGGATTAATTGTGTGTTTTCAAACCGCACTTTTCTTATTAGCCTTTTGTTTATCACCGAAATACGGCTTACTACAACAAAAAAAGATCATAAAATTAGAGAAACGTGATGAATAATATTATTAATTGGTTTGCTGAACCTTTAGCCTATACTTTTATGCAAAATGCGTTATGGACTGCATTAATAGTAGGAGTAATTTGTGCTGTATTATCTTGTTATTTAATTTTAAAAAGTTGGGCATTGATGGGCGATGCTATTTCTCATGCTATTTTACCAGGTGTAGTAATCGCTTATACTACAGGCATTCCACTAATTGCGGGGGCTTTTGGAGCAGGAGTAATTTGCTCGCTAACTATTGGATATTTAAAAGAACATAGTCGTATTAAAGAAGATACTGTTATGGGAATCGTTTTCTCAGGAATGTTCGCTCTCGGTCTGGTAATGTTTGTTAAAGCAAAACCTGCTCAGCACCTTACTCATATTTTATTTGGTAATTTACTTGGAGTCAGCACAGCCGAAGTAATTCAAACGCTGATTATTTCCACAATAATTTTTTTAATTGTGGTACTAAAGCGACGTGATTTTTTGCTTTATTGCTTTGATCCTACGCACACTAAAGTCAGTGGTCTATCCCCTAGAGTTCTACACTATAGCCTATTAGCTTTATTATCGCTAACAATTGTTACTGCGATGCAAGTCGTTGGTGTTATATTAGTAGTTGCCATGTTAATCTCACCAGGTATCACTGCTTTTGTGCTGACTAAGCGTTTCGATATGATGCTAGTTATTGCCATCGTTGTTTCTGTTACTACTAGCGTTTTTGGCACAATAGTCAGTTATCATATTAATGGTTCCACTGGAGCATGTATTGTCATACTACAAGCTATTATGTTTAGCCTATCATTAAGCTACACTAAATTTAAAAATCAACTCAAAAATTAAAATACTAACCGTTCTTCCTAAACAAGAGCGGTTAGTATTTAACATAAAATTTTTCGCCACTCACCTCACCTAAATAGTCTTTTTCAATAATCTGACTAACTTTAGCAAAAATTGATCCTCTCTTAAGTATTTGACAGAATTGAGTCAGTTGCTCTGTATTACCCTTAGCAATCACTTGTACAGAACCATCATTTAAATTTTTTACAAATCCTCTAATCCCTATATTTTTCGTTTGTTTCCACGTAAAGTAACGAAAACCTACTCCTTGCACTCGTCCATAAATCAATAATTCTTTTTGTTTCATATCAACTCTTAATTCTCTCTAAAATTTGCAAAAATATACCGCTCTTTGTTAGAATCTAACCGATTTTACTCCATATTCTATTTTGACTGTAATGAAAAACTATATTATTGATATAAATGAACAAAACCTTAATGAAATACTGCAAAGTTCACAATCTACTCCGCTAGTATTATTATTTCACATGCCATCAGATCAGCATTCCGTAGAATTTACTGCACTATTAGAGAGCTATGCTGAAAAGTATCAAAGCCAATTTATTTTAGGTAAAATTAATTGTGAGATCGAACAGCTAATTGCTGCACAATTTCGTATTCAGACTTTACCTACAACTTATTTATTTAAAGAAGCACAAGCAATAGATGCATTTCAAGGTGCCATTCCAGAACAAGATTTAAAACAACGACTATCTCTTATCCTACCAAAAGAAGAAGAAGAAGAAGAAATTAAATTTAATTTAGCACTAGATTTTCTTGCTGTTGATGATTACGAAAATGCATTACCCCTACTCAAAGAAGCATGGGATATTTCTGAACATAAAAATAGTGATATTGCGTTTCTTTATGCCGAAACATATATTGCAATCAAGCGTATTGAGCCAGCACAAGAAATCCTAAATAAAATTCCTCTGCAAGATAGAGATAGCCGTTGGCATGGGCTACAATCGCAAATTGAATTATTGCTGAAAGCAGCTAATACTCCCGAAATTCAACAATTGCAAGCAGATTTTGAAAAAAATCCTACTACAGAGACCGCTCTTAAATTAGCATTACAACTGCATCAAACTCAACGTAATGAAGAAAGCTTGGCTTTGTTATTTAATCTATTAAAACAAGACTTAAATATTGCCAATGGTGAAGTTAAACAACAATTTCTCTCCATTTTATCTGCTATCGGTAGTCATGATCCTGTGACTCATAAATATCGCCGATTGCTATATTCGTTACTCTATTAATAGATTTAATCTTTAAAATCTCTATAATAGAACAATCAATCATTGCGTATAACGAGGACTTTTATAGTGGCAATTAAACATAGTAAACTTCTCATTCTAGGTTCTGGACCAGCTGGATATACTGCGGCGATCTATGCAGCTCGAGCCAACCTTAATCCTGTTCTAGTAACAGGGCTTCAACAAGGCGGTCAACTAACCACGACAACTGAAATTGAAAACTGGCCAGGTGATTTTACTGATACTACTGGACCTGAATTAATGCAACGTATGCTACAACATGCGGAAAAATTCAATACAGAAATTATTTTTGATCACATCAATAAAGTAGATCTTTCCAACCGACCATTCAAACTTTATGGTGATGCAAATACCTTTACTTGCGATGCTCTTATTATTGCAACAGGTGCTTCCGCTCGTTACTTAGGATTAAAGTCAGAGGAAACTTACAAAGGGCGAGGCGTATCCGCTTGTGCTACTTGTGATGGTTTTTTCTACCGTAATAAACCCGTAGCTGTTATTGGCGGGGGAAATGTTGCTGTAGAAGAAGCGTTATACTTAGCTAATATCGCTGCTGAAGTTCATTTAGTACATCGACGTGACAGTTTTCGAGCTGAAAAAATACTCATAGAGCGATTATACAAAAAAGTAGAAGAAGGTAAAATTATTCTACACACAGACCGCACTTTAGATGAAGTATTAGGTGATGATATGGGGGTTACTGGTATTCGCCTAAAAGATACCCGTTCTGATAAAACAGAAGAACTCAAATTAGATGGTGTTTTTGTTGCTATTGGACATTCACCAAATACTGATATTTTTGCTGAACAATTAGTTTTAAATAAAGGTTACATCGTAGTAAAATCGGGCTTAGAAGGCAATGCTACAGCTACTTCAGTAGAGGGTGTTTTTGCAGCTGGAGATGTAATAGATCACAACTATCGTCAAGCTATAACTTCTGCTGGTTCTGGGTGTATGGCTGCATTAGATGCTGAACGCTTCTTAGATGCTCAAAGCTAAAATATAAAGCGGTGGTTTTTTAAATCGTAATAAAATAATCACCGCAGTAAAACAAAAATAAAAATTACCGCACTTAAAGCATAATAAAAATAAACAGAAAACTTATGGATAAAGCTCGCCAAAAATATTTGCAAAAGTGGTTGCGAAATCAACAAAAGCCCATTAGAAACTTACTAAATATTAATATACTTCTCGCTTGCATATCTTCAGTTATTTTAGTCATACAAACTTATTTGCTTGCTACATTACTACATGAGGTAATTATTAATAATACACCTCGTACTCAATTAATATCTTATTTTATTGGTTTGCTCTTTAGTTTTGCATTAAGAGCATTAATTTTGTGGTTAAGAGAAAAAATTGGTTTCAAAAGTGGAAAAAAACTGCGAAACATCATTCGTCAAAAAATCTTTGACAAAATAAACCAAGTTGGTCCTGCAACGATCAGTAATAAACCTGCGGGAAGTTGGGCAACATTAATGTTGGAACAAGTAGAAAACTTACATAATTTTTATGCACGTTTTATACCACAACAAGCACTCTCAGCTATCGTACCTATTGTGATTCTAATTGCTATTTTCCCTTTAAATTGGATGGCTGGTTTAATCCTATTATTTACTGCACCGCTCGTCCCTATTTTTATGATCCTAGTAGGATTCGCTGCAGCAGATAGTAGTCAACGCAATATGGATACTCTTGCTAAATTAAGCAGTCAGTTCCTTGATCGACTACGAGGATTAGAAACCTTACGATTATTTGACCGCACTTTAGAACAAACTCAACACATTGAAGAAAAAACTGAAGAGTTCCGAGAAACAACAATGGATGTACTTAAAATGGCTTTTCTATCTTCTGCTGTACTGGAGTTTTTTACTTCTATTTCTATTGCGTTAATGGCTGTATATTTCGGCTTTAATTATTTAGGAGAACTAAATTTTGGTAGCTATAGCACGCCTGTAACATTATTTGTTGGCTTTTTTTGCTTAATTCTTGCACCTGAATTTTATCAGCCTTTGAGAGATTTAGGCACTTACTATCATGATCGAGCAGCAGGAATCGGGGCTGCTGATACAATTGTTGAATTTCTAGAAGGCGATTATTTAACTACCCAATCTAACTTTACACAAACTATTGAGTCAGAAAGTGCGGTAGAAATTATAGTAGAAGACTTGATTATTCTATCGCCACAAGGGGAGAAATTAACTCGTCCTCTTAATTTTTCTCTTCCAGCAAAAAGTCACACTGCTCTTGTAGGACAGAGCGGTGCAGGAAAAACGTCTATCATCAATGTACTACTCGGTTTTCTACCCTATCAAGGAAAACTTACTATCAACGGCATTGAACTACGTTGTATCAATCTTGAACAATGGCGAAAATGTATTGCTTGGGTTGGACAAAACCCACTCTTATTACAAGGTACTATTAAAGAAAATCTGTTACTTGGAAACATTGGCGTTGATGACACTGAAATAGATCAAGCATTACAAGCGGCTCAAGCAAAAGAATTTACTAAAAAATTAGGGTTGAATGCCTTAATCAAAGAAGGGGGAATTGGACTTTCAGTCGGGCAAGCACAACGATTAGCTATAGCTCGTGCATTACTGCGTAAAGGACAATTATTACTTTTAGATGAACCTACAGCAAGCCTTGATGCTCAATCTGAGAATCAAGTTTTACAAGTATTAAGCAAGCTCAGTTCGCTACAAACTACACTAATGATTACTCATCGCATTGAAGATCTTAAGCGATGCGACAATATTTTAGTCATGCAACAAGGACAAATTATTCAGCAAGGAAAATTTGACGAATTAAAAGATAAAGGCTTTTTTGCCGACCTTTTAGCACAACGAAAACAGGATATTCACTAATGAAAGCCCTACTATCTTTTCTGCGTTTATTCACTCACGCTAAAGCAGTGCTATTTTTAGGATTAATTCTCATGATTGCAGGGCTTGCCGCAAGCATTGGTTTACTGACAATTTCTGGCTGGTTCTTAGCTGCAACAGCACTTGCTGGAAGCGGTTCATTATTCAATTTTTTTTACCCTTCTGCAACAGTAAGAGGTTTAGCTATTGGTCGAACTGTTGCTCGCTATTTCGAAAAAGTCGTCACACATGATGCTACATTTCGCATATTAGCAAAACTTCGTGTACAAGTTTTCAAAAAGCTGATACCTTTAAGCCCCAGTGTATTAAATCGCTATCGCAATACCGATCTATTAAATCGTTTAGTGACGGATGTAGATACTTTGGATGGACTTTATCTACGCTTGCTTGCACCTATTATCAGTGCAATAGTAGTTATTGGATTTATCACATTAGGACTTGCTCTATTCAATATTCCACTTGCATTATTTATTGGTTCAAGTTTACTTATCTTACTTCTCGTTATTCCAATACTGTTTTATCATCTAGGTACTAAATTTGGTAATAAACTAACGCTTTCTCTTGCTGACTATCGCACTCGTTTTGTAGAATTCATTCAGGCTCAAGCAGAATTGCTGCTTTTCAATTCCCATCTATCATTAAAACAACAACTAGATCAAACTGAAAAAGAATGGCAAAGTTATCAACTGCAAGAAGCAAAACTATCAGGGGTATCTACTGCAATTTTATTATTTGCTAATGGTATCATTTTGTCTTGTACCCTATGGTTTGCTGCTGATGCAGATTTCAGTACGTCAGGGTATAAAACAGCAATTATCGCTCTATTTACTTTCGCCTCACTCGCTGCTTTCGAAATTCTCATGCCAATAGGTGCCGCCTTTTTACATATAGGTCAATTAATTGCTTCTGCTGAACGAGTGAACGAAATCATAAAGCAAACTCCTTTAGTGCAGTTTACTGGTAATGAAACTATTGAAAATACTACCGCACTTTCTATCACTTTTAATAATGTCTGCTTTACTTATCCTGAACGTGAGGATATTGCTTTAAATACAATTAGCTTTTCTGTTTTACAAGGAGAAAAAGTTGCAATTTTAGGTAAAACTGGAAGTGGAAAATCTACTCTATTACAGCTTATTGTACGTAATTACGATCCTATACAAGGAGAAATTCTACTTGCTGGTAAACCGATCCAATCTTATTCTGAACAAAGTTTACGACAACATATTTGCTTGCTAACCCAACGAGTACATATTTTCAGTGATACATTGAGAAATAATTTGCAAATTGCCAATTCTCAACTCATTAACGATGAAAAAATGCGAGATATACTAAAACTAGTTGGACTTAAAAATTTGCTTGAGCAGCCAGAAGATTTAGATTTATGGTTAGGTGATGGTGGGCGTCCTCTTTCTGGTGGTGAACAACGGCGTTTGGGATTGGCTCGCATTTTATTAAATGATGCACCAATTTTATTACTTGATGAACCTACGGAAGGTTTAGATCGTGAAACTGAACGACAAATATTAAAACTGATATTAGCACACTGTCAGCATAAAACTTTGCTAATGGTCACTCATCGTTTAACAGCTATTGAACAATTTGACTTAATTTGTATTATTGACGACACAAAATTGATTGAGCAAGGAAGTTATACTGAACTCTGTAATAAACCAGATGGATACTTCAGACAACTAATTGAACGTATTGATTAAGGAAACTAATAAAAAAATATGATGTTGGGCGGAGACCTTCCCAGCTTATCTCGGCACACGAAATTTCTGACTCTGGCTGCTTTCTTCCGAACCTGACCAAGTAAATCAGATATCATTGCGAGAGACCAAGAAGATCTCCATTGAATTTCTTCTACTTAGTAGAATCAAGTTTCGCTATTATGCAATAAGTTTTTTCCAATTGCAATTTTTTATCGTAAAAATGATCATACAGCCATAAAGTATTTACAAAAACTTCGAATCTCTCTCTTTTTTCATGATAGAATGAACTGTCTTTTAATTTCCTAACAATTAAGAATACTACTATGGCATACACTACATTTTCACAAAATAAAAATGATCAACTCAAAGAGCCAATGTTTTTCGGTCAAAATGTAAACGTTGCTCGCTACGATCAACAAAAATATGAGACTTTTGAAAAATTAATTGAAAAACAGCTTTCTTTCTTTTGGCGTCCTGAAGAAGTAGACGTATCACAAGATAGAATTGACTACCAATCACTACCCGAACATGAAAAACACATTTTCATTAGTAATTTAAAATATCAAACTTTATTAGATTCAATTCAAGGTCGTAGCCCAAATGTCGCACTGCTCCCTTTAGTGTCTATTCCTGAGTTAGAAACTTGGATCGAAACTTGGACATTCTCTGAAACTATTCATTCTCGATCTTATACTCATATTATTCGCAATATTGTAAATGATCCTTCTATTGTATTTGATGATATTGTGACCAATGAAGAAATAATCAAACGTGCCAGAGATATATCTATTTATTATGATGATTTAATTCGTGACAGCCAATTATATAGCTTATTTGGTGAAGGAAGTTATACTGTAGATGGTAAAAACTGCATAGTGAGTTTACGAAATTTAAAAAAACAGCTTTATCTCTGCCTGATGAGCGTGAATGCTTTGGAAGCTATTCGTTTTTATGTGTCTTTTGCTTGTTCTTTTGCTTTCGCAGAACGTAAATTAATGGAAGGAAATGCAAAAATTATTAAGTTTATCGCTCGAGATGAGGCATTACATTTGACAGGGACACAACATATTTTAAATATTATGGCAGCAGGACAAGATGATCCTGAAATGGCTGAAATAGCAGAAGAATGCAAACAAGAAGCTTATGATCTCTTTTTAGCTGCTGCAGAACAAGAAAAAGAATGGGCTGACTATTTATTTAAAGATGGCTCTATGATTGGATTAAATAAAGATATTTTAGTTCAATATGTAGAATATGTAACTAATATCCGTATGCAAGCTGTAGGACTACCGCTACCATTTGAAGCTCGCTCTAATCCTATACCTTGGATTAATGCATGGTTAGTATCAGATAATGTGCAAGTAGCTCCACAAGAAGTAGAAGTTAGCTCTTATTTAGTTGGTCAAATTGATTCAAAAGTAGATACTAGCGATTTCAATGATTTCGATCTGTAATTTTATCATTTTCTGCTGCATTTCTAATAAAAAAGTGCGGTCGTATATTCTATGAAAATAACTTTGCTTCGCTCTAATCTTAGATTTGAACTCGACAACAGTCTGTCTATATTAGAAAACCTAGAAAGACACGGCATCCATCACGAATATCAATGCCGCTCGGGTTACTGTGGTTCTTGTAGAGCAAAAATAAAAAAAGGGGAAATTTCTTACCAAGAAAAGCCCCTCGCTTTTTTAAACCAAGATGAAATTTTACTTTGCTGTAGTCAAGCAATAGAAGATCTAGAACTTGATTTATAAATTATCTAGATCTAAAACATGAGTCATATCAAACAAACCATTTTCTTTAGTTGAAATCCATTTAGCTGCACGCACAGCTCCATTAGCAAAAGTCATTCTACTTGATGCTTTATGAGAAATCTCTACTCGTTCGCCAATATCAGCAAACCACACTGTATGTTCTCCTACAACATCTGATGCACGTATTGTTGAAAAGCCGATTTCGTCTCTTTTACGCTCCCCTGTAATACCTTGTCGAGCAAACACACCATTAGTCTTTAAATCTCGACCTAATGTCTTAGCAATATGTTCTCCCATCGAAAGTGCGGTACCTGAAGGTGCATCGACTTTATGTCGATGATGAGCTTCAATAATTTCGATATCGCAATAGTCCCCCATTACTTTAGCCGCTTTTTCTAATAACTTAAATACTAAATTTACGCCGACACTAAAATTTGAGGCAAATACGATACTAATATTATCAGCGGCTCTTCTAATTGATAATTTACCTTCTTCGTCAAACCCAGTTGTACCAATAATCAGTTTTTTTTGATATTTTTCACAAAACTCTAAATGCTCTAGCGTCCCTTCAGGACGAGTAAAATCAATTAAAACATCAAATTTATCTTTGTATGCTGTTAAGTTATCGGAAATTTCCACTCCTAAAAATCCAATCCCAGCTAACTCACCTGCATCTGTACCAACTAATGAGGAATCTTTACGCTCAAAAGCAGCACTTAGTTTTACTCCCTCAGCACAGTGAACAGCTTGAATCAATTGTCTTCCCATGCGTCCACCAGCACCTGTAATTGCAATGTTCAATGTTGTCATATTTGTTCCTTGTCGTTTACTTATTAAGATAATGTTACTAAAGTAGAAATTCCCGTGTAGATCAATCCACAACCAAAGTACAAAAATATTAATCCTGAAATGTAATCAACACAAGTTTTGTTTTTCACATAGAAATTTCTTACGCTATTACGAGAAAAGAAAAAGGCAATAATCGAAAAATAAACAAAAGTTTCTAATCCTAATAATAAGCTAATCAATAACATATCTGTCCAGCTGAAAATATCGGCTATAAAACCAGATAATACGCTAGCAAAAAATACGATTACTTTAGCATTACTTAAATTAATTAATAACCCCTTAAAGACTTGACGTAATATATTGTCATTGGATTGGTTAAAATCACTGATACCATGCTCAATTGCTGTATTTTTAGCGGTATGTTTAATTATTGTCAAACCACTGTAGCTTAAATAAGCTCCACCTAAACACATAATAATATACTGTACTAAGTTATTTGTGCTATTCAGTAAAGACAAAGTTAGTATGCTTGCTCCAGACCAAAAGAAAATACCTAGTCCAATGCCAAAAGCAGCAGCCATACCATGATATTTTCCTTCATTAAGTGATTTACGGCTAACATACATAAAATCTGGTCCAGGACTAAGCAATCCTAAAAAATTGATGAATAGAATCGTAACCATTGTTATAAAAAGAAATAAAAAGAAATTATTTTAATCACAATAACACTATAAATAGCTGCTAATACATCATCGATCATAATACCAAAACCACTTTTTAGTTTATTGTCAAAATAACGAATCGGAAAAAATTTGGTTATATCAAAAAAACGAAATATAACAAATGCTATCAGACACCATTGCCATGTTAAAGCGGGTATAGCTAGCAACACGATAAAAATACCAACGATCTCGTCCCATACAATGCTACCGTGATCATGCACGCCAAGCGCTATCGATGTTTTTTCGCATATCAAACAACCTAAAACAAAACAAATTATAGTTAATATGATAAAAAAAGATAAACTGATAAATTGCAATATTACCCAGCCAAGCAATAAACCAACTAGAGAACCCCAAGTTCCTGGTGTTTTACTAATTAATCCAGCACCAAAACCCAAAGCGAGAAAATAAACTGGATTAGACAGTTTTAACTGCTTAATAGAATTAGAATTGTGTTTTTTTTGCATAAATTATCCTACTTTGAAGTGATCAAAGCCTAAATTACAATCAAGTTCAACTTGCTCACCATTACGCTTGAATAATATTGTTTTTTTATGGTAAGAACGCTGAGGTCTAAGTTGTCCAACACAAGTATAATTAACTCCTATATGTGTTAAAGCTCGCTCTAATTTTGCTCGATTTAATTCAGATACAGTAAAACAAAGCTCATAATCTTCTCCCCCACTTAAAGCAAATTTTTCAGCTTGTACTTTTCCAAATACATTTATTAGAGATTGAGAAATAGGAAGTTTCTCTAAATCAATCACAGCTGAACACTGACTGCGTTGCAAAATATGTCCTAGATCAGCTGCAAAACCATCAGAAATATCAATTGCAGCATTTGCTAAAGAAGAAACAGCCAATTCAAAACCAAGTAATACTCTTGGCGTTGGGCGTAAATGACGTTTAACAAGATATTGACAATCAGCATTTTCAAATTTAGTGACCGCACTTTTTGTTTGCAACAGTAATGATAGTCCACCTGCACTATCTCCCAAAAAGCCTGAAACATAAATCCAGTCTCCTGCCTTAGCACTATGACGACATAATGCTTTCCCTTTAGGTACAACACCTTGAGCTGTAATTGTAATACTTAGATGATCACCTTTAGTAGTATCACCGCCAATCAAATCAACATTGTAATGATCTAAAACATCAAAAAAACTATGGCTAAACTCCGTTAGCCATTGATGATCTATTTTAGGTAAAATCAAAGCGAGAGAAAACCATGCTGGTTCTGCACCCATAGCGGCTAAATCACTCAAATTAGTAGCAGCAGCTTTGTAGGCTAAGTCAGCTGGTCTAATATCTGGTAAAAAATGAGTATTCTCTACCATTGTATCTGTCGTAATTGCAATTCTCTGATTTTCACGATGCTCTGTAATTGCACAATCATCACCGACAGATAAAAGTACATCTTTACGAGGCAGTCTCTTAGAAGCACAAAAATAATGTTGAATAATATCAAATTCACTATCAGTCATCGCTATGCTTCCCCTCGAACAATTGCTTTATTTACGTGACAACACTGGTGCAATCTTATCTAAAACACCATTAATATATTTATGACTTTCCTCTGCACCAAAAACTTTAGCTACTTCAATTGCTTCGTTGATAACAACTTTATAGGGTACATCCAATTGGAATTTCAGTTCATAACTAGCTAAACATAGAATCGCTCGTTCAATTGGATCTAATTCATTCATATCTCGATCCAAATAAGGGGATAGAATGTTTTCTATATCATCAATGTATTGAACTGTATGTCGAAGTAACGTGCGAAAATAAGGTAAATCCACTCCTTTCATTTCTTGCTCTGTTACAAAATTCAGCTCAATAATATCAATAGAATTTTGAGAAATATACCAAGAGTATAATGCTTGAACAGCACATTCCCTAGCTCTACGACGCGGAGAAGATTTTTTAGGTTGTACTTTCATAATTATACCGTCTTAATTTCATTTAATAAGTTAATCATCTCTAATACAACTAAGGCTGCTTCTGCCCCTTTATTCCCCGCTTTAGTACCAGCTCGTTCAATAGCTTGTTCAATATTCTCAGTTGTTAGTACACCGAAAGCGACGGGAATATCTGACTGAATAGAAACTTGCCCCAAACCACTACTCGCTTCACCAGCGACATATTCAAAATGGGCAGTTCCTCCACGAATCACTGTTCCTAATGCAACAATACCATCAAATTTAGCCGTTTCAGCTAAACGGCGTGCTGCTAAAGGTAACTCGTAGGCACCTGGTACTCTAACTAAAGTAATATTTTCGTCTTTTACTTGACCAATGCGTTTTAAAGCATCTAATGCCCCCTCTAACAAACTTTCATTAATAAAACTGTTAAAACGAGCCACTATTACAGCAACTTTCGCATTAGGAGCAACAACTACCCCTTCTAATGTTTTCATACTCTTTCCCAAATTATCTATAACAAAATTTTTGCGAATTTTACCACAAAATTTCTTGCTCATGTAATAAATCCTATTTATTCTATTATAATCAGTGTCCGACTTTAAAATGCCTAAGAAACATCAAGCTAACCTTGCACAAGGTGTAATAAAATATTGACAGATGTAAAAATATAATTACAATCATCACTCTACGTTGGGATCTAACTGCATTTTGAATCTAAATAAAAAATTTGTTATCCATAAAATTTAGGAACCTATTCATGAAAAATAAAACTTTCGGTAGTGCTTTATTGGTTGCAGGTACAACCATAGGTGCGGGGATGCTAGCAATGCCACTTACATCAGCGGAAATGGGCTTCACTTACACACTAATATTGTTATTTTCACTTTGGATTTTACTCTCTTATAGTGCTTTATTATTCGTTGAAGTTTATCAAAAAGCTGAACGTAAAGAAGCGGGTATCGCAACTTTGGCAGAACAATATTTCGGTATGGGCGGACGTATTATTACTACATTATCTCTCGTAATTTTTATGTACGCTATCTTAGCTGCTTATGTTACTGGAGGAGGCTCATTACTAGCTGGTTTATTTGACTTTCTTGGTGATTCTGCAAAACCTATTTCTATTATATTATTTACTATAATACTTGGTATATTTATCGTCATCAGTACTAGTGCTGTTGATGCTCTCACTAGATTATTATTCATCATTAAACTAGTTGCATTTGCCCTTGTCTTAACGATGATGTTGCCATTAGTCAAAAGTGAAAATATTGTGGCAATGCCATTAAAAGACTTTTTGATTATTTCTGCTAGTCCAGTATTTTTCACTTCTTTTGGCTTCCATGTTATTATTCCAACTATTAATAATTACTTAGATGGTGATATTCGTCGCTTACGTATTGCTATTATTTTAGGCACAGGAATCCCATTAGTTGCATATATTTTATGGCAATGTGCTACTCATGGTGTTTTCCCACAGTCACAATTTATAGAGATCATTAATTCGGATCCAACTTTAAATGGCTTAATTGCTGCAACCTATCAAGCAACTAACAGTAAACTTATCAGTAGTGCTGTACGAATTTTTTCAACATTGGCTTTGATCACTTCGTTTTTAGGCGTTGCTATCTCTCTATTTGATTGTTTAAATGATTTGCTTCAACGTATTAATATTAGAGCTGGTCGTATCGGATTAGGAGTATTAACATTTATTCCTCCACTAGCGTTTGCTCTTTTTTATCCAGATGGATTTATTGCTGCTCTTGGTTATGCAGGACAACTATTCACATTCTATGGGCTTGTACTTCCTGTTGGTATGGTATGGATAGCTAGACGACGTTATCCAGATATGTCATACAGAGCTTTTGGTGGGACAATTGGATTAGTTATTGCTCTGCTACTTGGATTGCTAATTATGTGCGTTCCTTTCTTGATCGAAGCAGGTTATTTACCTAAAGTGATTGGCTAGCTAGTTAAAAAAGCCTGAATCAACAAAGTGCGGTAAAAAATATTAAATTATTTAACCGCACTTATTTAATTAGAATAAATTAATCAGAACTCGTTATTTTTTAATAGCATTTTCAATTTCGTCAATCATAATTCCCATGCTTTCTAATCCACCAAACGTTAAATACCAATTAATTGAGTTGAGATAAACAATTTGGTCATTTTTATAAGCCTCTGTCTTCTTAATAATAGCATTATCCAGTACTTTTTGAGCATTATTTAGTTTTTCAGTTATTGCGGCTGTACGATCAATTACAAATAAATAATCAGGATTTTTTTCCAGAATATATTCGAATCCAACACTCATGCCGTGAGTAGAAAGAAGATTTAATAGCATTGTCTGCTGGAGTAAAACCAAAATTATTATACACTACAGCATAACGAGAGACGTCACCATAAACGCTCACTTTACTTTCATTTACCAATGTGACCAATGCTGTCTTACCTTTAGTTTTTTCTGCTAAACTTTTCATTCGTTGTTCAAGGTTAGCTAATTTTTCTTTTGCTATATCCTGTTTAGAGAAAATTTGTCCTAATGCATTCACGTTTTGCTGAAAACTTTCATATAACTTAGTGTAATCTGTATGCATATAAAAAACGGGAGCAATTTCTTTTAAACGATTAATTACTTTTTTCTGTCTCGTAGTTGCAATGATCAAATCTGGATTCAAATCATTAATTTTTTCAAAATCTGGCTCCTTAAGAGAACCTAAATTAACGTAATTTTCACTTTTAAATTCACTCAAATAATCAGGTATGTTGACTGACTTAGCCAAACCAACAATTTTGTTTTTTTCACCTAATGCTCTTACGCTATCTACAGCGGAAAAATCTAATACCACAACTCGTTGTGGATTTTGTGGAACAAGCTGCTTTCCTGCTGCATTTTCAACTGTAATATCGACCGCACTTACACTTGATACTGCCAATAACGCTAATAATGACGTTGCTAAAGTTAAGAAAGTTTTTTTCATTAATTACTCCTGTATTTGTTATTTACGTTCTAAAATAGACGCCTATTTTATGATTACCTATTTCCCGAATTGGAATTTTCATATCATAAATTTGATGTAAAACTGCTTCTTGCATAATATCTGCAACTTTGCCCTGACAAACTAATTTACCCTCTCGCATAGCAACAATATAGTCCGAATAACAAGAAGCAAAATTAATATCATGAATGACAATGACTACAGTTTTATTTAATTCGTTTGTCAACTTACGCAATATCTGCATAATTTGTACTGAATGTTTCATATCCAAGTTATTCAATGGCTCATCTAACAAAATATAATCTGTATCTTGAGCTAAAGTCATTGCAATATAAGCTCGTTGGCGTTGCCCTCCGCTGAGTGTATCAATATATTGAGACCGAATTTCATTCAAGTCCATATAATCTATTGCATTATTAATAAAAGTACGGTCGGTTTTCGTTAAATTTCCTTTAGAATAGGGAAAACGACCAAATGCAACTAATTCCTCTACGGTTAAACGTAAGCTAATATGATTAGATTGCTTTAAAATTGAAAGTTGTCTAGCAACATCTTCACTGTTTTGCTCATGAATAAGCCTCCCATTTAAACAAACTTTTCCATCATCAGCCATGAGCAAACGACTAATTATGGCAAGTAATGTACTCTTACCAGCTCCATTTGGACCAATAAAAGAAGTAATTTTCCCTTGAGGAATAGTCAAAGAAACGTTATCTACAACTTTCTTATTACCATAAACTTTACTCACATTTCTTATTTCTATTGCCATTTTTTATTCGCTCTCAACAATAAGTAAACAAAATAACTACCTCCCACAAAATTCACAATAATGCTTAAGGTTGTACCGAAGGTAAAAACTTGTGAAGCTAAAAATTGACCAAAAACCAAAGTGATAACAGAAATCAACATTGCTGATGGAATCAAGATAGAATGCCGATAAGTTCGAATAAATTCAAAAGTTAAATTCATCACAAGCAATCCTAGGAAAGTTAAAGGTCCAACAAGTGCGGTGGAAACTGAAATTAAAATAGCAACTGCGACTAAAAGTCTCTTACTAATCTGCTGATAGTTAATACCCAGATTAATAGCGTGATCACGTCCTAGTGACAAGACATCAAAATAGCGGATATATCGTAGAGTATACAATGTAGTGCATAATAAAATCACAATCGAAACCCACAGAATCTCTATATTAATATTATTGAAACTAGCAAACCCTATATCCTGTGCAATTTGAAATTCATTTGGATCAATTAATACTTCCATGAAAGTAGTCATGCTTTGGAAAAATGTACCAAACACAATGCCCACTAATAGTAAGAAGAATATGTTCTGTCTTGACTTATTAAATAAAAAATAATATAGCAATAAAGCAAATAAAATCATTGCTCCTGTGCAGACTGCAAATAACCAAATTGACTTAATTTCCGCCAATGCATTAGATCCGAACACAAAAATAATTGACACTTGAATTAACAAATATAGATTATCCAATCCTAAAATACTTGGAGTCAAAATTCGATTATTTACTATAGTTTGAAAAATCATCGTCGCCAAAGCAAGAGATAGTCCTGTTACTACAATCGCTGATAAAGTTAATATTCTACTATTTAACGCATATTCCCAACGCTTAGGTAACCCATAAAATAAATATAACGTCACTGAAAGTGCGGTCAAAATTAGCAATATAATAATTCGATTATGATAGTTTTTTCTTTTTTTCAATCATATTGATACTGCCTTAGTAATAAATATAAGAAAATAGCACTACCAAAAACTCCTACTATTGCATTAATTGATATTTCATAAGGATAAATTACTGAACGACCTAAAATATCACAAAATAGAACGAAGACAGCACCTAAAAGTGCAGTGTGAGAAAGAACTTTCTTCAAATTATCCCCTAAATAAAGCGTAACAATATTTGGAATAATTAAACCTAAAAATGGAATGACTCCTACAGATACAATAACGATAGAAGAAACTGTCGCTACAATTGCCAGCCCAAGATAGAGTACTCGCTTGTAATTAAGACCAAGATTGATCGCAAAATCTTCTCCCATTCCTACAATCGAAAAACGATTAGCAAATAAATAAGCAATAATTAATGCAGGAATACTGAAATATAAGATCTCATACCGACCAGACATAATCAATGAAAAATCCCCTTGCAACCAACCAGATAGGTTTTGCAATAAATCTTGCTGATAAGCGATAAATGCTGTAATAGAGCCAATGATATTACCAAACATAATACCGACCAAAGGAACAAATATTTGTTCTCTAAACTTCAAGCGAGATAAGATTGCTATAAAAACCAGTGTACCTACAAACGATACTATTACGGCAACTATAGTTTTTATTAGCATAGAAGCTGTAGGTAAAAATAAAATCGTAATTAAAATTCCTAACTTTGCACTATCCATTGTCCCTGCGGTAGTCGGAGAAATAAAACGGTTGCGACTTAATTGTTGCATAATGAAGCCACAAATACTCAATGAAGCTCCTGAAATAAGAATACTAATCAAACGAGGTAATCTACTGATTAAAAAAACATGCCACTGTTCAGAATCAAAATCAATCAGCCCTTTCAAATTCATCGTACTTACCCCTAAAAATAAGGAGATACTTGAGAAAAGCAATAGTAATATCAATAAATAGCGACGTTTAATCATAAAAACAAAGTGAAATAAAAATAATTATTAATCTAATCATGAAATATTATACCTCAAAATAGGTATAAAATACAAAGAGCGGTGAATTTTCTATTTCCACCGCTCTTCGTTAGAAAAACACTAAAGCTTCAATTGATTTTCCGCTTTTTTTGCTCTTAACAAGAATTGTTTGCGTTCTTTAGTTGACATTTCACTACTTACACCAGGTAGCTTCACAGTTAACGGGTTTACAGGTCTACCTCTAATATGAAATTCATAGTGTAAATGTGGTCCCGTTGACATCCCAGTATTACCAGACAATGCTATTCGTTCTCCACGCTTAACTGCTTGTCCTGCTTTAACTAATGGTTTACTTAAGTGCATATATACAGTTTGGTATTCACGTCCATGTCTTATTACAATATAACGACCAGCCCCCCTTGCTTGGTAAGCCACCTTCTCTACTGTGCCATCTGCTGGTGCGATGATTGGCGTCCCTATTGACATTGCAAAATCCACCCCATTATGAGGTCTAACTCGTCCTGTGACGGGATGCCTACGATTAGGGTTAAAAGGTGAAGAAACTCTTGCCTGCCGCCGCATTGGATAGCGAGAAAAACCTTTACCTAAAGTTTGCCCCTGATTATTATAGTAACGACCATTACTCGCTTGAATTGCATAATAGCTTTTTCCGCTAGAAATAATGTGAATAGCTGCTACATTACCTTGCCCTGTTAATTTATTGTCCAGATACTCTCTAGAAACTAAAAGTGCAAATTTATCTCCTGCTTTTAATTTTTTTGTATTGATTTGCCATTGAAGTGCGGTAGCTAACTGAGAAATTTGTTTACTATTTAATCCCAGCGCCTTCAAACTCTTGTTCAAAGAACCTTCAATTTTTCCCTTTAATACTTCCGTTTTCCAAATGCTTTTTTTCTCTAAGATACGACGAGTATAATTGTTACCCTGTTCTAACTCATAAATTCGCTCTTCTCTTTGCGATACTAACCAATTTAAATATTCCAATTCATTATTTTTACCTAATATCCAGTAAAACTGCTGTCCTGGTTCAAGTTTTTTCAATTCTGGGTAAAGTGCGGTGAGTTTTTGTGCTGTATCATCTTCTAGACCTGATAGCTCTAATACATCTTTTAAAGTATCACCTCGAACAACTGTATGACTGAATTGTTCCTTAATACGAATTGCTTGGTCAGCCACGTCGAGCAAATTTTCTAGTGCATTTTGGGCTTCTTCTGGTAACTGCGACAAACTATCATCATCTAAATTTACTTGTTCTACCTCATCATCATGAGCCTGTAATTCGTCATCATAAGAAGTAGCATCATTTTCAGCAAATTTAACTGGAGATAAAGCATCCTTGATGCTCTCAGCTGAAGTGGATTGATATTCTATCCCATTAATTTTTACAACATTTTGTTTATCTTCTGTGACAATAGATAAAGCAAGGAAGATACCTACAACAAGCAACAATGATACTAGAAAAAATACAATTAATTTAATGCGTGACTTCTTTTTTCTAATATCTCTAGCTAATAACCAACGTCGCTGCACTCTATTCTTTTCCTTTATCATTAAAACATTGAGTCAAGTTCTACTCAGACCAATTGCAATGCAAAAAATTCACTAATATTATAAAAAATATAAAACGTACGCATTATAAACTATATTACTCTAAACTTGTTAAAAATCGCAAAATAAGTTATTTTAAACGCCAATTTTTATCAATTACGCAGCCTATTATGCAAACTAAAACTATTCATTCGCCACTGATTGAATTAAAAAATATCAATATGACACTTGAACAGCATAGGGTCTTAGAAAATATTAATCTTACTCTCTATGGTAATTCCGTAGTTACCATTGTTGGACCCAATGGTGGCGGAAAGTCAACATTACTCAAGATTTTACTGAAGTTACAAAAACCTACAACAGGAAAAGTAATCCATAACAAAAACGTGCGTATTGGTTATGTACCGCAAAAAATTTATTTAGATCAAAGTATGCCGATCACAGTCTCTCGATTTTTAAGTTTGAAGCAAAAAGCATCAAAATCTGATATTGAAGCAGTTTTGCAGCAATTTTCCATCACTCATTTAAGCAAAAATAGTATGCAAAAACTATCTGGTGGTGAAATGCAACGGGTTTTACTTGCAAGAGCTGTATTAAATAAACCAAATTTATTAGTATTGGATGAACCTACTCAAGGAGTGGATATAAACGGACAAGCTGAACTTTATCAACTTATTCAACAAACTAAACGTCAGTTAAATTGTGCTATATTAATGGTTTCTCATGATTTACATATTGTAATGAAAGAAACTCACGAAGTACTTTGTATTAATCGCCACTTATGTTGTGCGGGAACACCTGAAACAATATCTAATGATCCTACTTTTATTCATTTCTTCGGCGATCAACTATCAAAAAATATTGCCTTTTACGCTCATCATCACAACCATAAACATAATATTCATGGTGATGTATGTTGTAATAGCGAATCACGTAGCACGGTTTGTACACATCAAAATAAGGAAAATAACAATGTTTGATATTCTCTTTCCTTCTTGGCTAGCTGGCATTTTATTATCTTTAATTACTGCTCCACTCGGTGCATTTGTAGTGTGGCGAAAAATGGCATATTTTGGTGATACGCTTTCACATTCAGCTTTGCTAGGAGTCGCCCTAGGAATTTTCTTGGAAATAAATCCTTATTTAGCGATCATCTTAATGACACTAATATTAGCTGTTTTTATGATATGGCTAGAAAACAGCACTCAATTTTCGGCTGATACTTTACTTGGTATTATTGCTCACAGTTGTCTATCTTTGGGTGTTATCACTGTGGGATTATTGCAAAATGTACGGGTAGATCTGATGGCATATTTATTTGGTGACTTATTAGCTATCAATTACAATGACGTACTACTAATCGCAATTGGTGTGGCTATCGTGTTAATTGCCTTGTTATGTATTTGGAAACCTCTGCTCTTCACTACAGTCAGTCCTGAATTAGCACAAGTAGAGGGAATTAATATTAGCAGAATGAAATTTTTACTGATGATATTAACCGCACTTACTATTGCTATCAGCATGAAATTTGTTGGAGCCTTATTAATCACATCTTTGCTAATTATCCCAGCAGCCACTGCTCGGCGTTTTTCTGATACTCCAGAAAAAATGGTATTTATTAGTGTTCTACTTAGCATTATATCTGTATCTATTGGCTTATCTTTTTCAGGATTTTATGATACTGCAGCAGGTCCATCAGTAGTAATAGGATCCGCGTGTTTATTTATACTTTCTTTATTTAAAAAACAAAATCATTGAGCAAAAATAATTCAAAATCCACGGCTTTTATTTCAAAAAAGTGCGGTGGATTTTTTAATTTATTACTCGATTCGCTCACCATGTGAACTTAAATCTAGCCCTTGTCGCTCATCATCTTTTGCAACTCTCAACCCAATCGTTTTATCAATAATTTTTAATAAAATAAAACTTCCTATTGCACTGAATGCGATAGTAATTAACACACTTTCAATTTGTTTCCATAGAGTTGTATCTGTACCTGCTATATCACTAGAAACAAAAACACCTGTTAAAACTGCTCCTGCGATACCACCTAAACCATGAATACCAAATGCATCTAAACTATCATCGTATCGCAACCAATATTTCAGCTTAGTTACACCTAAATAGCACACTACACTCGTAATAGCTCCAATAAATAGAGAACTTTGGATTGAAACAAAACCAGCAGCTGGCGTGATACCCACTAAACCAGCAACCGCTCCTGATGCTAACCCTAAAGCCGATGGTTTATGTTTACACAATACTTCAATAATAATCCACGTCAATGCTCCCGCAGCAGTAGCGATTTGTGTAGTTGCTAATGCCATTCCAGCCCGTGCATCTGCCGCTAAAGCCGATCCAGCATTAAAACCAAACCAACCAATCCAGAGCATGGCCGTACCTATCAACGTTAAAACTAAGTTATGTGGCATGATAATTTCTCGTCCATAGCCAACTCGCTTACCAATCATCATAGCAGCAACTAGACCAGCAATGCCTGCATTAATATGAATTACTGTACCACCAGCATAATCCAACACTCCATCATTAGCTAACCAGCCCCCAATACCCCATACCCAATGAGCAGTTGGAACATAAATCAATAACGACCATAAACCAATAAACAGCAAAAGAGCAGTGAACTTTATACGTTCAGCAAACGCCCCTGTGATGATTGCACCAGCAATAATCGCAAATGCCATTTGAAAGACCATAAACACAGATTCAGGGATAGTACTTGCTCCAGGATAAATTGTAAGCATATTCTTTTCAGTAAATACACTTAATCCTTCTAAAAAGAATCTATCTGTTCCACCAATAAAAGCATTGTATGGCGTAAAAGCCAAGCTATACCCAAAACACAACCAAAGTACAGCAATAAGACAACTAACAGCAAAGCTTTGTGCCATTGTAGCTAATACATTTTTCTTACGCACCATACCACCATAAAATAAGGCTAACCCTGGGGTTGTCATAAATAGCACTAAAATAGCAGATATCATTACCCATGCAGTATCTCCTGCTGATAAGTCAGTGATTGGACTAATCCAGTGAGATAAATCAGCAATAGCCACAGAAGGTATGCTAATAAATAATCCAAATAAAAATAATTTTTTCATAAAAAACCACATCAATCAAAGCTAATATAAATATAAAATCTAAATAAATACAAATAAAATTAAATTTTATTTAAAAAATAAAACAAAATCAATATATATCACAACATAACAAATTATTTTTTAGAAAATAACTTTTAATAAAAAAATAACCGCACTTTTTAAAAAAAAGTGCGGTCTAAAAAAATTATTTAAATAATGTAATTATAGACTAGGTCTAATCCCTAAAGTATGACAAATCGCAAAAGTAAGTTCACTACGGTTTAATGTATAAAAATGAAAATCTTTAACGCCTTCTCTAGATAACACTCTAACCATATCCATTGCGACACTCGCAGCCACTAAATTACGAGTTGTTTGATCATTATCTAGACCTTCATACATTTTTCCCAACCAACTTGGAATTTTTACATTAGTAATAGCTGCCATCTTTTGTAATTGCTTGAAATTTGTAACGGGTAAAATACCAGGTACAATCTCTGCTTCAATACCAATAGAAGCACATCGATCACGAAATCGTAAATAACTTTCTACATCAAAAAAGAATTGTGTAATGACATGATTAGCTCCAGCATCAATTTTACGTTTCAAATTAATCAAATCAGACTGTGCTGATTTAGCTTCAGGATGAACTTCAGGATATGCTGCTACTGAAATGTCAAAATCAGCCACTTCACGCAATAATGCAACTAAATCAGACGCATAAAAAGGTTTTTTTGCATAACCTTTCGGTTCATCTCCACGTAAGGCAACTATACGACGAATTCCACTGTGCCAATAATCACGAGCAATTTGCTTTAGTTCTTCTACTGTTGCATCAATTCCTGTTAAATGAGGTGCAGCTTCCAATCCCGTTTGTTGCTTGATTCCCTTGACTATCGAATGAGTACGATCCCTTTCACCTGAATTAGCACCATAAGTAACAGAAACAAATTTTGGTTTTAATACTTTTAAACGATGAATAGATTCCCAAAGTAATGTTTCCATTTTTTCATTTTTTGGCGGAAAAAATTCAAAAGACACATTAATATCGCCTTTTATATCTGTAATATATTGATTCAATACATCAATTTCTTTTGCATAACCCATCGCTTACTCCTTTAATCAAGTTTTTATGCTATTAAAATTAAAGATAAAATGAATATGTGTCAATTTCAAATATTTCATTATTTTGATGAATCAAATTCATAACCAAAACTAAGATAGTTCGTTTTTATATTATTTAATTTAGCAACAAATTAACTAATCCAATTCATTTGATTAGCAATAAATAGCAGAGCAAAAGCTGTTAAATAAATCAGACCAATAATAGAAAGCCATAATAATGGACCTTTAATACGATGTTTCCCTCTCAATACTAGAGATAAATTTAACCATGCAAAAACGGGGGTAGATACAAATGAAGCTATCATCGCAAATTTTAGCATCGGACCAACTGCATTATTAAAATAAAAAATAATCGCTAATCCTGACAATGACGCCAATAAAATTGCTGCCGTTAAAAAACTAACTCTACTATCTTTTCTATTTAAAATTAGGCGTAAACTTTCCACATTAGTACGAGAATAACCATCAATAACGGTGATAGTTGTACCAAACATACACATAAAAGCAATAAATGCAATTAAAGTCTTTGCCCAATCACCAATAGTAGAAGCGTACATATTAATAAGTTGGTTTATATACTTTCCACCAACCATCTGTACTGTTTCACCTGAACCAAACTGTACCAATGCACCTAATGCTAAGAAAATCAAAGCTAAAATAGCAGTTCCAATATAACCAACATTGAAATCAAAAATACCATCTTTATAGGAAACTTTCGTTAAACGACGCTTAGCTATTACCCACATAGAATTAATAGCTGAAATTTCTATTGGTGCAGGCATCCACCCCATTAGTGCAACAATAAATGCTAATGCTCCCAAATTCCATGGTGAAGGTGATATATAATCTACTGGTGCAACTCCCTGCCAACCATTGCGTAATAAAGCAATTAATACCGCAGCTACAGTAGTAATAGTCAATGCAATCATTATCAATTTAGACAAGCTATCTAAAATACGATATTTTCCTAATAATAAAATCGAAGTGCTGACCACAATAACAACAAAACTCAGCACGGGTATAGATACGGAGAAAGGTAATACAAAAGTTAAAATTGTTGCACAAAGTAATCCCACGGCTGCAACATTGATCATAGTAGAAAATACATTTAATACAAAAAACACCCAAAGATATAACAACCCTTTCTCACGATACCCCTCTAATAAGGTCTTACCGCTATCTAAAGTATATTGTGCTCCGAAACGAAAAAATGGATACTTAAATAAATTTGCTAAAATAACAATAATAGCAAGTTGCCAACCATAAATAGCTCCTGCTTGTGTTGATGCTATAATATGGGAACCTCCCACTGCAGCTGAAGCCATTAAAATACCAGGACCTAAAGCTTTAAATTTTGTTCGCCAACTTGAATTTTCAGTTTTCTGATACTCACTCATAAGAAATTTTCCAGTTTGTTAATAAATAAGATTTCGTATCATACATCAAGCACAACGTTAAAACAAAGTTAAAATTAGATAAATATCTTAAATATAGCGTTTAAACACAACAAAAAACCAAACAAAAAACCAAAAAATAAAAATTTATCAAAATAAAAAACCAATATGATAATAAAATACAAAACTAACGTAATGTGAATATAACTTATTTAAGCAATTAATAAATTTTATGTCTTTTAATATAAATTAAAAAATAAGATATTATCAAAATAAGGAATGAAAATAAAAATATGGCTGGGGTACTAGGATTCGAACCTAGGAATGCTGAGATCAAAACCCAGTGCCTTACCGCTTGGCGATACCCCAAATTATAGAATCTTTATATTGGACTAGATTGTTGATAGTATGGCTGGGGTACTAGGATTCGAACCTAGGAATGCTGAGATCAAAACCCAGTGCCTTACCGCTTGGCGATACCCCAACTACTATAAAGACTGCAAGCTAATGATGGTGCGGGACGAGGGACTTGAACCCACACACCTCGCGGCGCCAGAACCTAAATCTGGTGCGTCTACCAATTTCGCCAGTCCCGCAACATGGTGGCTATGACGGGATTCGAACCTGTGACCCCAACATTATGAGTGTTGTGCTCTAACCAACTGAGCTACATAGCCATAAAACAATTGCGTTCACCTCATCGGCTTTGCGGGGCTAATTATGCTAATATCTGCCCCTTTCGTCAACTCTTTTTTTATCTAAATTTGCAATTTTCTCTTTATTCGAATACAGATTATACAAATAGAACTAAAAGTGACCGCACTTATTCGGTCAATAACCGCTGTAATAAACTACCATCCACTAATGCTTGCTTAACTAATGCAAATGCACCTATAACATCTTCATTTTTTAATTCTGAAGCTACTAGTGGAGTGCTTTCTACAAATCTAGGCAATGCGTGTGCTTCCAATGTTTTTCTAATTGCAGAAAATAGTACTGTTCCTGCTCTTGTAATTTCTCCCGAAATAACTATTTTTTCTGGATTAAACATGTTTACACTCATGGCTAATACTCGCCCTAGCTGTTCACCTACATATTCTATTAGCTCAATAGCTGCACTATCTTGCTCTTGACTAGCCTTACAAATCGCTTCAATATCATGACTTTCTAATGAAAGCCATTTGCTTGTATAACCGTCTTCTAGTAAACGTTGCATTTTATTTTCAATCGCAACATTACTCGCTACTGTTTCCAAACATCCTACATTACCGCACATACAACGTTTTCCCAATGGATCAACTTGAATATGCCCTAATTCACCAGCACTATTTTTATAACCACCAAACACTTCGTGATTAATAACAATGCCAGCACCTACACCGCGATGAATTCTCAATAACAATGAGTCATAACAATCTTTAGTCACGCCAAAATAATGCTCAGCAAGTGCAAGGCTACGTACATCATTCCCAACAAATGTCATTAAATTAAATCTTGTAGCAATACTGTCAGCCAAAAACCAAGGCTCTTGTAGAGTAAAGTGCGGTAAACTTTGAATGCTATTTGTTTTTGCATCAACGAATCCTGCAACCGTAATACCCACAGCAATAACTTTTGTATCATTACTTCGATTATTTTGTAAAAAGAAATCTAACTTTTGTTGTAAAAAATGTTCTAACTCACTAATAGCATTAAATTTGGGTAAATCAAACCGCTCTTTGTTTAGTAATTCAGTAGAAAGATCCATTAATGCAATACTAATATGCTGATGCCCCAAATGAATCAGTACTGTATGGAAGGTTTTACGCTCAGCGATAATCGAAATCGCCCGACGTCCCCCAGTAGACTGTTGCTGTTCTACTTCTTTAATTAAACCAATAGCGAGTAAATTTCTAGTAATTTTAGTAACGCTTGCAGGAGCTAACTGACTTAATTCGGAAATTTGAATACGGGAAATGGGACCTTGTTGATCAATTAGCTTATAAACTACAGCACTATTCATTTGCTTGACCAAATCAACATTTGCTATCTGATGATTTTCTCGCATACTTTCCTCAAAAATTAAACACGATAACTTATTTTAAAATGATTTTATCTTAATTCATAGTATTGAAGATAGGAAAAACTGACTATCATCTCTTTTATCTAAAATGATCCTTGTTAGCTTGTTTCTAATGAAGTTTCCATTCTCCGTTAACTACAGTTCCTGTAACTTTGAAATCATGGCTAAAGACAGTTAAATTTGCAATTTTTCCAATCTCAATAGAACCTAATTTTTTATCAACTCCTATCGCTTTAGCTGGATAATAATTACACATTCGTAAAGCTTCCTCTAAAGAGATCCCTACATATTTCACTGCATTTTCTACAGACTCAATCATTGTAATCGCAGAACCACCTAAGGCACCGTTTTGGTCATAGCATTTCCCATCTTTAACATTGATAGTTTTTCCAACAAAAATAAAAGAATCAATATCTGATCCAGCTGCTGCGGTAGCATCTGTAACAATACAGAGTTTATCTCCCTTAGCTTTCTTATCAATTTTAACATTAGCATAGTTTACATGCATTCCATCGACAATAATTCCACAGTAAATATCTGAATCCAATACAGCACCGACAACGCCCAAATCTCTTCCTGAGCTAATTGGAGACATAGCGTTATGCAAATGTGTTGCAAAACTAGCACCTTCCGAAATTGCTTTCTTAGCAAGATCATAGTTTGCATTGGAATGCCCTAAAGAAATAATAATTCCTTTTTCAGTAAAATCTTTAATATAACGAGCTGTCGGATTTTCCGCTGCCAAAGTTAATTTAATAATCACATCAGCATTTTCACAAATAAAGCTTTTCATTTCTTCTGTTATTTCACGAATATATTCTGACCGATGCACTCCTTTTTTTTCTACACTCAAATAAGGACCTTCAAAATGCAAACCTAAAGCCTGATTGCGGTACTTAGTTAAATAATCTCGCATAACTTGTACCGCTCTTTTCATTCCTTCATCAGGCGATGTAATAAATGTTGGTAAAAAGCTTGTTGTTCCTGAACGTAAATTAGTTTCCTGCATAATTTCAAGAGTTTGCACACTAATATCTTCGTTAAACATCACTCCCCCACAACCATTAAGTTGCAAATCAATAAATCCTGCTGTTAAATTCTGTCCTTGCAAATCAACTTTATGCATAAATGGTGATAAATTTTGTTCTTCAACAATATCAATGATTTTATCCTTTTCAATAATCACCGACTTACCATATAAAATCTCTTTTGCCGTATAAATAACAGCATTAGTTAGTGCATATTTCATGATCTATTCTCTCTATTATAAAAAGCTATGAATCGCTTTTGCTTCTAACTCAGTAAAATACTTCACGGTTTTTACTTTCAATTCTTGAGTTGCTGGTTCATCACAAACAAAAATTGCATGGCGATGCATTTGCAATGCACTAATTGTCCAAAAATGATTAACGCTACCTTCTACTCCAGCTTGTAATGCTAGGGCTTTATTGTGTCCAGTAACTAATAGCATTACTTCTTCTGCATCCAATAAAGTCGCTACTCCGATCGTGAGTGCATATTTTGGTACTTTAGTCACGTCATTATTAAAAAAACGAGAATTTGCAATTAAAGTATCTTCTGTTAAAGTCTTAATTCGAGTGCGAGAGGCTAAAGAAGAAGCTGGCTCATTAAAAGCAATATGCCCATCAACTCCAACTCCTCCTATAAATAAATTAATTTTTCCATAAGATTTAATTTTTTCTTCATAGCGACGGCATTCAGCATCATGATCGGTTGTACAGCCATTTAAGATATTGATATTTTTCATCTGAATATCAATATGATTGAAAAAGTTATGGTACATAAAGTAATGATAACTTTGTGAATGTTCGGGAGGTAATCCTACATACTCATCCATATTAAAAGTAACGACATGTTTGAAGCTAATTTCACCAGCTTGATAAAGCTTAATTAATTCTCTATAAGTTGCTAAAGGCGTACTACCCGTAGGTAACCCCAATACAAAAGGACGCTCCTCTGTTGGGGCAAAAGCATTAATTCGTTCAACAATGTGCCGAGCAGCCCATTGACTAACTTGTTCCGCTGTTTTTAAAGGGATTAAACGCATAATATATTCCTTATTAATTTATTAAACACGAATAATGAATAATTATTTCATAAAATATATTATAAAGTAATTTTAACTCCAAACTCAATATTTATTATTCATAAGCTTTATTACTACAAAAAAGTGAATGATATTCTTTATTTTGCGATCTTGATCGTAAAAATCAAACAAATAGATTTTTACTTTTAGTCGTCTCTTTTACATTATCACACTAGAATTGTGGAGGAATATCATATGACTTGGAGCAAATTTATTGTTTTCTTTTTTCCTATTTATACTGTGAATGCAACATCATCAGATATTATGTTATTAGGAAATTATACTGGTCAAAACGTGCAAAACTGGGTTATGAGCGAAAAGCTAGATGGTATTCGTGGTTATTGGGATGGAAAACAACTTTTTACTAGACAGAATAAAGTCCTATCTCCACCAAACTACTTCATCAAAAATTTTCCACCTTTTCCAATTGATGGAGAACTTTTTTCCGAAAGAAACCATTTTGAAGAAATTTCATCTATAGTACGCTCAGAAGAAGATAAGGGTTGGGAAAAAATCAAACTCTATGTTTTTGATGTTCCTACAGCAACAGGAAATCTCTTTTCTCGGTTAAAGAAATTACAAGATTATTTAGTAGAACATCCAACGCCATATATTCAAATTATAAAACAGATTCCTATTCGAGATCAGGAGCATGTTCGATCTTTTCTAAAACAAGTAGAGGCTCAAAAAGGTGAAGGCGTAGTGTTACGGAATCCAAATGCACCTTACGAAAGAAAACGTAGCTCACAAATTCTTAAATTAAAGACCGCACTTGATGAAGAATGCGAGGTCACCGCACATCACAAAGGAAAAAACCAATTTGAAAACGTATTAGGCTCATTAAGTTGTAAAAATCAACGTGGCGAATTTAAGATTGGTTCAGGATTCACACTAGGTGATCGTATAAATCCTCCGCCAATCGGAGCAATTATTACTTATAAATATCGTGGATTAACTAGAAATGGACTGCCTAAATTTGCTACTTATCAACGATTGCATTCAGATAAAAATAGTCAAAAAACAAACCGCACTTTAAACGAAAAAGTGCGGTAAAAATTAAAACACTTAAGATAAAATCTTATCTAACTCTGCGGTCACTTCATCTACTTTAGCAGTACCATCTAAACGAAAGTAAGTAGTATTACCCATCGCAGCCTCCGCTTGATAATAATCAATCAACGGCTTAGTAGTAGTATGATAAACTCTCAATCGATCTAATACTGTTTCTGGTTTATCATCTGCTCGAATAATTAAATCTTCCCCTGTAATATCATCTTTTCCTTCTACTTTTGGAGGATTATAAACCACATGGTAAGTACGCCCTGAAGCTGGATGAACTCGACGACCACTCATGCGTTCAACAATTACATCGTCTGCCACATCAAACTCCAACACATAATCTATACTTATACCCGCTGCTTTTAATGCATCTGCTTGTGGAATAGTGCGAGGAAAACCATCTAATAAAAAACCTTTTGCACAGTCTGGTTGTGCTACACGCTCTTGAACTAACGCAATAATCAAATCATCTGGTACTAGCTGACCTGTTTCCATTAATATTTTGGCTTGCTGTCCTAGTTCAGAACCCGCTTTAATTGCAGCACGTAACATATCACCAGTCGAAATTTGCGGAATACCAAATTTTTTCATGATAAATTGAGCTTGAGTTCCTTTACCAGCACCTGGAGCCCCTAAAAGAATAATTTTCATATCGACCTCATAAAAAACAACGTAAAAAACTTCGATAAAATACCTTTCTTTGCAAAGAAACTCAAGTTATTTCCCCTATTAATGAGGGATTATTTTTCAGAATATAAGATACATGTTATCATTAGGAACTATTTTACATATGGCAATATGTAACGTTTAAATCTAAATTCTATTTCTAAGTTAAAGGAAAAAAAATGAAATTAAGTAAATCTCTCGTTGCAATTAGCACCGCACTTTGTGCAGCATTTAGTGTCTCCGCTTGCGTAAACGCAAACGATAATAAAGTAACATCAAATGAAATAACTAAAGTTATCTATACTTGTAAAAATAGCAAAACAATGGAGGTTCTGTTTATCAATACGGCTGAAAGTTCTTATGCTGTTATTACTCAAATGAACGAAATGATCCCAATGGAGATTATGAAGATGGCATCTGGTGCAAACTACCAAGCTATAAACAAAGATTACACCTATAAACTTTATACTAAGGGTGAATATGCTGATTTAGTGGAAGGTAACGATAATCCTGTACTTTCTTCTTGCAAGATCGACAATTAACATTAGCCCCTTGTTAACAAGGGGCTTTGCAATAAAACTAAACAACTTTCTAATTCTCGCTACTCTTTTCATTCCAAGGTGCGACCCAAATTAAACACAACATTCCTGGAATTGCCAACCAAAAACAAAACCAAAAATAATCGTAATAACCAAAATGTTCAATTAATACTCCTGCCTGTGTATTAAATGTGGCCCGAGGCAATGCAGCTAAACTAGTAAATAAAGCAAGTTGAGTTGCAGTATAAAGAGGGTTTGTCTCTCTAGCCATAAATGCTACAAAGGCAGATGTGCCTAACCCGATACCAATATACTCTGCGGCAACCACTAAAGTTAACGATAACAAAGCAAAATTATCAACTTGTTCAAAAGGTCCTTGTTGTGCCAACCACGCAAAACCTAAAATTGTCACAATTTGCACCACGCCAAACAACCATAATGCACGATTAATGCCAATTTTAAGCATAATAATACCACCAATAATTCCAGCAACAACCATTGGCCATAAAGAGGCATTTTTAACAATTGATCCAATTTGAGTTTTCGAAAACCCCATATCAAGATAAAAGGGTGAAATTAGTGCAGTTGCCATACTGTCACCCAATTTATACAAAAAAATAAAAGCTAAGATTCCAACAGCAGACCAAACGCCTTTGCGTCCAAAAAATTCTTTAAAAGGTTTGACAACATTTTCTTTTAAAGTACGATGAGCTTCCAATTCAATTTGAGGTTCTTTGCTTAAAAATAACGTCATGAAAATACCTGGCAACATAAAAAGTGCGGTGATAATAAATACAATTTGCCAACTAAAATGATCTGATAAAATCAGCGATAAGGAACTAGGTACTAATCCAGCGATACGGTAAGCATTGACATGAATAGAATTACCCAAACCTAATTCATTATCAGAAAGAATTTCTCTCCGATAAGCATCAAGAACAATATCTTGGCTTGCTGAAAAAAAAGAAACTAACACCGCTAAAGCAGCAATCATATACAAGCCTATTTGATCATGAGGATTAAGAAAACCAAATATTGCAAGAAATATAATCAGCAAAATTTGTGAGATCAGAATCCAGCCTCGCCGCCGTCCTAAAAAAGGTGGAATATAGCGATCTAGCAGAGGAGACCATAAAAACTTCCACGAAAACGGTAGTGTTACTACAGTAAAATAGCCCAACGTTTGCAAGTCTATTTTTTCAGATCTCAACCAAACTGGTAACAAAGAAACAATAATATATAGAGGCAATCCTGAGCTAAATCCTGTGAAAACACAAATTAGCATGTTGCGACTAAAAATTTGTGATAATAAAGAAGATTTTGTTGACATAAGTGAAAAAGTGCGGTGATTTTTTTATCATTTTACGCAATTATATTTTACTTGTACAGTCCACTATCTTGCTTTAAAAACTCAATTATTAGCTTAATTAAAATCATTATCCATCATAACCACGAGGATTATTTTTCTGCCAATTCCAAGTATCTTTCATCATTTTTTGTAAATCTCGTTGAGCAGTCCAACCTAATTCTTTTTTTGCTAAACTAGGATCTGAATAACAAACAGCAATATCACCCGCTCGTCGCCCAACTAATGAGTAAGAAATTTTAATATTATTTGCTTGTTCAAAAGCTGCAATCATATCCAGTACAGAATAACCAATCCCAGTACCTAAATTATAAATATGTAATCCTGCATCATCTGCATGACGATTAAGAGCCTTTATATGACCAATTGCTAAATCCACTACATGAATATAGTCACGCACTCCTGTGCCATCATGAGTATCATAATCACTACCAAATACAGATAAATGAGGTAACTTCCCAATTGCAACCTGACTAATGTAAGGTAATAAATTATTAGGAATTCCATTCGGATCTTCGCCAATTAAACCACTTTCATGGGCACCAACAGGATTGAAATAGCGTAATATCGTAAAACTAAATTTAGGTTCTGCAGCTGCAACATCAGCTAAAATTTTTTCAACCATAAATTTTGACGTACCATAAGGATTAGTTGTGTTACCAATTTTACAATTTTCTGTAATTGGGATACATTCAGGATCACCGTAAACTGTTGCTGAAGAACTAAATACTAAATTCCATACACCAGCATTTTTCATTTCCTGCAGTAACAATAAAGATCCTGTTACATTATTCATGTAATATTTTGCTGGCTGACTAACACTTTCTCCGACTGCTTTTAACCCTGCAAAATGCATTACAGATTTGATTTTATTTTCCGCAAAAACTCGTTTTAAAATCACAACATCTAAAATGTCCCCTTGATAAAACTTGACAGTTTTTCCTGTAATTTGCTCTACTCTCTTAAGAGACTTCAGCGAAGAATTGCATAAATTATCTAATACAATGACCTCTTCTCCTGCGTTCAATAACTCAACTACAGTGTGTGAACCAATATATCCTGCACCACCAGTCACTAAAATAGCCATTTTTGCTCCTTAAATTAATATTTAGTGCGTGCAAGTATAACACTTTTATACTTTGTTAGTTAATTCATGTACTGTTGCAAAATTCCTTTTGATTTAATTAAATTGGAGTTTTATTTCTAAATTATTAAAAATAAATATTAATTTTTTATATAAAAATAAACTTTTAATCAAAAATGTGATTTAGATCACTAAAAACGTCATTTATGATTTTGGATATGTGATCTAAATCACATCATTATGGAGCGTTTTAGTTTAAAATTCCCACCGAATTATTTTTTATTTTATAGGAGTTATTTATGGCTATTGCTATCATCATAGCAACACACGGCGTAGCAGCAGAACAACTGCTAAAAACGACCGAAATGTTGATTGGTGAACAGGAAAATGTTGCCACAATTGATTTTGTTCCTGGCGAAAATGCCGAAACAATTATGGCAAAATATCAAGAGAAACTTAACACTACGCTAACACATTGTGACAATGTGCTATTCCTTGTTGATACTTGGGGTGGTAGTCCATTTAATGCTGCTAATCGAGTAGCAAAAGGTAAAGACAATATGGATGTTGTTACGGGTGTAAACATTCCCATGTTGGTTGAGACATTCATGGCTCGTGACGATAATCCAAGTCTACAAGAGCTTGTGTCAATTGCATTAGAAGCAGGTAGTGAAGGGGTGCGTGCATTAAAACAAAAAGCAGAAACTACCGAAAAACCGACCGCACCTGTAGCTCAAGTTGAACAATCTGCTCAACCACAGACTGTTCAAGTGAATCAAGAAGGTAACTTAATAGTTGGACTTGCTCGTATTGATGATCGATTAATTCACGGTCAAGTAGCAACACGCTGGACAAAAGAAAGCCGAGTTACTCGCATCGTAGTTGTCAATGATGATGTAGCAAAAGATGAAGTTCGATCAACTATGCTAAAAAGTGTAGCTCCTCCAGGAGTAACTGCTCATGTAGTTTCTGTCGATAAAATGATTCGTGTTTATAATAATCCTGAATACGCCAATGAGCGTATGATGCTATTGTTTACTAATCCAAATGACGTGTTGACATTATTAAAAGCAGGCTTAGATATTAAATCAATAAATATCGGAGGTATGGCATATCGTGATGGCAAAAAAATGATTACAAGTGCGGTCGCAGTAGATGAAAAAGATATAGAAGCTTTCAAAGCTATTGATCAAATGGGAGTGGAACTTGATGTCCGCAAAGTATCTAATGACAGCCGTCAGTATATGATGGACTTACTAAAGAAAAATAACTTAATTTAAGGAATCGCATTATGGAAATTTCAACTTTACAAATAGTGCTTGTATTTATAATTGCCTGTATATCAGGTATGGGTTCAATCCTTGATGAGTTTCAAACTCACCGCCCACTAATTGCTTGTACTTTGATTGGTCTAGTATTAGGGGATATAAAAACAGGGATTATTGTCGGAGGCTCACTGGAACTCCTAGCGCTAGGCTGGATGAATATTGGTGCAGCACTTGCTCCTGATGCGGCATTAGCTTCCGTAGTTTCTACTATTTTAGTTATCGTTGGTGGGCAAGATATTGCCACAGGGATTGCTATTGCGATTCCATTGGCGGCGGCTGGTCAAGTGCTAACTTATGTAGTACGTGCAATAACAGTAGGTTTCCAACATGCAGCGGATAAATCTATCGAAGACGGTAATTTAACTCGTTTAGATTGGATCCACCGTTCTGCGTTATTATTACAAGCAATGCGTATCGCTATTCCAGCTTTGATTGTGGCGTTAACTGCAGGAACAGACAGCGTACAAGCGATGTTACAAGCAATTCCACCTGTTGTTACAACGGGCTTGAAAATCGCTGGTGGTATCATTGCTGTAGTTGGTTATGCGATGGTAATCAACATGATGCGTGCAGGACATTTAATGCCTTTCTTCTATGCAGGTTTTGTCGTTGCAGCATTTACAGATTTCAACCTTGTGGCACTAGGTATTCTTGGTGCAATTATGGCAATTTTCTACATCCAACTTCACCCAAAATACAACCAAAGTAAGCAAGTGGTGCAAGTAGTTTCAAATAACAACGATCTTGATAACAGATTAGATTAATGGGGTAATTGGAAATGACAACAGAAGTAAAAAAAGTAACCCAACGTGATTTAAATTCAGTAGTATTACGTTCCAATATTTTCCAAGGTTCATGGAACTTTGAGCGTATGCAATCTCTCGGCTTTGCTTATTCAATGGTACCTGTTATTAAACGTTTGTATCCTGATCCAAATTCGCAGGAGCGAAAAGATGCTATTAAACGTCATTTAGAGTTTTTCAACACGCAACCATTCGTAGCAGCACCTGTATTGGGTGTAACTATTGCAATGGAAGAAGAACGTGCAAATGGTAAGGATATTGATGATGCTGCAATTAATGGGATTAAAGTGGGCTTAATGGGGCCTCTCGCTGGTGTTGGTGACCCTATTTTCTGGGGAACAGCTCGTCCTGTTTTTGCTGCACTAGGTGCTAGTTTGGCGGTAAATGGTAGTATTTTTGGTCCAATTTTATTTTTCATATTATTCAATTTAGTCCGTCTTGCAACACGCTATTATGGTGTTACTTATGGTTATCGCAAAGGACTGGACGTTGTACAAGATATGAGTGGCGGCTTGTTACAAAAATTAACTGAAGGTGCATCTATACTTGGTCTGTTTATTATGGGAGCATTAGTACAAAAATGGACTAGCATTAATGTACCGTTAGTAGTATCGACTATTGAAAAACAAGATGGAACAACTGAAATCACTACCGTACAAAATATTTTAGATAGCTTAATGCCAGGTTTATTACCATTACTATTAACTTTTGCTTGTATGTGGTTACTACGTAACCGTGTCAATGCACTATGGATTATTATTGGTATTTTCGTCATTGGCATTTTGGGTGCAGCAACAGGCGTGCTTGCTTAATATTTCTAAATTTAAGGGTGGGAACTTTCCCACCTTTCACTTTTAACTATGACAACTAATATTATTTTACTTGTTTGCATAAGTTTATCTATCCTATACGCTATTTATGACCAATTTGGCATGAATTGGCTAAAAGGGAAAACGTTGCTTAAAGTGCGGTTAAAAAAACACACAAAAATTGATGCGTTAATTTTTATTGGATTAATTGCTATCTCAATTTATCAAACTGAAACTCAAATTCAGCCTTTTACGTTATATTTACTTGCTGTAGCTATTACTTTAAGTATATATATTGGTTTTATTCGTACACCTCACTGCCTATTTAAAAAGAGCGGTCTATTTTTTGAAAATTTCTTTATCCAATACAACAAAATCGCTAAAATTACCTACACTGAAAAAGGCATTCTTCTTATTGTATTAAAAAACAACAAAAAAATAACAATCCCAATACAAAACTCAAAAGACATGACTAAAGTAATTAATTTTTTCAGTGATAATCAATAATAAAACTACTCACTAAAATAAAAATAATTTAAAATCAATATCATTAATTTAAAATTTATTCAAATAATTAAAGGAGTAGCTATAATGAATGATAAAAACACCTATAATATTGTGCCTTATTTTTCAAAAAGTTTTTCTGAAACAACTCCCATTAAACAAGCCTCTTGCTTAAAATTACTTGGTTTTGATGCACCAGATATCACCAAAGCACGCATTTTAGAACTCGGTTGCTCTTATGGTGGCAATATCATTCCACTCGCAATCAATTACCCTAATTGCGAAATTGTTGGAGTTGATTTATCTCAATTACAAATTGAAGAAGGAAGTAACATCATTGACTACTTAAAGTTAGACAATATAAAGCTTTATCATAAAAATATTTTAGATATTGATGAAAGTTTTGGTAAGTTTGATTATATCATCTGTCATGGTGTCTATAGTTGGGTACCAGACAATGTGAAAGAGGGCATTTTAAAAGTTATTTCCAATCATTTAACAGATACAGGTTCAGCATTAGTTTCTTACAACTGCTATCCAGGATGGAAAAAAATTGATATTTTACGCGATGCGATGAAGTTCCGAATTGATGGATTGCGTGAAATGGGAATTGAGATCAGCGAAAATCAGGCTGTCTCCTATGGCATCGGAATACTAGACTTTTTGAAAGAGCATTCTCTACTAAGCAGCGAAGTAAAAGATAGAATTGATTTAATTTCCTCTAAATCTAACCACTATATTTATCATGAATATTTAGAGGAATATAACGACCCACTTTACTTCACTCAATTTGCCAAACAATTAGAAAAACAAGGATTAATTCACGTTATAGATACACATATAAAAAAATCAACTATTATCTTCAATACTCCACAATCAGATAGCCTTGAAAAAGAATGTGAAAATAACTACATAATGAAAGAGCAATATTTAGATTTTCTTCACGATGTACAATTTAGGCATTCTATTATTACTAAAGCGACCAACAAATCAAAAATCAATTTAACTAATACTGTCATTTGCGAACATTTAGCAGAAATGTATGTTCGAGGAAGATTAGCAAAAGCTGGTAACGATGATTATTTTAATGATTTATGCCTAACAGAAACTAATTTAAATTTAGCTATGTTGAAATACATTTCCGATGCCTATCCGAATACAATTCAAGTCCGTGAATTAATGGAAAAGTTCGGTGAAAACGTCTGTTCTGAAATTATACAATTAATATATCACCGCCATATAAAATTCTATCATATTGATTTAAAATGGAAAAATTCGCTATCTGGAGAGGTAAAACTGAAACCTGCTATTAATCGCTACTTACAGTATTTTTCAGAATGTGAGAAGCCTGCTATTACATTGGCAAATTTTGAAAATGATATTATTAATGTAGAACTGTCCCAAGAAATTTATTCTATTTTTAATTTATTTGATGGCACAAAAACTAAAGAAGAAATTACTCAATTTGTGATAGAAAATTACCAATGGAATAATAAACCTGCAAGTGAATTTAAAATTGAAGTAGAAAAACTCGTTAATTCAATCGAAGATTTAATCATTACTAATATGTTTAATGAATAATTGAAGGCTTACCAAATGGATAAAATTTATAAACTTAAGGGGCAATCACAACACTATGTTTGGGGTGGAAAAAATTATATCCCAACTTTACTTAACATTCCAAATCATACAAATCAATGCTATGCGGAATGGTGGTTAGGAACACATAATTCAGCCCCTTCAATAATAGAAAGTGAACAAGGTGAGTTGTTACTAAATGAATTTATAGTACAAAATCCGACCGCACTTGGACAGAAAAAATTAGCTAATACATTACCCTACTTACTAAAAATTTTAGATGTAGAAAAACCGCTATCTATTCAGCTTCATCCAACAAAGCAACAAGCCGAAACAGGTTTTATTCGAGAAAATGCTAAAGGCATTCCTTTAACAGATAGCAAACGTACTTATAAAGATAATAATCACAAACCTGAAATGATGATTGCTCTATCTGATTTTTGGTTATTACATGGTTTTAATCATAAAGAAAAAATCATTGCAACATTAAAAAAGCGTCCATCTTTGACCGCACTTGCTGAGCAACTAACTCACCAAAATTTAGATCAATTTTATGCACACATTATGCAAGCGGAGCAAGCCCAACTTTTCAGTTGGCTTCATCCAATTATTATTGAAAATAAAACTAGCTATCAACATAACCAATTATCATTAAATAATCCAGACTACTGGGTACTTTACACGATTGAAGCAATGGAAGTTCCACTGGATAAGCTTGATGCTGGGTTGATTTGTTTTTATTTATTTAATATTGTACAACTCAAAAAAGGTGAAGGTATTTATCAAGATGCAGGAATTCCTCATGCCTATTTACGAGGTCAAAATATTGAATTAATGTCATGCTCTGACAATGTTATACGGGGCGGGTTAACGCCAAAACATGTTGATATTGCTGAATTATTAAAAATAATTGACTGTCATGAAATTAATCCAAAAATAATTCCTCCAGCACCTAAAACACAATCGGTGTTTACCTATGTTACTCCTGCCAGAGATTTCGCACTCACTAATATTCGTTATAAATCAAATCAAAAACTAACTTTAGAAACTACGTATGCAGAAATTTTATTAATCATGGAGGGTGAAGTAAAAATCTATCAAAACAACACTACACTTACATTAAAAAAAGGAGAAGCTGCTTTCATTTGTGCGGATACAGATTATCAAATTCATGGCATCACTTCGGGCTACGCTGTTATTGCTAAACAACCTGAATGATCTAAAAAATCCTTATAATTAATTAAATTATAAGGATTTTATCTACTTACAATTTATCTAAATCTAATTTTGATACTAAGTCAAACATCTTACTGTTTCTGATTAACATCGAGCCAACGCTGTTGAAGTGCGGTAAGATTAGTTTGATTTTTCCGCCAACGCGAAGATGATGCAAGATCTTGCCAATCAAGATGCTGTTTCTTAAACAATGTTCTTAGCCGTTTTTGACGAATCAAATCATTTTTTGAAGTCTGTTGAGGTTTAAATTGATCTAATACTTGAATTACGCCTTGTCTCTCATTACAAAGTAACAACACATCACACCCAGCACTATATGCTTTTTCACAACGTTCAGTAAAACTTCCCATGAATTCAGCACCTTTCATACCGAGATCATCGGAAAAAATTACGCCTTGAAACCCTAACGTCTGGCGAAGAACTGTTTTCAGCCAATATGAAGATCCACTAGCAGGCGATAAATTACATTGATTATAAATAACATGTGCAGGCATGATTGCATCAAGTAGATCTTGTTTAATTAACTGACGAAAAGGCAAAATATCCTGATCAAAAATCTCTTGTTTTTGACGTGAATCACAAGGAGTTTCTAAGTGAGAATCTGCGGTCACGTGTCCATGACCTGGAAAATGTTTACCAGTGGAAGCCATTCCAACTTCATGCATGCCCTCAATAAAGGCTCGTGCAAGTGACGTTATTTTTTGTGGATCATCGTGAAAGCTACGATCTCCAATTGCTCTACATTGATGCCCAATATCCAGCACAGGGGCAAAGCTTAAATCTATATCAAGTGCGGTCATTTCTGCGGCCATTTGCCAGCCCGCTTCTTGTGCATATTGTAATTGAATGGTAGGATCTTCAAGCAAATTAGCAAAAGCTTGCATAGCAGGTAACTGTGTAAAACCTTTACGAAATCGTTGAACTCGCCCACCTTCTTGATCAACAGTAATCAAAATTGATTTTTTCACTCGTTGACGCAAATCAGCAATCAAAGCTTGTATTTGTTCTCGATCTGAAAAATTTCGACTAAATAAAATAACACCAGCTACCAGCGGATGTTGTAATAATTCAACTTCCTCAGCATTAAGCTGTTGACCCTCTAGATCGATGAGCAAAATTGACATGCGTTTTCCTACCTAATTGGATGAATATAAATACGATAATTTTGTGACTGTGAGGTTGGAGCTATCAACTCTATATCTATCGTTTGATTACTTTGCAAGTGAGTTTGAACTGATAAGTGCGGTTCATTTCCTTGTGTAACGCCGTTTTGATCATACCAAAAAATATGATAAACAAAATCTATAGGTTCTGTAGTAACATTACTAACAGAAAATTTATCATCATTAGCTATCGTTTCAATCTTATTCGCTAAAACAGATTCTATATTCACTATTGGAGTGCTAGATTGCACTAGATTTAGTGGTCTTGTTGAACAAGCAACTAATAATATAGCACTTAATAAAATAATTACTTTTTTCATCATTTTGCTAACATTTTACCTAAAGGTTCTCCACCTACAAGGTGCATATGCAAGTGAAACACCTCTTGTCCCCCATGCTTATTACAATTTACAATTAAACGATAACCGTCTTCAGAAATACCTTCTTGTTTTGCTAATTTTGCTGCGACTGTAAACAATCGACCTAATGCTATTTCATCCTCTGAAATAACATCATTCACAGTAGCAATAATTTTATTTGGAATAATCAAAATATGCGTTTTTGCTTGCGGTGAAATATCACGAAATGCGGTAACTAATTCATCTTGATATACAATATTGGCAGGAATTTCTTTGCGAATAATTTTACTGAAAATAGTTTCTATTGACATAAATGTTCTCCTTTATTTTTCAATATATCCAACAATTAAGATAATTCTATCTAGTTGTAGTTTTATCAGAAAATATAAAAAATAGCAATTTAGGTTATTTTGTTTTTTAAATGTTAAAATAAATCAGACTTTCTATATATAAATGTTAGTCGGTTGTTATTGATTTCGTAACTTTACCAAAAATTATAAAAAATAAAATTTTTTTAGTTTTAACTTTGTTCTGAATATCTTAAAATAGCGACAATTTATTTTCTAGGACATGTCATGAAAAACGACAACACTATTAACTTAATTGCAAGTCCTGCCGAGATGTCACAAATTGGTGAACAGGCTGGTGCGTATAAAGCAACTAAAAATCAATTTTATTCCTTTTTATCAGCAATTTCCTCTGGTGCATTTATTGCTTTAGCTTTCGTATTTTATGCAACCACACAAGTAAACAGCGGAGATGTACCTTGGGGGATTTCAAAATTAATTGGAGGAATAGTCTTCTCTATTGGCGTAATTATGGTTGTAGTTTGTGGTTGTGAGTTATTTACTTCATCGACTATGACTACTGTTGCTCGTGTAGCAAAACGCATTACTACTTTACAAATGTTACGTAACTGGCTTGTAGTTTATGTAGGAAATTTTGTTGGTGCATTAACGATCGTAACATTAATTTGGTTTGCTGGGCAAACTATGGCAGCTGATGGTCAATGGGGATTGGTAATTCTAAAAACTGCACAACATAAAATTCATCATAGCTGGTTACAAGCCTTTTGTTTGGGCATTTTGTGTAACATTATGGTATGCCTTGCTGTATGGTTAGCTTATGCAGGTAAGAGTTTGACGGATAAGGCTTTTATTATGATTTTACCAATAGCTCTTTTTGTTTCTTCTGGTTTTGAACACAGCGTAGCAAATATGTTTATGATTCCAATGGGCATGTTAACGGCACACTTCAGTCCAGCTGAATTTTGGCAATCAGTTGCATTAACCCCTGCTCAATTTGCAGATTTAGATTTTTACCACTTTATTGTTAAAAACTTAATTCCAGTAACCTTAGGAAATATTGTTGGAGGTGGCGTTTGTGTTGCACTAATGCAGTGGTACACCAATAAGCCATCTCATCATTAAATTAGGCGTAAGTGCGGTCGCTTTTTAAAAAATTTACCGTATTTGCAAAGTAGAATTTTTAACTCCATAAAATAAAGGAAATATAAAATGACACAATTAACAGAAGCCCAACAAAAAGCTTGGGAAGGTTTTGTGGCGGGCGATTGGCAAACTGAAGTCAATGTTCGTGATTTTATTCAGAAAAACTATACTCCTTATGAAGGTGATGAATCATTCCTTGCTGAGGCAACCGAAGCAACAACTACATTGTGGAATAACGTCATGGAAAAAATTAAAGTGGAAAATAAAACCCACGAACCTTATGACATAGACCCAGATACACCATCGACTATCACTTCTCATAAACCAGGTTATATTAATAAAGATTTAGAAAAAATCGTTGGTTTACAAACAGACGCTCCATTGAAACGTGCAATTATGCCTTACGGTGGAATCAAAATGGTAAAAGGTTCATGCCAAGTTTATAATCGTGAACTTAAACCTGAAATTGAGCATATCTTCACTGAATATCGTAAAACACACAACCAAGGTGTATTTGATGTATATACTCCAGATATTCTACGTTGCCGTAAATCAGGAGTAATAACAGGCTTACCAGATGCTTACGGTCGTGGTCGTATTATTGGTGACTATCGTCGCTTAGCCGTATATGGCGTAGACTTCTTAATGAAAGATAAATTCAAGCAATTTACTTCATTACAAGCTCGTTTAGAAAGCGGAGAAGATATTCAAGCTACAATTCAATTACGTGAAGAAATTGCAGAGCAATATCGTGCATTAGGAAAAATTAAAGAAATGGCTGCTTCTTATGGTTGCGATATTTCTAATCCTGCAACCAATGCTCAAGAAGCTGTACAATGGACTTATTTCGCTTACCTTGCAGCAGTAAAATCGCAAAACGGTGCAGCGATGTCATTCGGTCGTGTATCATCTTTCTTAGATATTTATATTGAACGTGATTTAAAAGCAGGAAAAATCACTGAACAGGATGCTCAAGAATTAATTGATCATCTAGTAATGAAATTGCGAATGGTGCGTTTTTTACGCACACCTGAATATGATCAATTATTCTCAGGTGACCCAATGTGGGCAACAGAGACTTTAGCTGGTATGGGGTTAGATGGTCGCACATTGGTAACTAAGAATAGTTTCCGTATGTTGCATACTCTTTATACAATGGGACCTTCACCAGAACCAAATTTAACTATTCTGTGGTCTGAGCAGTTACCAGAAGCCTTTAAACGCTACTGTGCAAAAGTTTCTATTGATACATCTTCTGTACAATATGAAAATGACGATTTGATGCGTCCAGATTTCAATAACGATGATTATGCTATCGCTTGCTGTGTGAGTCCAATGATTGTAGGTAAACAAATGCAATTCTTTGGTGCTAGAGCCAACTTAGCTAAAACATTGCTATATGCGATCAATGGTGGTATTGATGAAAAATCTGGTATGCAAGTTGGTCCAAAAACAGCCCCAATCACTGATGACGTATTGAGTTTCGATACTGTAATGGAACGCATGGATCAATTTATGGATTGGTTAGCTACACAATATGTAACTGCCCTTAATGTTATCCATTTTATGCATGATAAATATGCTTATGAAGCTGCATTGATGGCATTCCATGATCGTGATGTATATCGCACAATGGCTTGTGGTATCGCTGGACTTTCAGTTGCAGCGGATTCATTAGCTGCAATTAAATATGCAAAAGTAAAACCTGTACGTGGCGATATTAAAGACAAAGATGGTAATATAGTAGCATCTAATGTGGCAATTGATTTCGAAATTGAAGGAGAATACCCTCAATTTGGTAACAATGACAGCCGTGTTGATGAGTTAGCTGTTGATTTAGTCGAACGCTTTATGAAGAAAATTCAAACTCATAAAACATATCGTAATGCAACTCCAACACAGTCAGTTCTTACTATTACTTCTAATGTGGTGTACGGTAAGAAAACAGGTAATACCCCTGATGGTCGTCGTGCAGGAGCACCTTTCGGACCTGGTGCAAACCCAATGCATGGACGCGATCAAAAAGGTGCTGTAGCTTCTTTGACTTCTGTAGCAAAACTACCATTTGCTTATGCTAAAGATGGTATCTCTTATACATTCTCTATTGTTCCAAACGCTTTAGGGAAAGATATGGAAGCTCAAAAACGTAATCTTGCTGGATTAATGGATGGCTATTTCCATCATGAATCTACTATAGAAGGTGGGCAACATTTAAATGTAAATGTAATGAATCGTGAAATGTTGTTAGATGCAATGGAAAATCCTGAAAAATATCCACAATTAACAATCCGTGTATCTGGTTATGCTGTACGATTCAACTCTTTGACTAAAGAGCAACAGCAAGATGTAATTACACGTACATTTACTCAGAGCATGTAATAATATTACAAAAATTACATTAAAATTAAGTTTAATAGGGGGGACAGTATAAAATCATACTGTTCCCTTTTGTTTTGGGCTATAATGAAAAGAATCGCAATAAAGTAGTTTGCGTTATTACTCTTAACTTTCACATAGGAGAATCAGAATGAAAAAAATGAAAATCAAACTTACTACTCTTGCTTTGGCTTCTGCTTTTGTCTTAACTGCCTGTAGTACCCAAATAGATGGTGATGCTAGACTTCAAGAACAAGCTGTACTGGGAATTAACTGGGTACAACAATCTGGTGAATATCAAGCACTTGCTCATCAAGCATTTAACACAGCAAAAGTTGCATTTGATCAGGCTAAAGTGAAAAAAGGGAAAAAGAAAGCTGTAGTTGTCGATCTTGACGAAACTATGATTGATAATAGTGCTCATGCTGGCTGGCAAGTTAAAAATGGCAAAGGCTTTAACCCTGAAGTTTGGACCCGTTGGGTCAATGCTCGTCAAAGCCAAGCAATTGCTGGAGCAGTAGAATTTAATAATTATGTTAATTCCCATAAGGGTACAATGTTTTATGTATCTAATCGTAAGGATTCAACTGAAAAAGCTGCAACAATTGATGATATGAAGAAATTAGGTTTCAATGGTGTTAGCGAAGAAACTTTATATCTGAAAAAAGATAAATCAAATAAATCAAAACGCTTTGCTGATATTGAACAACAAGGTTACGAAATTGTGCTTTATGTTGGTGATAACTTAAACGATTTTGGCGATGAAACTTACAAAAAATCAAATGCAGAACGACGTAGTTTCGTTGAACAAAATCGTCAGGCTTTTGGTAAAAAATTCATTATGTTACCAAATCCAAACTATGGAGACTGGGAGCGTGGTATGGCGAAAGATTATTATAAAGGTGATGCTCAAAGTCGTGTAAAAATTCGTCACGATGCAATTAAAGCATGGGATGGCAAATAATTTATTTTATAATTCAGTAATTCCCTATTGCAACATACAATAGGGAATTATCGTTTGTTTTTACTGCATGAATCAGATTGAAGTGCGGTGAGTTTTTTTAGATTTTTATTTATTCGTGAAAGTAAAGGTATAAAATGTCAGTGTTAGGTCGTTACCATTCTTATGAATCTTGCGGCACTGTTGATGGTCCAGGTATCAGATTTATTTTATTTTTACAAGGTTGCTTGATGCGTTGTAAATATTGTCATAATCGAGATACTTGGGATCTACATGATGGTAAGCTAATCTCTGTAGATGAATTAATGAAAGAAGTTGTTAGCTATCGCCATTTTATGCGAGCTTCTGGCGGTGGTGTAACAGCTTCGGGAGGAGAGGCTATATTACAAGCCGAATTTGTACGAGATTGGTTTCGAGCCTGCAAGGAAGTAGGAATTCATACCTGCTTAGATACAAATGGTTTTGTACGTCATTATGATCATATTATTGATGAATTATTAGATGTAACAGATTTAGTTCTACTTGATTTAAAAGAACTAAATGATGATGTTCATAAAAATTTAATTGGCGTATCTAACAAACGTACTCTACAATTTGCTCAGTATTTACAACAGCGTAATCAACCTACATGGATCCGTTATGTTGTTGTACCAGGATGGACTGATAATGATGATGACGTGCATAGTTTAGGACAATTTACTCAAAATATGCAAAATATCGAAAAAATCGAATTATTACCTTATCATCGTTTAGGTGTTCACAAATGGGAAACTTTGGGCGAAAAATACGAATTAGCAGAAGTGATGCCTCCTTCGAAAGATTCTTTAGAACATATTAAACATATTTTAGAAAATTACGGACATGTCGTGAAATTTTAAATTTGTACTATTACGATATAAAAATAGGATTGATTCATCAATCCTATTTTTATTACTGTGTGCATTAAAAAAATAGAAACTTCCCTTATTTATCGCATTCACAGACAGTTTTTTTCTCCCCTTGATAAACTAATTAAACCTGAGCGTACAACTTCAATTAAATTAGTGTCTTCTTTCACTGCCGTTAAAAATGAATCCAGTTTATCTTTTGTTCCAACTAATTGAATTGTATAAGATTTTTGAGTAACATCAACGATCTGCCCGCGGAAAATATCCGTTAAACGTTTTAATTCATCTCTTGATGAACCCACAGCTCTTACTTTAACTAACATTACTTCTCTTTCTACATGATCACAATCACTTAAATTTACTACTTTAAAAATTTCAATCAGCTTATGCAGCTGCTTTTCAATTTGTTCTAGTACTTGCTCATCGCCATAAGCTTCAATAGTCATACGAGATAAGGTAGGATCATCTGTTGGAGCAACTGTTAAGCTTTCAATATTAAAAGCTCGTTGTGAAAATAAACCCACTACTCGAGATAATGCGCCTGACTCATTTTCAATTAAGACTGATAAAATTCTACGCATTATTGTATCTCCGTTTTAGTTAAAATCATTTCATTCATGCTTCCTCCCCTTTTTTGCATTGGATAAACATGTTCAGTTTCATCAACTCTAATATCAACAAATACTAGCCTATTTTTAATTTCAAAAGCCTGTTTCAATTTATCTTCTAGCTCTTCAGGTTTATCAATACGAATACCAACATGTCCATAAGCCTCTGCAACTTTGACAAAATCAGGAAGTGAATTCATATAAGATTGAGAATGTCGTCCTGAGTAAATTAAATCCTGCCATTGTTTTACCATGCCTAAAAAACGGTTATTTAAGCTAACAATAACTACAGCTACTCCATATTGCTGTGCAGTAGATAGTTCTTGAATATTCATCTGAATGCTACCGTCGCCTGTTATACAAACTACAATTTCATTAGGATGAGCCAATTTCACACCTAAAGAGGCAGGCAAACCAAATCCCATTGTCCCTAAGCCACCCGAATTAATCCATTGACGTGGTTTATCAAAAGGATAATAAAGTGCAGCAAACATCTGATGTTGTCCCACATCTGAAGCAATATATGCTTTCCCATGAGTAATGCGATAAACGGTTTCAATCACTTGCTGAGGCTTTATAACCTCAGAAGTGCGGTCAAACTCTAGACATTTACAAGCTTTCCATTGATTAATCTGATGCCACCATTCATCAAGGCAAGATTGTGATTTACTTAATTCTTCTATCTGCAATAAAGAAAGCATTTCATTTAGCACATTTGTTGCATCGCCTACAATTGGGATATCTGCTAATACATTTTTAGAAATAGAAGTTGGATCAATGTCAATTTGTACTACTTTTGCATTTGGGCAGTATTTTTCTAAATTATTAGTTGTACGATCATCAAAGCGAACACCAACAGCAAAAATTAAATCACTATGATGCATAGTATTATTGGCTTCGAATGTACCATGCATACCAAGCATACCTAAAAATTGATTATCAGTCGAAGGAAAAGCTCCCAAGCCCATTAATGATGAAGTTACTGGTAAATTAAGCAGTTTTGCTAACTGATAAACTTGTTCGCTACAATTTGACAGTACTGTCCCTCCTCCAAGAAAAAGAACTGGCTTTTTAGCAACTAATAAAGCCTTTAAAGCCTTTTTAATTTGCCCTTTATGCCCTTGTACTTTTGGATTATAAGAACGCATATTCACTTCTTGTGGGTATATGTAAGGAAATTTATTAGCTGGATTAAGAACATCTTTAGGCACATCTATAACTACGGGACCTGGACGTCCACTAGAGGCAATATAAAACGCTTTTTTAATGATCTCAGGTAACTCTTGTGCATGCTTAACTAAAAAACTGTGTTTCACTACAGGACGAGATATTCCCACCATGTCACACTCTTGAAAAGCATCTCTACCAATTAGATCAGACATAACTTGACCTGAAAAAATCACTAATGGCACAGAATCCATATAAGCTGTCGCAATTCCAGTTATTGCATTAGTTGCACCTGGACCAGAAGTTACTAGTACACAACCGACTTCTCCTGTTGAACGAGCATAACCATCAGCCATATGTACAGCAGCTTGCTCATGTCGAACTAGAATATGTTCAATTCCGTCCATTGTATGAATTGCATCATAAATGTCTAACACAGAACCGCCAGGATAACCAAAAATAAATCTTACACCTTGATCACGCAAAGATTGCACAATCATTTCTGCACCTGTTAATTTTTTCATTTTCAAAACCATCGCACTTTAACATTCAAAATTTAAAATAACACACTTAAAGTGTTAAATATTGTTTAAATCTAAAATAAAGGATTTTATAAATAAAAACAATAAAAATAATAAAAAAATGCGACACAAGCCGCATTTTATAAAATAGATTTAAAATATTAGTTATTAGCTTATTCTTTTCTTAAATAGAAAAATTAAAATAAACAGTGAAAGTGCGGTAGCTACAAAACCTAAAATACCTGAATGACTAAGACCGACAACTAAATAACCGATAATAGTGGCAACTGCTACAACTAAGGCGTAAGGTAATTGAGTTTTAACGTGATCCATGTGATTACATTTTGCCCCTGTAGAGGACAGGATAGTCGTATCTGATACTGGTGAACAATGATCACCACAAACAGCTCCAGCCATCACTGCGGATAAACAAGGTAATAACAATTCAGGTGCTGCATGTGCGGCAATTGCTGCTGCTATAGGTAACATGATACCAAATGTTCCCCAACTTGTTCCTGTTGAAAATGCCATCACCGCACCTAAAACAAATAGTAGTGCAGGTAACACTGAAACTGGTAGATTTTCTGACACAAAACCTGATAAATATTTACCTGCATTCATGTCACCAACAACATTATTAATCACCCATGCAAAACATAGAATCAAAATTGCACCTAGCATAGATTTCATGCCAACTAAACAAGCTCTGCTATACTCTCCCATTGTAATTTGGCGTTGTAATAAAATACAAACTGTTACAACAATAATGGATGCTAAACCACCTGCAACTAAAGAAATACCTACTGTAGTATTTTCAAATGCACCTAAAACTGAGAAAGGTTGATTATTTTCTGCCAAAGCTTGGTTACCTGTATATAACATCATTGCTACAGTTGCCACAATCAATGCCACGATAGGTAAAATCAAATTACGAACATGTCCCTGTACCCTTGTTTGAGAACTATCATCTTCATGAACTGATTCTAATGCCCATTTTTCATGCTTTGCCATTGAACCAATATCAAAAGAAAAGTATGCAACAAAAAATACCATTAAAATAGAAAAAATAGCATAAAAGTTCATTGCACTCATTGCCATAAAGGCTCCAATTGGAGATTTATCTGTAATACCATGGGTAACAAGCAAACCAGAAATAAGGGTCATAATATATGCCCCCCAACTAGACACTGGCATTAACACACACATCGGAGCCGCCGTTGAATCTAAGATATAAGCCAACTTCGCACGAGAAACTTTAAACTTATCAGTTACAGGGCGAGCAATTGCACCTACTGCAAGGCTATGGAAATAATCATCTATAAAAGTAATAAAAACGAGTGAAGCAGCCATAATTTTTGCTCCACGACGACCTTTAATACGTTTTTGAGCCCACTCTGCAAAAGCACGATTACTACCAGATACAGTTAAAAGTGCGGTTAAAATACCCAATAAAAATAAAAACAAAATAATGTTAATATTATTGTAATTTAGCACACTATCTTCAGCATTATATGCCAAAGATAACACATTACTCGATAAGTATTTAATTGCATTTATAATTGAAAAATCCGCCAACATTAACGAACCAACAATAATACCAACGCTGAGTGATAAAATAACTCGACGAGTAATTATTGCTAATAATAAAGCCAGTGCTGCTGGCACGACAGACCAAAGTGATGTTGAATAATCTATGAGTTCCATTGTTTTCCCAAAAATTAGGGAGAACCACTGAAGTTGGCTATTTTAAAGGATAACAGTAATTTAAAATAAAAAGCTAAGCAAAATAAAAATGCCTAACCTAACCAGTAGCGCTCCATAGTTATAAAAAAGACTATGACAGTGACGTTTCTTTCAAACACGCCCCCAACTAATCGAAACGACTTTCGATTAATTTCGGCAACTATTCCTTTCCTTCTCCCTCACCGTTATCCACTAAGAAAAAATACTCATAATAGTTGCACCTCTACATATGTAGGAGTCGTAAAGATTACAATAATATTGTCAAAACTCCAATACTAAAAATAAAGTTTTTTTGTATTATTTACAATATTTAAATAAATAGTTTAATTTATAAAAGAATGTCTTTTATTAAAAATACAATTTACCTTAAATAATATTTTAGTTATTATAGTTATAAGAAAGTAGTTTAGTATTTTTATCAGTTAATCTTTAAATAGATAGAGGAATAGAAAATGGCTGACGTAATTAAAACGCTTACTAATATCCGTAGCTTACGTGTTCTTGCTAGAGAATTAACATTAGAACAATTAGAAAGTATTTTAGAAAAAATACAATTTGTCACTGAAGAAAAACGCACAGAAATTGCAGAAATTGAACGTCAAAAAGAACAACGTAAAGAACGTTTAATGAAATATAAAGAATTATTAAAACAAGATGGTATTACAGCAGATGAATTAGCTGAAATTCTTAGTTCAAATGTAAATAAAAAACAAATACAACGTCCAGCAAAATATCAATATCTAGACAAAAATGGCAAAATGAAAACTTGGACTGGTCAAGGTAGAACGCCATATATAATTCAAGAAGCTTTAAATGCTGGTAAATCACTCTCTGAATTTGAAATTTAGTCTAAATTGATTTTTAATAAAACCCATGAAAATGGGTTTTTACTTTTTATAATTATCTAAAGAATACATTATGATCGAAAATAAAATTTTATTAACGGACTGTCCTGATGATAAAGGTCTGATAGCAAAAATCACTAATATCTGTTACAAACACCAACTTAATATCATTCATAATAATGAATTTGTAGATTTTGATAGTAAACATTTTTTTATGAGAACTGAACTACAAGGGATTTTTAATGAAAAAACGCTACTAGCAGATTTAGAATTTAGTTTGCCGCAAGGTACAAACTGCCGCTTAATTAGTACGAAAAAAAAACGCATCGTAATTTTAGTTACTAAAGAAGCTCACTGTCTAGGTGATATTTTAATGAAAAATTATTATGGAGGACTAAATGTAGAAATTGCAGCAGTGATTGGTAATCATGATACTTTGCAAACACTTGTTGAACGATTTGATATTCCATTTCATTATATTAGCCATCAAAATCTAACTCGTATAGAACATGACAAATTATTAGCAGATAAAATTGATGAATATCACCCTGATTACATCGTATTAGCCAAATATATGCGTGTACTAAATCCTGAATTTGTAGCACGTTACCCTAACAGAGTAATTAATATTCATCATTCATTCTTACCCGCATTTATTGGTGCGAGACCTTATCATCAAGCTTTTGAACGTGGTGTAAAAATTATTGGAGCTACTGCTCATTTTATTAATAATGAATTAGATCAAGGTCCAATTATCATGCAAAATGTGATCAACGTAGATCATACTTATAATGCTGAAGCAATGATGCGTGCGGGACGTGATGTAGAAAAAACAGTACTAAGTCGAGCATTAGATCTCGCTATCCATGATAGAGTTTTTGTATACAACAACAAAACTGTAGTACTGTAAACAAACATTAAACTTAAAACAAAAGTGCGGTAGAATTTGTATAAATTTGACCGCACTTTTTTCTTTTTCTCTTTCCGTCTATTCTATTTTATCATCATGAATAGCATTAGAAAATGCTCGTAAGCCTTGTGAATTACCTGCTTTCACCATAACTTGCAGGGCTTGAGTAGGACGATGAATTAATTTATTCATTAATTTGTAACTTAATTCTTGTATTACTTTTTCCGCTCCCTCTCCCTGCTGTAAAGAAATAATAGCTTTTTCTAAAAGATCTTGTCTACACAATTCAGCAGACTCACGATAATCTCTAATTAGATTGGAGAATTGTCTAACTTTCAACCATTCAAAAAAATCTTGATTTTCTTGCTCAATAATTTTTTCTGCTTGTGCTGAAGCTTGCTCACGCCGATTAAGATTACGTTGAATAATATTTTGCAAATCATCTACCATATAATGATAAACCGTTTCGATCTCACTAACACTTTCTTCAACATCACGTGGCACTGCAATATCTACGATGAGCATCGGTTTTTGACGGCGTAATTTCTGAGCTTGCTCCACCATTTGTTTCGTTATTAAAACATCTTGGCTTGCTGTCGAACTAATAATAATATCAGCTTTATCTAAACCTTGCTGTAATTGTTCTAAAGCTAAAATTTGCACAAATTGAGGAATATTCAGTTTAGATACTAATTCTTCTGCTCGAGATAAAGTGCGGTTAGCAATAGTTAAGCTTTTTACGCCATGTCGTAACAGATGACGACTGACCAATTCTATAGTTTCTCCTGCCCCAACAAGTAAAATATTCAGTTCAGATAAGTTTTCAAAAATTTGGCGTGCTAAAGTACAAGCAGCATAAGCTACCGACACTGCACTGCCACCAATATCCGTTTCTGTTCTCACACGCTTTGCTACAGAAAAAGTTTTTTGAAATAAACGAGATAACTCACCTGAAATAGCATGATTTTCCTGCTGATAATAGGTTTCACTAAAACGATAAGCTTGTTTCACTTGACCAAGAATTTGTGGTTCTCCTAAAATCAAAGAATCTAAACCACATGCTACTCTCATTAAATGGGAGGTTGCTTGAAAATTTTGTGATGCGTAAAGACAAGTTTCCAATTCATTAAGATTTAAACCATGAATTTGAGCAAACCATTGGATACAATTTTGCTGCCAACATTCAGCTTTTTCTGTTTCTTGAGGTGAAATTTGTTTATTATGGAAATAAACTTCCGTTCGATTACAAGTAGACAGAATCACCGCACTCTCCGCTAATGATTGTTTAGCTATTTGTGCTAATGCTTGCCATCTCTTTTGTTCAGAAAATGCTACTTTCTCTCGCAATGTTACTGATGCTGTCTTGTGATTAATGCCTAATACCAAAATTGTCATAAACTTTTTGAAAATTAACCGCAGTTTGCGATGAAATCCCCACAATGAAATAAAAAATATTCAAAAAACCTGTTTATTTTAAGCAATTATTTTCCATTGCACAAATAGAGATTATTGATTTTTTCTCTATTGTTTCATTAAAAATTATCTTTTGCTTGACGAAGTGCAATAAAATCCTCCAGACTGTTAGTCTGTAAAAACGGATTAATTTTTTTCTCAAATTCTAATGTTGTCGGTACAGTTGGCTTATTTTCTAAACGATATTGTTCAACTTGCTGAATATACTTTTCAATCAAGTGATTATTTTCCCACACTTTTGCTGTAAATTTTAGATTACTCAAAGTATATTCATGCCCTGGACAAAGTATCGTGTTACCAGAAAGAGATTTAAGAGTTTGAAGTGAATCAAACATCTGCTGATAGTTTCCCGTAAAAACTCTGCCACAGCCAGCAGAAAAAAGGACATCACCACAAAACAAATGATCATCGACTAAATAACTAACGTGTTGCTCTGTATGCCCTCCCGTCGGTATTACTTTAATTTGATAATGTTTAGTAAAAATGATCCCTTGATCGATAATTTCTGTTGCACCTTTGTCTAAAGTCTCAGCAGGACCATAAATAGGTACATTTAGGTAATATTTTTTAAATTCTGCTACACCAGCAACATGATCATCATGTTTATGAGTTAATAAAACTGCTTCCACATCAAGTTGATTTTCTTGTAAAAAAGGTAAAAGTGCGGTAACTTCTGAAATATCTACAATAATGACAGGAAAATTTTCTCGTCTGTAAACCCAAATATAGTTATCATTGAGTGCTGGCAAGGAAACTAACATAAAAAACTCCTTAGGTGAAAAATGAAATGGCATGCAAAATATCCAAAAAAGATTCAGCTTCCATATAGCTGGGACTTGTTACCTTATGGCAAACAATATCGAAATTGTTTAGAGCAATATTTTGCTACGTGGTTTCCAAAGTTATCTGGCTATCAATTATTAAAAATTGGTGGCTTAAGCGGTGAAATTAAGTGCGATTTACCGCTCTGTCATCAAATTATTTTACAAGATAAAATAACTAAAAATCTGACCGCACTTTTAAAAAATTCACATACTACATTTATACAAGCTGATCCTCTCAATTTACCTTTTGTGGAAAAAAGCATTAACGGCTGTTTACTAACAAATATTTTAAATTTTAGTCAAGATCCCCATCAAATATTGAGAGAAGTACAACGTGTTTGTGATGACGAAGCCTACTTATTTATTTCTTTGTTTAATCCTTTTAGTGCATTGTTATTCAAACACTCACTTGGAATAAAACATCAACAATCCTTCTTCTTTCGCCATTATTTAAGTTGCCGAATTATTGACTGGTTGCAGCTATTAAATTTCGATATTATCGAACAAAAAAATTTAGTAATTAAAAACAAACCGTACTTGCTCTCACCGTTAATCGCTATTGTGGCACAAAAAAGAATTCACCCTCTCACGTTGCAGGCAAGAAAATTATCATTTCCTACTAGAACAAATTTAGAACCCGTCGCTGCATTCAAACGAATTAATTCATGAAATAGCCAACTCGCTGTTAATTTCTCCATTTGCCCCAATAAAACGCACTTCAGGTTGTAAATAAACGTTAAATTTAATTGCAACACTACGACGAATATGGTGCGCAAGTTCAATAACATCTGACGCCGTCGCATTATTTTTATTAATTAGCACTAAAGCCTGATCTTGATGTACTGCTGCTCCACCGATCTGATAGTTTTTTAGACCGCACTTGTCAATCAACCAGCCAGCAGCTAATTTAACTTTTCTTTCTTTTTGAGGGAAATATGGAATATCTGCATATTCTTGCTGTAATAATTGAAAATCTTGCTCTGAAATCACTGGATTCTTAAAAAAACTCCCCGCATTACCACAGCTTATAGGATCTGGTAATTTGCTTTTTCGTACTGAGCAAATCTTTTCAAACAGTATTTGAGCAGAAATTAAATGAGGTTCTAATTTTGCTAAAAATCCATATTTTAAAACAGGTTGCCAGTTCTTAGGCAATTTTAATCCTATAGCACTAATTATAAATCCCTCACCATACTGATGTTTAAAAATACTATCACGGTAACCAAATTGACATTGTTCACAACTTAGAGAAAAAGCAGTTTCTTTTTCAATATCCCATACTTCTACATAATCACATACATCTTTAAATTCGACACCATAAGCCCCAATATTTTGGATTGGAGCTGATCCTGCACAACCAGGTATTAATGCTAAGTTTTCTAAGCCAAAAATACCTTGAGAAATGCTCCATTGCACTAAATGATGCCAATTTTCACCACCTTTGACGTGTAAATAATGATAATTATCGTCTTCTCTATGCTCTATGCCCTCTAAACGATTAAGCAAGACAATACCATTAAAATTCTCAGTGAATAAAACGTTACTTCCTTGCCCTAAAATTAATAAAGGTATTTTCTCTTTTTTAGCTTCATCCCATTCAGGTTTAACTTGTTCAAGTGAAGTGATTTTAACAACTTTTTTTGCTTCTGTAGCAATGCCAAAAGTATGAAAATGAGTAAGATCTGCCATTAATTATTCCTATGCTGATAAAGTGTTCGGTAAAGTGAGTTTGACTTCTGTTCCACCTTCGTTTAATTTTTCTATTGTCAACACTGCATCAAGTTGTACACTACGTTCATACATTATATTTAGTCCGAAATGTCCTTTGGGTTCATCTAAACTAGCAATACCTATACCGTTATCTCGTACAATCAACTCGTATTCACCATAGTTATTAACTTTTCCAATAATCTCAATTAATGTTCCTTGCGAATGCTTAATCGCATTTAGCACGGCTTCACGAATGATTTGCAGAACATTAACTAGTTGTAATGCATCAAAAGTATGCGAAGGTAAACTACAATCCAACGTTATGTTCATTGAAGTACAATTACGTAATGAATCAATAACTTGTTCCAATGCCAATTGCAAATTAGCTTCTTGCACAGTTAAACGGAAAGTCGATAATAATTCCCTCAACTGAGCATAACCATCATTTAACACTCGTTCAAAATCTTTAATAATTAATAAGCTTTTCTGCTTAGCATCTGCATTATCTTTTTGCATACTATTTTTTAATAGTGCTATTTGAAGTTTAAGATAAGCTAAAACTTGAGCCAATGAATCATGTAATTCTCTCGCAATAATTGAACGCTCTTCCATAAGAAATAATTGTTTTTGATTTCGTTGGCTTTCTCGAACATACAATAATCTTGCTAACATTCTAATAGTACTCTGCATCGTATATTGATCAGATACTGTTTTTTCTTCATTCCAGTAAAGCATTCCTAATTCTTGTTCACCAACTTTTAGTACTGCTTCATTAAATTGGCAGTGTGATTTTTTCTCTCCCAGTACAATATGCCAAGGTGGAATGTCATATACTACCAACTCAATATAAGGTAAATTCTCGTGTACCATAATTTCTTTCAGTACTTGCGATAAAATATCTGTACTCAAATTATTAGTAGTGACTAATTGAGAACATCGATACAACATGCTTAATGAACGATTAACACGATGAACCTCTCGCGTCTTTTCATCAACGGAATTCTCTAATTGTAAATAAAACTTTCTCAATTGTTTTGCCATTTGAGTAAACGCTAATGAAAGTCGACCAATTTCATTATTTTTATCTGTATCTAATGGAATATGATCAAATTGCCCTAATTTGATTTGCGTACTTGCAAATATCAATTTATCAAGAGGATTCATTACTTCTTTTTTCAAAAACCAAATAATGTAAGAGATCATTAACACAATCAAAATTAAGCGAAAAATATGTAAAAAGAATGCTATTTGCCGTTTTCGCTCAGACATGTCCTGAAGATCTCGAACAAATTTATCTATTGTTTCTACATAGTCAACAATCTCTAGACGATAAGCATCGACATCTCTATTAGTAATATATTTTTCTAATTGCACCCAAGAATCAGCTAAAGTGCGGTAAGAGAGTTTTACATCTTCAGTCGCCCAAAATTCGTGATTTATTCTTTCTAAACAACTTGAGTAAAGAATGGAACGGTATTGCTGTAAAGATTGATCAACATTTTTAGAATCGTATTCCATCTCGTATAAGAGCCGATAACTTTGCTCGCGTAAAGAGCCTGTAACATTAATGAGTTCTGTATCAGATTTGTTACTTACCATAATGCTACTCATAACCAAACTAATAACTACGGTAATAACAATAATCAAAACCAGATAGTTAGCTATTTTAATTAATACTGTTGTTCTTCTATCGTCCACAATCTTATCCTCACATAACAGTATTATTCTAGCAAAAAATATTAAATTAAACACTGGAGTATTTTGGCAGTACATCTAAAAGATAGTTGAGCAAAAAATTGATCAAAAACAATAAAACAAGAAGTTTTTTACAAATACCCTATCTAGGTAGTTGATATGAACATTTAACTCATAGAGAATTTAAAAGAATGTTGGTGTGAATGTAAAGATATATATTATTGTTTTGATGTTTAAACTGATGAAAAAAAATACTATTAATTATGCAAAAAGTTGGTATGTTTGTGGTTTAGTTATTCAGGGAAGACCAGAAAAAATTCAACAAATTAAGACCGCACTTTTACAAATACCGAATACTGAAGTACCTGCTGTAGATATAGATACAGGTAAGCTAGTAGTAGTAATGCAATCAGAAAATCAAAACAAATTAGCAAATTATATGCAACAAGCTCAAGATATTGATGGAGTAATCAATGTGTCTTTGGTATATCACCAACAAGACGAATAATTCAAATAATCAAATTCAAGCAATTCAAATTAAATGTTCTGGGGGGAAATGCTATGAATTTAAGTCGTCGTGCTTTTATGAAAAACAATGCTGCAATAGCAGCTGCAACAGTAGCAGGAATGACTATTCCAACTATCGACGTAAAAGCTTCTGATACAACTATAAAATGGGATAAAGCACCTTGTCGTTTTTGTGGCACTGGCTGTGGCGTATTAGTCGGAATTAAAGATAATCGATTAGTAGCTTCACAGGGTGATCCTGATGCAGAAGTCAATCGAGGCTTGAACTGTATTAAAGGTTATTTTTTACCTAAAATCATGTACGGTAAAGATCGCTTGACACAACCGATGTTAAGAATGAAAAATGGTCAATATGACAAAAACGGAGAATTTACTCCTGTCAGTTGGGACATGGCATTCCGCACTATGGCTGAAAAATTTAAGTCCGCAATTAAAGAGCTTGGACCAAATGGTATAGGCATGTTTACTTCTGGACAATCTACAATTTTTGAAGGATATGCTAAAGCAAAATTGTGGAAAGCAGGATTTCTATCCAACAATATTGATCCAAATGCTCGTCATTGTATGGCATCTGCTGCGGTTGCATTCATACGTACTTTTGGTATTGATGAACCAATGGGGTGCTATAACGATTTAGAGGAAGCTGATGCCTTTGTACTATGGGGTTCAAATATGGCAGAAATGCATCCTATTTTATGGTCTCGTTTATCTGATCGCCGTCTATCAAATCCTGAAGTTAAAGTTGCTGTACTTTCTACTTTTGAACATCGTTGCTTTGAGTTAGCTGATTATTCATTGATCTTTAAACCGCACTCAGACTTAGTTATTTTGAATTATATTATTAATTACTTAATACAGAATAATGCTATCAATTGGGACTTTGTCAATAAGCATACAAACTTCAAACGAGGAGAAACTGATATCGGTTATGGTCTTCGTGATAACCATCCATTGCAAAAAGCAGCAAAAAACCCTAACAGTGGAAAAATGTATGACAGTAATTTTGAAGAATTGAAAACTATTGTCGCAGAATACACATTGGAAAAAGCTCATCAAATGTCAGGCGTACCAAAAGAAACATTAGAAAATGTAGCAAAATTGTATGCTGATCCAACGAAAAAAGTCGTATCGTTTTGGACTATGGGAATTAATCAGCATACTCGAGGTGTATGGGCTAATCATCTAATCTACAATATTCATTTATTAACAGGAAAAATTTCTCTTCCTGGCTGTGGACCTTTCTCACTAACAGGGCAACCATCAGCTTGTGGTACGGCAAGAGAAGTAGGCACTTTTATTCATCGCTTACCTGCTGATATGCTAGTAGGTAATCCAAAACATCGTGAAATTGCTGAAAAAATTTGGAAACTACCATCGGGATTAATCCCTACTAAGTTAGGCTTTCATGCAGTAGGACAAAGTCGTGCATTAAAAGATGGTAAAATGCGTGTGCTATGGCAAATGTGTAACAATAACATGCAAGCAGGACCAAATATCAACGAAGAAACTTTTCTAGGTTGGCGAAATCCAAACAATTTCATTGTAGTATCAGATCCTTATCCAACAACTTCTGCATTAGCCGCTGATTTAATGCTACCTACGGCAATGTGGATCGAAAAAGAAGGTGCATACGGTAATGCGGAACGTCGTACTCAGTTTTGGCGACAACAAGTAACCGCTCCTGGTGAATCTAAATCAGATCTATGGCAGTTAGTAGAATTTTCTAAATATTTCACTACCGATGAAATGTGGCCAAAAGAAATTCTAGATGCAAATCCATCATATAAAGGCAAAACTTTGTATGAAGTTTTATACTTAAACGATCAAGTAAATAAATACAGCAATGACGAATTAAAAAATCGTTTAAATGATGAGTCCTATCATTTTGGTTTTTATCTTCAAAAAGGGTTATTTGAAGAATACGCAACTTTTGGTCGAGGTCATGCACATGATTTAGCAAACTTTGATACTTATCATAAATCACGAGGTTTACGTTGGCCTGTAATAGATGGCAAGGAAACTTTATGGCGTTATCGTGAAGGTTACGATCCCTATGTTAAAAAAGGTGAAGGCGTAGCATTTTACGGAAAACCTGATAAAAAAGCGATTATTTTAGCTGTTCCTTACGAGCCACCAGCAGAATCACCTGATCAGGAATATGACCTTTGGCTTACTACTGGACGAGTACTAGAACATTGGCATACAGGCACAATGACTCGACGAGTTCCTGAATTACATCGTTCTTTCCCTAATAATTTAGTTTGGATGCACCCAAATGATGCAAAAAAACGAGGATTAAAACACGGTGATAAAGTAAAAGTTAGTTCACGGCGTGGGGAAATAATCTCCTATTTAGACACTAGAGGACGCAATAAGACTCCTGAAGGGGTTGTGTTTACAACATTTTTTGATGCAGGTCAGCTCGTGAACAAATTAACACTAGATGCAACTGATCCGCTTTCAAAAGAAACGGACTTCAAAAAATGTGCCGTGAAAGTAGAAAAAGCTTAAACTTTACTGAACGAGACCGCACTTTTAGGCAAAGTGCGATAGAAAAATGAAAGAAATGTCAGCTTCACGTCGTAAGTTTTTAAAGGAATCTATTCGCAACTTAGGTGGACTAAGTTGCATAGGTTTACTGCTTGGATTACAGCAACACCAAAGTCTCGCTCAGCAAAATGTTGTATTGCGACCGCCCTTTGCTTTAGATGACGAGAAACAATTTAATGCAGCTTGTATACGTTGTGGTCAATGTGTACAAGCATGTCCTTATGATATATTGCATTTAGCGGGATTACTATCTCCCTTACCTGCGGGAACTCCCTTTTTTACAGCTCGCTCTAAGCCTTGTGAAATGTGTGAAGATATTCCTTGTGCTAAAGCCTGTCCAAGTGGTGCATTAGATTCTAAAGCAGAGGATATCACTCAATCTAGAATGGGATTAGCCGTATTGCTTGATCATGAAACATGTCTTAATTGGCAAGGTTTGCGTTGCGATGTATGCTATCGAGTCTGCCCACTAATAGACAAAGCGATTACTTTAGAAACACATCGTAACGAACGTACTAATAAACATGCCGTATTTATCCCTACTGTACATTCAGAAAGTTGTACTGGCTGTGGTAAATGTGAAGAATCTTGTGTACTAGAAGAATCTGCAATCAAAATGATGCCGATGTCATTAGCAAAAGGGAAAATCGGAAAACATTATCGTTTAGGCTGGGAAGAAAAAGCTAAAGCTGGACATTCTTTATCTCCTGATGACATCATCAGTTTACCTGTACGCAGACCGGAGAACTTATAATGGCAAATTCACCACGTCAAGCAGGAAAAGAGTCAAAAATAAAACGAGGTTGGTGGTTATCTAATCGCTTCTTATTTTGGCGAAGATTGTCACAATTGGCAATATTAATGATGTTTTTAAGTGGTTCACTATTTAATTTTTCAATTTTAAAAGGAAACTACAGTGGTAGTTTGCTATTTGATATGATTCCAATGAGCGATCCTCTTATTATATTAGAAAGCTTATCTACATTGTACATTCCTGCATTTACAGCCTTACTGGGTTTCATTATCGTTGTAATTTTTTACAGCGTAGTTGGCAGTAAGATTTTTTGCGGCTGGGTATGTCCACTTAATCTCATTACTGACTTTGCAGCATGGTTGCGGCGTAAACTTGGCATTCGAAAAACAGCTAAATTACTACGAAGTATTCGTTATGCAATGTTACTAATCATACTATTTGGAAGTGCTGTTAGCGGTACATTATTGTGGGAATGGATAAATCCTGTTGCTACTCTAGGACGTATATTAATTTATGGTATAGAATCAAGTTTGTGGTTAATTTTAGCAATATTTTTACTAGATTTATTAATTATTGAGCATGGCTGGTGCGGTCATTTATGCCCCTTGGGAGCTTGTTATGCTCTCATTGGAGCCAAAAGTATTGTGCGAATTTCCGCAAAAAATCGAAAGCAATGTAATAACTGCATGGATTGTTATCACATTTGCCCTGAACCACAAGTTTTACGTTTTCCACTACATGGCAAAAATAACGAGAGTCCATTAGTGCTTTCAAAAGATTGTATCAGTTGCGGACGTTGCATTGATGTTTGTGCTGAAAATGTATTTTCATTTACAACTAGATTTAATCATTCGGGGGGATCAAAATGATTAAAAAAATTAACTTAATTTTTACCGCACTTTTGGCTTTTTTAGCAGCAAGTTATGCCAATGCGGAATTAATTGATGATCAAATTGACAATTATTTAACTGGAGCATCAGAACACGTTTCTCCAGCTTATCACAATGAATTAAAAGAAAATCAACTAATGGCATTGAACTATGTTAATCAACCTCCATTAATTCCACATTCAGTGAAAAATTATCAAGTGACAAAAAATACCAATCAGTGCTTAAATTGTCATAGTGTAGAAAACTCTCGAATCACTGGAGCAACTCGTATTAGTCCAACTCATTTCACTGACCGTGATGGCAACTTTGTTGGTGATTCAACCTCTCCAAGACGCTATTTTTGTTTACAATGCCATGTTTCTCAATCTGATGTTGAACCAATTGTACCGAATGAATTTAAACCAATAAAAGGTTATGGTGAATAAGGAGAACGTCATGCTAAAAATAATCAAAAAGTTTTGGCGTTGGTTTTCTACACCAAGTCGAATTGCTATAGGAGTGGTAATTGTTTTATCATTTTTCGCTGGAGTAATTTTCTGGGGCGGATTTAATACCGCACTTGAATACACTAATACAGAAGAATTTTGTTCAAATTGCCACATGAATGACGTCGTACCTGAATATCGTCAAACAATTCATTATATGAACCGTAGTGGAATAAAAGCAACTTGTTCCGATTGTCACGTACCCCATGAATTTATACCCAAATGGATGAGAAAATTTAAAGCAACTAGAGAAGTTTATTCTCATTTTATGGGTCATGTCGACACGAAAGAAAAATTCGAAGCTGCTCGTTTAGAAATGGCACAACGAGAATGGGCAAGAATGCAAACCAACAACTCTCAGGAATGTCGCCATTGTCATAATTTTGAAACAATGGATTTTACTCAACAAAAGGCTGTAGCAAACCGCATGCACTCTTTTGCCTTAACAGAAAACAAAACTTGTATTGACTGCCATAAAGGAATTGCACATCAATTACCTAGCATGAAAAATATCAAATCAGGTTTTTTAAAAAATAAATGATCAATAAAAGTAAAAAAACAACTGAGTGAAACTTATATCAAAAAACTGAAAAGCCCTGTATAATGTCAGGGCTTTATTTTTCCTGTTAGCGTGCGGCTATCAAAAATTATTTTGAATTAACACAAGCTAAATTAATGAAGTGCGGTACAAATTTTTAATTTTTTGAAATGATTTTTGCTAGTCGCAATTGGAAAACTAAAGTAAACGAGAAATTACTTTTAACAAAATTTCTCATAAGAATTAATCACAAAAAGGACAATATTATGAATCCAATTGTAAAACAATTTAAATACGGTCAACATACTGTAACTTTAGAAACGGGTGCAATAGCTCGTCAAGCCACAGCAGCAGTAATGGCAAGTATGGATGATACTTGTGTTTTTGTTACTGTAGTTGCTAAAAAAGATGTTAAAGAGGGACAAGACTTTTTCCCACTAACAGTAAATTATCAAGAACGTACTTATGCCGCAGGTCGTATACCTGGTGGTTTTTTTAAACGTGAAGGACGCCCTTCAGAAGGCGAAACTTTAGTTGCTCGTTTAATTGATCGCCCTATTCGTCCTCTCTTTCCCGAAGGTTTTTTCAATGAAATTCAAATCATCGCAACTGTAGTTTCGGTTAATCCACAAATTAGCCCTGATTTAGTTGCAATGATAGGGGCATCGGCAGCGCTTTCAATCTCGGGAGTACCATTTAATGGTCCTATTGGTGCCGCACGAGTAGGATTTATTGATGATCAATTTGTATTAAACCCAACGATGAATGAACAAAAACAAAGTCGTTTAGATTTAGTAGTGGCTGGTACAGACAAGGCTGTATTGATGGTAGAGTCTGAGGCAGATATATTGACAGAAGAACAAATGTTAGCTGCTGTGGTATTTGGTCACGAACAACAACAAGTTGTCATTCAAGCAATTAAAGAATTCACTCAAGAAGTGGGTAAACCTCGCTGGGATTGGGTTGCACCTGAGCCTAATACTGATTTGATTAACAAAGTAAAAGCTCTAGCTGAGGAACGTTTAGGGGAAGCTTATCGAATTACTGAAAAACAAACTCGTTATGAGCAAATTGATGCGATTAAAGCTGATGTAATAGCACAATTTTCAGAAGATGAAACTATTACTGAAAGCAATATTATTGAGATTATCACCGCACTTGAAAGTCAAATTGTACGTAGTCGTATTCTTAATGGTGAGCCTCGTATTGATGGACGTACTGTGGATACTGTGCGAGCTTTGGATATTTGCACTGGCGTATTACCTCGAACTCATGGTTCTGCTATCTTTACTCGTGGTGAAACTCAAGCGTTAGCTGTAGCAACTTTAGGTACAGAACGTGATGCTCAAATTATTGATGAATTAACAGGAGAAAAAACTGATCATTTCTTATTCCACTATAACTTCCCTCCATATTCTGTAGGTGAAACAGGAATGATTGGTTCACCAAAACGTCGTGAAATTGGTCATGGTCGTCTAGCTAAACGTGGTGTGGCTGCTGTTATGCCAAGCTTGACTGAGTTCCCTTATGTTGTTCGTGTAGTCTCCGAAATTACAGAATCTAATGGTTCCTCATCAATGGCTTCTGTTTGCGGTGCTTCTCTGGCATTAATGGATGCTGGCGTACCAATTAAATCCGCTGTTGCAGGTATTGCTATGGGTTTAGTAAAAGAGGAAGATAAATTTGTAGTATTATCTGACATTTTAGGTGATGAAGATCATCTTGGCGACATGGACTTCAAAGTTGCAGGTACTCGTGAAGGGGTAACTGCATTACAAATGGATATTAAAATCGAAGGTATTACTGCAGAAATTATGCAGATTGCCTTAAATCAAGCGAAAGGTGCAAGAATGCATATTTTAGGTGTTATGGAGCAGGCAATTCCAGCTCCACGCTCTGAAATTTCTGATTTTGCACCACGAATTTATACTATGAAAATCGATCCTAAGAAAATTAAAGACGTGATCGGCAAAGGCGGTGCAGTAATTCGTGCATTAACGGAAGAAACTGGAACCTCAATTGATATTGATGATGATGGTACAGTAAAAATTGCGGCAATAGATAGCAACGCAGTAAAACAAGTAATGGCTCGTATTGAAGATATTACAGCAGAAGTGGAAGCAGGTGCTACTTACAAAGGTAAAGTGACTCGCCTTGCAGACTTCGGTGCATTTGTAGCCATCGTTGGCAATAAAGAAGGCTTAGTACATATTTCACAAATCGCTGAAGAACGTGTAGAACGTGTAGCAGATTATCTATCTGTAGGTCAAGAAGTAATGGTTAAAGTAGTAGAAATTGATCGACAAGGTCGTATCCGTTTGACGATGAGAGATGTCATATCAACTCCATCTAATAATGAGAGTACAGCTGAAGAAGAACAACAACTGATTGACTAATCAATAAAAACACTGTATGGTATGCACCTTTTGCGGAGATACCATACTTTTTCTTTCCAAAGCATAAAAATAGGCTGAAATGAAAATTGGGGTTTCTTTTGTAAAGTTAGCACGTAACTTTTTTACTTTACTAATTCTGTGCGTACTTATAGGTTGCGTAAGAAACCCTTTTTTAGCAGAAAATTTTGTTCTTACAAATGATAAACTACAAGTACCTCATATCCATCAAGAACAAGAAGTAATGATTATGCGAATTAATCAAACTTTAAACCAGCATTTATCACAAAAAATGCGATCGGATTTGTTGTTCGAACGTGGAGTTTTGTATGATAGTTTAGGACTTTGGGAATTAGCTCACTACGATTTCATTCATGCGTTGACTTTACAGCCAAAGAACCCAGCAATTTATAATTATTTGGGTCTATATTGGTTATTGGATAACAACTATAGTATAGCGGTTGAAGCCTTAAATGGAGTACTAGAACTTGACCCTGATTATGAATTTGCACACTTTAATTTGGGCTTAACTTTTTATTATATGGAGCGTTTTTCTCTTGCTGAACAAAATTTATTACGTTTTTATGAGAGAGATAAAAGCAATCCATATGCGGTTTTATGGTTATATTTCAATGAACTAAAATTTTCACCTGCAAGTGCAAAAGAAAATTTAGTAAAAAGATCTACCGCACTTTCTCCGCAGAGTTGGGGAACTTATATTGTTCAACATTATTTAGGACAACTATCAATAACTGAATTATGGCAAAAATCTCAGTCTTTTGTAAAAAATTCTATAGAAGAAAGTGCCAAATTCAATGAAATTTTAACTGAAACTTATTTTTATTTAGCAAAACAACAACTCAATATTGGTCAAACAGAAAAAGCCAAACAGCTTTTCAAATTGGCAATTGCGAATCAGGTGTATAACTTTGTTGAGTATCGTTTTGCATTGCTTGAAGCAGCAAAATTGGGGCTAATTCAAGCTAAAAGTGCGAATGGATTTTCCGTTTCGCCATAATTGGTGTTGCGAACCTTGATTTTTCAATAAGTTAAAAACAAGCATCTGATTGGACTAAACACATTTAAATCTGTTTATTCTTTCGCCACACTTTGTTTATACAACCGAAAGTATTATACTTTCCTTTTATATTTAACTGTTTATGACTGAAAATACAATCTCTTTTAATGACTTGGGATTACCTGAGTTTATCCTTAATGCTGTGTCTGATTTAGGATTTGAGACACCATCTCCTATTCAACAAGCTTGTATTCCACATCTATTAGCTGGATGTGATGTTCTTGGTATGGCACAGACAGGAAGTGGAAAAACGGCTGCATTTTCTTTACCTCTGCTAGCTAAAATCGATAGCAATAAAAAATGTCCACAAATGCTTGTGATGGCACCTACTCGAGAATTGGCTATCCAAGTAGCTGATGCTTGCGAACAATTCGTAAAATATGCTAAAGGGATTCGAATCGTAACCCTGTATGGAGGTCAACGCTACGATATTCAGCTACGTGCATTAAAACAAGGAGCTCAAGTAGTCGTAGGAACACCTGGTCGCATTTTAGATCACATACGCCGTAATACTCTAGATTTATCTGAATTACAATTTATTGTACTTGATGAAGCTGATGAGATGTTACGAATGGGCTTTATTGATGATGTAGAAACTGTAATGGCAGAATTACCTGAACAACACCAAACTGCTCTTTTCTCAGCTACTATGCCAGAGCCAATTCGCCGTATAACTAAACGATTTATGGAAAATCCACATGAGGTAAAAATTCAATCTACTCAACGTACAACCCCTGACATTACTCAAAGCTGTTGGTATGTACGTGGATTCCGTAAAAATGATGCACTATTACGTTTTCTTGAAGTAGAAGACTTTGATGCTGCCATTATTTTCACTCGAACCAAAACTGGAACTCTCGATGTCACTGAGCTACTAGAAAAGCATGGTTTCCGAGCAGCTGCTTTAAATGGAGATATGACTCAGCAATTGCGTGAACAAACGCTTGATCGTTTACGCAATGGTAGCCTTGATATTTTAGTTGCAACAGATGTTGCTGCCCGTGGTTTAGATGTTGAACGTATTAGCTTAGTTGTAAATTATGATATACCACTTGATGCAGAAAGCTATGTACATCGTATTGGACGTACAGGGCGTGCGGGACGTGCAGGGCGTGCAATTTTATTTGTTGAACCAAGAGAGCGTCGTCTATTAGGTAATATTGAACGTCTAACTAAAAAAGTAATCGATGAAGTGAGCATTCCAAATCACGAAACGTTACAAGCTTGCCGCCGTCAAAAATTTGTAGAAAAAATAACTAAACAATTAGAGCATCACGATCTAGAACAATATCGCAGTTTACTAGAAGATCTATTTACTGCCGATCAAGATCATGAAGATATTGCCGCTGCAATGTTAATGCTATTGCAAGGCAAACAGAAATTGATCCTACCGCCTGATCCTGTAGTTGAAAAGCGAGGTAAAAAAGAACGAAATGACAGATCAGAACGTGGAGAGCGTCGTCGTGATAGATCTAATCAAGCACGTAGTGGTTATGGTAATGTACAACCAATGGATTTATATCGTGTAGAAGTTGGCAGAATGGACGGTGTTGAAGTTCGTCATTTAGTGGGAGCTATAGCTAACGAAGGAGATATTAACAATCGTTATATCGGTCATATTAAACTGTATGATGACTATTCTACTATAGAATTACCACAAGGTATGCCCAAAGAATTACTACAACTGTTTAAAAAGACTAGAGTAATGAATAAACCAATGCAAATGTCTCTTATCGAACAAGTTGGTGATAGTTACGAAGACAATGGATATAGTAGACGTAAAGGAAGATCATCTCAAAATGATCGTACTTTTTCTCGCCAAGTGCGTAGAGACTCCCAACAAGGAGATCGCAAATTTAAAGAAAAAAACTACCGCACTTTCCATGAATCTCCTCGCAAAGATCGTGGTGGACGTCGCCATAAATAAATATCTTATACGATCTCAGTACAACACATTACTGTGATAAAAGATAAAAATAAAAAAATCTGCACTCTATGCTATTTTAGTTTAAAAGTGCAGATTTTTTATTGAATTATGTCACTTAAATAAATTATCTTTATTCTGAACTGCTCTTTTGGAACTTCAATTTAGGTGAACTATTATCAAGTACAGTTTTTTCCTCAACGATCACTTTTTGTAAATTTTCTAATGAAGGCAAATCATACATCGTATCTAATAACAAGCTTTCTACTATTGAACGCAATCCTCTTGCTCCCGTTTTACGTTCAAGTGCTTTTTTAGCCATTGCAACCAAAGCACCTGAAGTAAATTCTAATTCAACATTTTCTAAACTAAACAAAGCTTTATATTGTTTTATCAACGCATTTTTCGGTTCAGTCAAAATCTTAACTAATGCGTCTTCATCCAATTCAGTTAGCGGAGCGATTACAGGTAAACGCCCGATAAATTCGGGAATCAACCCAAACTTCATTAAATCATCAGGCTCAACTTGACTAAATAATTCCGTTAATGTTGCCTTGTCTGACTTACTTCTGACTTCTGCACCAAACCCAATCCCACTACCGACATGAATACGCTTTTCAATAATTTTATCTAAACCAGCAAAAGCACCACCACAAATGAATAAAATTTTTGATGTATCAATTTTCAACATTTCTTGCTGAGGATGCTTACGCCCACCTTGTGGAGGAACAGAGGCAATTGTACCTTCAATCAATTTAAGCAATGCTTGCTGAACACCTTCGCCTGAAACATCCCTTGTAATTGATGGATTTTCAGATTTTCTTGTGATCTTATCAATTTCATCAATATAGATGATACCTTGCTGTGCTTTTTCAGCATCAAAATCGCAATTTTGTAACAACTTATGCAACACATTTTCCACATCCTCTCCAACATATCCAGCTTCAGTCAATGTAGTCGCATCTGCCATTGCAAAAGGCACATTCAGCATACGAGCTAACGTTTCTGCGAGAAGAGTCTTTCCACTTCCTGTTGGACCAATCAGTAAAATATTGCTTTTCCCTAACTCTACGTCACTTATTTTATGTCCAGAACGATGACGTTTATAATGATTATAAACCGCAACAGCTAATATTTTCTTAGCATAGTCTTGACCAATAACGTAGTCATCTAAATGAGTTCTAATTTGATGTGGAGTTGGTAGTTTAGGCTCATTTTTTTCTGTTACTTCTTGTTCAGCTGAAGAATCCAAACTATTTTTTATCCCACTTTGCTCCGATGAAGTATCATCGGTTTTTATCAAGTTATGACAAAGTTCAATGCATTCATTACAAATACAACCAGAATCTCCTGCTATAATTTGATTTACTTCCGAGCTTTCTTTGCCACAAAAAGAACAATGTAATTCGGTTTGATTTGTCATCTTATGCTATCTCCCGTTTCACTAATACTTCATCAATTAATCCGTAAGATTTTGCTTGTTCAGCTGACATAAAATTATCTCGATCTGTATCTTTCTCAATTTTCTTAATCGATTGTCCACAATGAAATGCTAAACGCTCATTCAAAGTACGTTTAATTTTTAAAATTTCCTCAGCGTGAATTTGAATATCAGAGGCTTGACCACGAAATCCACCTAGAGGCTGATGGATCATAACACGAGCATTGGGAAGTGCTGCACGTTTTCCTTTAGCTCCCGCTGCCAATAAAAACGCTCCCATAGAACAAGCTTGCCCTATACATAAAGTACGAACATCTGGCTTGATAAACTGCATAGTATCGTAAATAGCCATACCAGCCGTTACTGATCCCCCAGGAGAATTAATATAGATACTAATATCTTTTTCAGGATTTTCAGATTCTAAAAAGAGAAGCTGAGCCACAATTAAATTCGCCATGTGATCTTCAACCTGACCGCTCAAAAAAATCACACGTTCTTTTAATAAACGAGAATAAATATCATAAGAACGCTCCCCACGGGAGGTTTGTTCAATAACCATAGGAATCAAAGGCATAATTCTCTCCATTCTAAAATTCTGATAATAAGAAAAAGTGCCGTCATTTTGACCGCACTTTTTCTCGACTACAGTCCAATAATTAAGCTTGTGGATTCATCACTTCATCAAATGAAGCAGATTTTTCTGTTACTTGAGCTTTAGACAGAACAGCCTCAACTGCTTGCTCTTCTAATACAACATTGCGAACGTTAGTCATTAACTCTTTATTCTTACTATAATATTCGACAACTTCTGCTGGTTGTTCATAAGCTGAAGCAATCTCTTGAATCATCACTTTTACACGTTCATCATCAACTTTTAATTCGTTTGATGCAATAACCTCAGCTAGTAATAACCCTACTTGAACACGACGCTTTGCTTGTTCCTCAAACAACTCTTTAGGTAATTGAGCTGCTTGATCCATTTTACCACCAAAACGTTGTGCTGCTTGATTACGCAACACCTCAATCTCTTGCTCTACTGCTGCAACAGGCACATCAATCGGATTTTGTGCTAATAATCCATCAATAACTTGCCCTTTTACACGAGAAACTAAAGCATTTTTTAATTCACGTTGCATATTTTTTTCAATTTCAGCACGCAAGTCAGCAACAGTCTTTGTATTTGGACCGAATTTAGCTACAAAATCATCTGTTAATTCTGGCAACACCATTACTTCAACTTTTTTCAAAGTAATTGCAAATTTAGCAGGTTTACCTTTTAAATTTTCAGCATGATATTCTTCAGGGAAAGTAACTTCAATATCAAAAGTATCTCCAGATTTATGTCCTACAATACCGTCTTCAAACCCTGGGATCATACGACCTTGTCCCATTGCAAGAACGAAATCAGTGGCTTTACCACCCTCAAACTCTTCTCCATCAACAGAACCTGTAAAATCAATCACTACACGATCATTTGCTTTTGCCGCTTCTTGAGTTTCAGTCCACGTGGCTTGTTGTTTACGTAAAACATTCACCATTTTATCTATATCAGCAGAAGTAATTTCTACAACAGATTTTTCTACTTTAATTTGGTCTAACCCCTGCAATTGAACTTCAGGATACACTTCAAAAGTAGCAGTGAAAATTAGATCTTTACCAGCTTCAAATTGCTCAACAGCAAAAGTTGGACGACCAGCAAGATTAACTTTATTTTCAAAAGCAACGTTGAAAAAATGTTTTTGTAACAAATCGCCTAAAACATCGTGACGAACAGAAGCTCCGAAACGTTTTTCAATAATTTGTGAAGGAACTTTACCCTTACGGAAACCATCAACTCGTGCATTTTTTGATACACGCTTTAATTCTTCACGCACAGCCTGCTCAACAGTTTCTGATGGAACACTAATATTCACACGGCGTTCAAGCCCCTGAGTTGTTTCAATATTAAATGACATTATGTTACCTCAAAATAAATTTGCACTCAGTAAGTGTACTGAATACATTAATAAATAAATTTTAAAAAGACGGTAAATTATAGCCTTACAAAAGCGAACAGTCGAGAAAATGGCGTACAAAAAACCGCATTTGTCCATTTTTTAATCGCAAAAATCTTTATTGTTAAAAATTTAGTTCACTATTAAGAAAATTCTTACCGCACTTAATCTTCTCTAATAGCCTTCACTTAACATATTTGGTAAAAAAGAGGCATGTTGAATGCGTTTTACTCGTGTTTCAATTCTACCATCATCATGTAATTCAATTTCACGCCAACCTGGCTGCACAATATCTAATGCAAAATTATTACTATCAGGTCTAAATTGAACGCAAGTCGATGGTGTCGCCATAATTTTATACCCTTGCCATTGGCTATCGACAGCTTGGTGAATATGCCCATATACGATGCCTTTCACCTTTGATGATTTTCCCAAAACGTAAGCCAAATCAAAAGAATTACGCAAATTATGCTGATCTAGCCACGCAGAATTTGTCGATAAGATATGATGATGCAAAACAATGAGAGAATACCGTTCAGGATAGTCTCTCAATTTTGACTGCAACCAATCAATTTGGTATTGTCCTAATTGTCCATAAGGCACCCCAAAAACTTGGCTGTCTAGCATCAAAATCTGCCAATACTTTCCTAGCAAAATATGCTTTAATGGACTAATGTTACCATGTTCTTGATTTAAAATATCAAACATTTTTGGCTGGAAATCATGATTTCCTGGTATCCAAAAGACCATCTTCTTCAGCGATTTCACACTGGTGCAAAAGCGTAAATACCCTTCATCGCTACTATCTTGTACTAAATCTCCTGTTGCTAAAACAAAATCATAATCAAATTTGCTTTGACGAATTTCTGTCAATACTTGATTAAAACTTGCTAGTGTATTAATACCGAGCAATTCCCCTTTTTCATCTTTGAATAAGTGAGGGTCAGTTACTTGAACTAATCGGATCACTTTTTCAGAAGTTTGGTACGTATAAGTTGTAACCAAAATAATCCGCCTCCTGTTAATAATTCTATTATTTTAATTGTTAGCTGGGTTATAAGTTACGGATTTTAAAAAAAAAGTCATCATCAAAATATAAAAAATGTTACCTTCGTCATATTTTTAAGCAATTTTCTTTTAAAAATTCAATCTACATCACACTTTTAAAGTTCCTATAATTTAGTGAAATTTAATATAATTAGATTTTAAAGCATAACTTTTACTTAACTAAAAAACATTTAAAAATATCTGATAAATGCTCTATTAGTGTATTTTTCGCTTCAATAGTTTCATTTTTCCAAGATTGAAGTAATATCTCTTGATTAAATCGATTATTAGCTTGAGAGGCAATAGGTAAATAGCTGATATGCCATGGTTCTCTACCAATTGAAAACTGGGAGGATGAAGTTAAAAAAGGGAAATAAAAATCAAAATCTGCTAAATTATCTTGTAACCAGCACATTAATTCAAAAAAATAACCGCTCTTTTCATATTCCCATGGTTCCAATAGGAGTTTTTGATTCTTTGGTAACAAATTAGGATCAAAAATATCAATTTCAGTCCCCCAGTGGTGACGACTTCCTCCTGGTAAAGCTGACCAACGTAAAATAGCTTGACATTTTTCCCACTCAGAAAATGTTGTCAAGTCTAATGGATTACCAAAATCATCATGAACTTTCCGCAAACCTTGAAATTTTGAATTCCAAATCGTTTGTTGTCGTTGAAAGTCACGAAAACAACTTACAGGTTGCAAATTAAATCCAGCCCTTCCTGCACTCTTTTGTAACTCTTGAAAGGGCTTCACTACATCCATATGCAAAAAATGGTTTTTAGATGAAGCACTATACAAAGAAACTACATGCTGGTAGCTTTTTCCTGTCAACATTTCATCAGTAAAAGTCACTTCAAACATCTTATCGCCTATACTTCACTTATATGATCTTTTGACGAATGAAATAAGTTAGACAACATTTGCATATAGATTTTCCCTAATCTCCCCAAATCTGTACAGCTAACACATTCATTTACTTTATGAATAGTGCTATTTAGTGGACCAAGTTCTACAACTTCTGTTCCCATCAATGCAATAAAACGCCCATCTGATGTTCCACCACCTGTATCAAGCTTCGGAGTAATCGCTAAAATCTGGTGCAAACTATCTGTTACAGCGTTCACTAACTTACCAGGTCTAGTTAAAAAAGGTTTACCTGATAAATTCCATTCAATATGGTACTTTAAGTCATGTTTTTTTAGCATTTCTGCTATCTTTTGTTTGATGATTTCATCTGTTACTTCTGTACAATAACGCAAATTAAACTGAACATAAAGTTGAGCTGGAATCACATTATTACTACCTGTTCCAGCCTGAATATTTGCAATTTGTAGGCTTGTAGGGGGAAAAAACTCATTACCCTGATCCCACTGATAAGACGTTAACTCAGTTAAAAAAGATAACGCTTTATGCACTGGATTTTCAGCTAAATGTGGATAAGCAACATGTCCTTGAATCCCTTGAATATATAAATTAGCAGTAATTGAACCCCTTCTCCCATTTTTGACAGTATCTCCCAAACTAACCGCACTTGAAGGTTCTCCAACCAAACAATAATCAATATTCTCACCACGTGCCATCAAAGTTTCTACTACTTTCACTGTACCATCTTTGGCAGATGCTTCTTCATCAGAGGTAATCAACAACGCTATTGTTCCCTGATGGTTTGGATAAGTTTTAACATATTCTTCAGCCGCCACAACCATTGCCGCTAGAGAACCTTTCATATCAGCAGCCCCTCGACCATATAACATATCATCAACAATTTGGGCTGAAAAAGGAGGATACTGCCATTGATTTTCATCCCCCACAGGTACAACATCTGTATGTCCTGCAAATGCCACCACTGGTGCAGCATCACCATGCTTAGCCCACAAATTTAGAGTGTCATTAAAAGGCAACCATTCAATAGAGAATCCTAATTTCTCTAAGCGTTGTGCAATCAGTTGTTGACAGCCTTGATCATGGGGACTAATTGAAGGGCGTTGAATCAAATCGCATGCTAAATTAATAATGTTTTCTTTCATCATCTTGCTTTCCATTATAAAATATCAAAGTCTAATTATATTATGCTTATTTTAAACCAAATAAAAAGTAAAAATACTCAAATAGTCACCGCACTTCTTACTATGCTCTTTAGCTTAATGATTTTTCCATTCGATTATGGCATAATCATGCTGTTTTTTTAATTATAATTACATGAGGAAAATCATGCGAATTTTACATACTATGCTAAGAGTGGGAAATTTAGAACGTTCAATCCAATTTTACCAAAATGTACTAGGTATGCGTCTACTACGCACCAGTGAAAATACAGAATATCAATATTCCTTAGCATTTTTAGGCTATGATGATGAAGATAAATCTTCTGTGCTTGAACTAACTTATAATTGGGGGATAGATAAATACGAGTTAGGCTCAGCATATGGGCATATCGCTATTGGAGTAGATGATGTTTATGCTACTTGCGATGCTGTACGCCAAGCTGGAGGGAAAATCACTCGCGAACCTGGTCCAGTAAAAGGGGGTAAAACAGTTATTGCTTTTGTCGAAGATCCCGATGGCTACAAAATTGAATTCATCGAAAATAAAATGGCACAAGCTGGTTTAGGAAATCAATAAATTTTTAACATAAGTGCGGTCGTTTTTTCTCATTTTTTAATTTAGATAAGGATAGTTTGTGACAGAAACTCAGCAACATATTACTGTAGACTATAATTTACTTAAAAATCGTTTTCGTGGCTTTTTCCCTGTAATTATTGATGTGGAAACTGCTGGCTTTAATGCAAAAACTGATGCATTACTAGAATTGGCTGCTATCACTTTAAAAATGGATGATAAAGGCTTTTTAGTTGCTGATAAAAAATGTCATTTTCATATACAGCCTTTTGAAGGTGCAAATATTAATTTAGACTCATTAAAATTTAATGGTATTGATCCCAATAATCCACTACGGGGAGCTGTAACTGAAACTATCGCAATCAGTGAACTATTTAAAATGGTACGACACGAGCAAAAAGCTGCTGACTGCCAAAGATCTGTCATTGTTGCTCATAACGTCGCATTTGATCAAAATTTTCTTATGGCTGCTGCGGAACGAACGGCAATAAAACGTAATCCTTTTCATCCTTTTGCAATGTTTGATACTGCTACACTAAGTGGATTTATGCTTGGGCAGACCGTCTTAGCCAAAGCTTGTCAAGTGGCAGGAATCCCCTTTGATCCCAAACAAGCCCATTCTGCCTTATATGATACTGAACGCACAACTGAATTGTTCTGCTATATGGTTAATCAATTAAAGCACTTAGGTGGTTTTCCTCCTATAAAAGATATTAAATAAAAGCATTTTCACTAACAAACAGCGTTTTTTAAATTTTTTTTGAAATTTTATAGACAAATTTTTTATTTTTAGTAAATTAGAAGATATTTTATTACTATCATTTTCACCATAAGGAACAATATACATGTTACTAAGTAACCCTGTTGTTATTTCTATTATTGTGTTGCTTGCACTCAGTCTACTACGCATTAATGTGGTAATTGCTCTTGTCATTTCCGCATTAACTGCAGGTTTTTGTAGCGATCTAAATATCAGTGAAACAATTAAAACATTCACTGGTGGACTAGGTAATGGGGCTGAAGTTGCAATGAACTATGCGATTTTAGGTGCGTTCGCTATCGCAATCTCAAAATCAGGAATTACTGATTTATTAGCATTCAAAATAATAAAACGACTAGGACATGAACCTACAGGCAGATCAATGTCTGGTTTTAAATATTTTATGTTTGGTGTATTAGTACTATTTTCTATTTCTTCACAAAACCTACTTCCAGTTCATATCGCTTTTATTCCAATAGTTATTCCTCCACTGCTTTCTGTTTTCAATAAGTTAAAAATTGATCGTAGGGCAGTAGCTTGTGTGATTACTTTCGGTCTAACTGCAACTTATATGTTGCTACCTGTTGGATTTGGTAAAATTTTTATTGAAAGTGTGTTAGTTAAAAACATTAATCAAGTTGGACAAACACTTGGATTACAAACTTCTGTTGGTGAAGTTTCATTAGCAATGAGTATCCCCGTTGCTGGTATGGTATTAGGCTTATTAACAGCTGTATTTTTTACCTACCGCAAGCCTAGAGAATATATTGCCGCAACTCAAGCTTTGACCACCGAAGAAATAGAAAAACATATAGCTAATATTAAACCTTTCCACGTAATCGTTAGTATTGTTTCTATTATTATCACTTTTGGCTTGCAACTGGTTACTAGTTCTACAATTATTGGTGGATTAGCAGGACTTGTCATCTTTGCTGTATGTGGTATTTTCAAATTAAAAGAAAGTAACGATATCTTCCAGCAAGGATTACGTTTAATGGCAATGATTGGTTTTGTAATGATCGCAGCTTCTGGATTTGCGGCTGTTATCAATGCAACTGGTGGTGTCACTGTATTAGTTGATACGTTCAGTCAAGGATTAGGAGCAAATAATAAAGGGTTAGCTGCTTTCTTAATGTTGCTAGTTGGATTATTCATTACTATGGGAATTGGTTCTTCTTTCTCTACTGTGCCAATTATTACATCTATTTATATTCCACTTTGCTTATCTTTAGGATTCTCTCCTTTGGCGACTATTTCTATTGTGGGCGTTGCAGCAGCACTTGGTGATGCAGGTTCACCTGCTTCAGATTCTACTTTAGGACCAACATCAGGATTAAATATGGACGGTAAACATGATCATATTTGGGATTCTGTTGTGCCAACATTTATTCACTACAATATTCCACTGATGCTATTTGGCTGGATTGCCGCAATGTGTCTTTAATTTTAAGGGCATTATAACTAATAATGCCCAAGTTGAAACTATGGATAAAAATAATCTAATAGCCCTTCTTAAGCAGAAAGTTACTAACTTTTATAACCAATATCAACTTGAGAAAGAAACTCTAATTTCAGCTAAATTCGACCGCACTTTATTTAGTGAAGATTATCAACCTTTTCAATTTTACGTAAAAGAAATTGAGCAAACTTTATCTGTCATTGAAAATTTACAAGATGACCAATATAAATATACTTTTTATACGCAAAAATTATTGGCACAATGTACCGCTCTTTCTGAAGCGATTACTCATGTATCTAAACAACACTATCAATATTTAAACGAACCACAAATACATCGAAAAAATAAAGAACAATTAAAACAAAACGTACAAAAACTACCGCCAAGAGAACGATTAGCAAAATATTATGATTTTTTACAAGCACTAAATGACAAAATTATCCAGCAAGAAATTTCTCTGAATTCAAGTCAAAATGAAATTGAGAAAAAGTATTATAAAGAACAAATTATTATTACCAAACAACGAAGAGCACGCTGCTTAGAAGCTATTGAGCTGTTAGAACAATATTTAACGCTCATAAGTGAATACTAATTACTAGTATCTGTCAAACTTAAATAAAACTACAATAAGAAATAAAAATTAAATAATAAAAAAGGGTATTTTTATCAATACCCTTTTTGCTAAATGTTATAGCTAGACTTATTATTTTGTCATTGCAGCAACTTCGGCAGCAAAGTCAGTTTCTACTTTTTCAATACCTTCGCCTACTTCAAAGCGTAAGAAGCTAGTTACATCAGCTCCTTTTTCTTTTAATAGATCACCAACTAATTTAGAAGGATCCATTACAAATGGTTGACCAGTTAAAGATACTTCACCTGTAAATTTCTTCATTCGACCTTCAACCATTTTTTCTGCTATTTCACGTGGTTTACCAGACTCAATAGCAATTGCTACTTGAATTTCACGTTCTTTTGCAACAACCTCTGCAGGTACATCTTCAGGTTTCACAAATTCAGGACGACTTGCTGCTACGTGCATTGCTATGTGTTTTGCTAACTCATCATCAGCATTTTGTGCAGCTACTAGCACACCAATTTTAGCTCCATGTAAATATGAACCAACCACATCACCTTCAATAGCAGCAACACGGCGAATATTCATATTTTCACCAATTTTCGCAACAAGAGCTGTACGTTTTTCTTCAAACTGAGCTTGCAATGCTTCAATTGAAACACCTTTATTTGCTAATGCATAGTCAGCAACTTCATTAGCTAAGCTTAAAAATCCTGCATCTTTTGCTACAAAGTCAGTTTCACAGTTCATCTCAACTAGGACGCCATATTTACCTGAAACACGAGCCAAGATAACACCTTCAGCTGCTACACGTCCAGCTTTTTTCGCTGCTTTAGCTTGACCAGATTTACGCATATTGTCGATAGCTAACTCAATATCACCATTTGCTTCAACCAATGCTTTTTTACATTCCATCATACCTGCACCAGTACGATCACGAAGTTCTTTTACTAATGACGCTGTAATTTGAGTCATTTTAAAATCCTCTAAACGCTAGATTGTGCTTTTTTACCGCACTTTTTAATAAAAATGCAGGAAAGCTAAGCCCCCTGCAAACCTCAATCATTCGATCAATAGGGCTTACGCCACATGTAGTTGAACTTTATTCTGCAACTTCTGAAAACTCTTCAGCTACAACATTATTTTGACCACGACCTTCTTTTACTGCAGCTGCTACAGCTGTAGTGTAAAGTTGAATTGCTCGTACTGCATCATCATTGCCTGGTATAACGAAATCTATACCATCTGGTGCAGAGTTTGTATCAACTACAGCAAAAACTGGGATACCAAGATTATTTGCTTCTTTAATTGCAATATGTTCATGATCTGCTGCGATAACAAAAATTGCATCAGGAAGACCTGCCATTTCTTTAATACCACCAAGACTCAACTCAAGTTTTTCCATCTCACGAGTACGCATTAACGCTTCTTTTTTAGTTAACTTGTCAAAAGTACCATCTTGAGATTGAGTTTCTAGATCTTTCAAGCGTTTGATTGACTGACGAACTGTCTTCCAGTTAGTCAACATACCACCTAACCAACGGTGATTCACATAATATTGTTGACAGTCTAATGCTGCTGCTTTAATTGCCTCAGATGCTACACGTTTTGTGCCAACAAATAAGATCTTACCATTATTGCTAGCAATACGAGTCAACTCTGCCAACGCCTCATTAAACATTGGAACTGTTTTCTCTAAGTTAATGATATGAACGCCATTACGTGGACCAAAAATAAATGGTTTCATTTTTGGATTCCAGTAACGAGTTTGGTGACCGAAGTGAACGCCTGCTTGAAGCATATCACGCATTGAAACTTGTGCCATAATTTTTTCCTTTTATTTGGGGTTTAGCCTCCACATACCAAGTAAACCGACCGTTTTGGCACCCCGATTTACTTTTGTAATATGTGTGTGATTTCGTGTTAAATTAAAAATTCCTAGTTACTCTTATACTAGAGTAACGGTCGGGCATTATACTACAAAGGTTTAAAAATGCTAGTGTATTTTTTTAAAAACAAAAAAGTGCGAAATTTTTACCGCACTTTTTCACTATTAATCCAAAAATATAACGTAAGCTTATTCTTGATTTAAGAAACTTTCATTCACTTCTATTTTTGCGTTACTACGTAAAGCATTAATTAATTTATTTTGTAATTCAACTTGACGAAGTAAAACTAATTGTGAATTAAATTGCTTCGCTTGTTCTGATGTCAAATCACTCTTTTCAACTTTATTTAATTCAATTAACACGATGTCATTATCTGCCGTTTTACTTGCCTTATAAACTGATTTAGTTACAGGCTTATTCATAGAAAAAATCACATTATTTAGCACAGGTTCTCTATTTTCAGCATAAACCCATGTTTCTAGTTCACCAAATTTAACATTTTCTGGTAAAACTGTGTTGCTATCTTGAGATAGCGATTTTGCGATCTGTTCTGCTCGCTCCAATACAATTTTTTCTGCTTTTTGGTGTTGCAAATAACTAATAATATCTGCTTTGACTTCTTCTAAAGATTTGATTCCCTCAGCTTTATGTTCCATAACACGAACTATAATAGAATGCTGGTCACCAACACTCACCGCTTCAGAATTCATACCACCTTGTGAAATATCTGAATCAAAAATAACAGAGGTTAAATTAGCATAATTCAGCGCAGCAGGAATTTCCATACGAGAGAAATAATCTGTTTCTTGCACACTGAGACCAATGGACTTAGCTGCCATTTCAAGAGATTCAGGGTGCTCAAAAGCCTTTTCATTTGCTTTTTTTTCTAACGCATAAAACTCACGTACAGCTAATTCATTACGAATTTTTGCACCAACTTCATCTTTAACATCCTCTAATGACCGCACTTTTTTATCAATTAATTTGATTAGATGATAATTATTATCTACTTTAACAGGTTTACTATATTGACCAATCTCAAGTGAGTTTGCTACAGCTTCAAAATCAGGTGGCATCATACCAGCGACAACCCAATCTAAATCTCCGCCTTGTTCTCCAGAAATCTTATCTGTTGAATACATTTTAGCTAATGAACTAAAATCTTCACCTTTCTGTAAAGCCGCATAAACGGTATTTGCTTCATCTTCTGTAGGTAACTGAATATGTGCAATATGTTGTGTCATATATTGAGACTTATTGTCTTGATAATACTGAGCAATTTCTACATCACTTACATTAATATTTTTTTGTGCTAGTGCCGCTGTCAAGTCGATATATTGCACTTTCACTGTTTCAGGCACAGCAAATGCCGATTTATTTGCTTCATAATATTCTTTTACTTCTTGCTCTGTCACTTCTTGTTTGATCAATTCAGATTCAATCGGAAATTTTGCTAGGCGCACTTTGCGTTTTTGAAAAAATAAATTTGCTAATTTATCTGACTGAGCAGGAACAATAAAATCAGAATCACTAATTCCTGTTTGTAATTGCTCAAGCTTTAAAGCTTCTCGCAAATATTGAGCATAAATATCGCCATTTATTCCATTTGCAGATAACATTTGCTGGTAAAGTGCGTTATCAAATTTGCCGTCTTTTTGGAAATAAGGAGTCGTCACAATTTGTTGCATAATTTGGCTATCGCTAACATCTAGTTTCAATTCAGCAGCATATTGACGTAATAATTCTTGATCAATCAAACGGTTTAACACTTTTTGTTTCAATTCAGCAGTAAAACTCGGAGAATCTGCAACAGCAGCGAATTGAGCCCCTAGTTGTTCGCTAGCTTGTTGAAATTCATTGTTGTACTGCTGTAAAAAAACTTGTTGTGAGATATCTTCACCGTTAACTTTTGCAATTGATGTATCGGTCTGTGTAAATACATATCCCGCAACACCACTTAATACAAAAGATACTGCGATTAAACCAAAAATAATCTTCCACACAATGCCATTTGTCGCACCGTTTAATTTATCCATTAACATTGAAATTATCCTATGAATATCAGATTTAAATTAACTTAATTGATTATAATCTAAAGTTGAGTGATTTTCATTATGAAAATAAGCTGGATTGAGGCTACAACTCTTCCAGCTTAAATTCTAGTGAATTTAAATAGTGATAAAAACAAATTAATTTATCACCGCACTTCGTTGTTTTGCTCTCGCTTTTCTCATTGGTTTCACATCATTAATTGGCAATAGCTTTTTAAATTCGACGCCTTCTGGTGGATTTTCTAAGGCAATAGTTAAGACCTCATCAATAGTCTCTACTGCATGAATAATTAAACTAGCTTTTGCATTTGCTGGAATATCTTCAAGATCTTTAACATTCTCTTTTGGAATAATCACAGTTTTAATGCCCCCACGATGAGCTGCTAGTAATTTTTCTTTTAATCCCCCAATAGGCAAAACTTTACCACGCAAATTAATCTCGCCTGTCATCGCCACCTCTGATTTAACAGGATTACCTGTTAAACAAGATACCAATGCTGTACACATCGCTATCCCTGCACTAGGTCCATCTTTTGGCGTTGCTCCATCTGGCACGTGAATGTGAATATCACGTTTTTCATAGAAATCTGTTGAAATGCCAAGTTTTTCGGAACGAGAACGAACTACTGTCATTGCCGCCTGAATAGATTCTTTCATTACATCACCTAGCGATCCTGTTAGAGTCAACTTACCTTTACCTATAACAGAAGCTGTTTCTATGGTCAATAAATCGCCGCCTACTTGTGTCCAGGCTAGCCCCGTTACTTCACCAATACGATTTTGTGTATCCGCTCGCCCAAATTCAAATCGTCGCACACCAAGATATTCATGTAAATTATCAGAATTAACTTTAATCGCTTTTGTTTTTACATTTAGCAACAAGTTTTTTACTGCTTTGCGACAAATTGTAGAAATTTCTCTTTCTAGACCTCGAACTCCTGCTTCACGAGTATAATAACGAACAATATCAAGTATCGCACTTTCTTCGACAACTAATTCACCTTTTTTTAATCCATTACGTTCAATTTGTTTGGATAACAAATGCTGTTTCGCGATATTTAATTTTTCATCTTCTGTATAACCTGATAAGCGTATTACTTCCATACGATCTAGTAATGGCTCAGGAATATTCATCGAATTAGATGTTGCTACAAACATAACATCAGACAGGTCATAGTCAACTTCTAAGTAATGATCATTAAAATGAGCATTTTGCTCAGGATCCAAAACCTCTAACAATGCAGAAGCTGGATCCCCTCTCATATCTGATGCCATTTTATCAATTTCATCAAGTAAAAATAGCGGATTTTTTACCCCCACTTTTGCCATTTTTTGAATTAATTTACCAGGCAATGAACCAATATAAGTTTTACGATGTCCGCGAATTTCGGCTTCATCACGCACACCACCTAATGCCATGCGAATATATTTTCGTCCTGTGGCATTAGCAATGGAACGCCCTAATGAAGTTTTCCCGACTCCTGGTGGACCAACTAAGCACAAAATAGGTCCTTTTATTTGATTTAATCTAGTTTGCACCGCTAAATATTCCAAGATGCGTTCTTTAACTCTTTCTAGTCCATAATGTTCAGCATTCAGTATATCTTGTGCTTTTGGCAAATCTTTTTTGACTTTGCTACGTTTATACCATGGTACCTGTAACATCCAATCAATATAACTACGAACAACTGTCGCTTCAGCTGACATCATCGGCATCATTTTTAATTTTTGTAATTCTGCTTCAACTTTTTGTTTTGCTTCAGCTGGCATTTTAGCAGCATCTATTTTTTGTCGAAGTTGCTCTACTTCACTTACAGTATTTTCTGTTTCTCCTAATTCCTTTTGAATTGCTTTAATTTGTTCATTTAAATAATAATCTCTTTGACTTTTCTCCATCTGTTTTTTGACGCGTCCACGAATTCGTTTTTCTACTTGCATCAAATCAGTTTCACTTTCCATCAGCCCTAATAAATACTCAAAACGAGTTTGTACATTAGTTAACTCTAGAATAGCTTGTTTTTCACGAACAGAAACAGGCATATGTGCAGCTATAGTATCACTTAAACGTTCAGCATCAACAATACGATGTAGAGCAGAAATAATATCCGACTGAACTTTTTGATTTAACTTAGCATATTTTCCAAACTCTTCTAAAACTAAACTTTTAACTACATCTAATTCTTTTTCATCACCTAACTGAGATTCTATAAGTTCGATATCCGCACAAAGCCATTCATCATTGTCCTCGAGGTGGGTTATTTTTGCTCGCTGAATACCTTCAACTAATACTTTAACTGTACCATCGGGTAATTTAAGCAATTGAATAATATTAGCTACCGTACCAATACTATGAAGATCTTCAGTTGTAGGAGCCTCTAAATCTGCCTGCTTTTGAGATACTAGTAACAACTGTTTACTATTATTCATTGCTTCATCTAAACTGCGAATAGATCTAGCTCTTCCTACAAATAACGGCACAACCATGTAAGGAAAAACAACTACATCGCGTAAAGGTAGAACTGGGATACTTTTTTGTTTAATAGACTGTAAATTGCAATTCATATATGCTCTCTTTAATACTTAGATACTTAGCACTTGTATTCTCTCTAAAATGGGGGCGTTCAAATAAAAATCAAGTACTATCTAAAAAAAAGTGCAAGCACCAAAAATACTATATAAAAGTGGGAATTTAATATAACAAATAATAACTTGATGTTCTCCAGTTGAGGAAGATGATAACAAGTAAAAATATACGCTATCAACTACTTGCTCTCTTTGAATTACATTTTCTGTAAATTCATTTACATTTTATGTATAAAATAATTTCCAATATTTTAATTATATGTATAATTATCGCCCTTGATGATATAAATCATTCGCTTATTTATAAACTAAAAGGAATATACTATGTTTCAATTTCTCAAAGCCTCTCCACCTGCGGAGAAGAAAATAGCACCAAATCTCATTGATTCGGAATATAAAAAATTACGCTAGCAAGTATTTGCTAGTGTTTTTATTGGATATGCTGCGTATTACTTAATTCGAAAAAATTTCTCTTTAGCAATGCCATATTTAATTGATGAATATGGTTTTACTAAAGCAGACTTAGGAACTGTTGGCGTTGCACTTTCACTTGCTTATGGTTTTAGTAAATTTATTATGGGTAATGTATCTGATCGTAGTAACCCTAAATATTTCATCACTATTGGCTTACTATGCTCAGCAGCAGTAACTTTAATTTTCGGGTTAGTACCTGGTGTATTGTCTTCTATTCCAATCATGATCGTACTTTCGGCGTTAAATGGTTGGTTCCAAGGTATGGGATATCCGCCTGGTGCAAAAACAATGACTAACTGGTTTTCTACTTCTGAACGTGGAGTTTGGTGGAGCTGGTGGAACGTTTCGCACAATATAGGTGGTGGCTTAATTGGACCACTAGCAATATTAGGGCTCGCAATTTTTGGTACATGGCAATCACTTTTCTACCTGCCTGCATTGATTGCAATAGTGCTTGCCTTCATTATGTTCTATTTAATGCATGACACACCAGAATCAAAAGGGTTACCTCCAATTGATGAATATAAAGGCGAGAAAATTATTGAAAGAGTTGAGTCTGCTCATACTTTATCTTCTAAAGATATTTTCTATAAGTATGTTCTCAATAATAAATTTCTTTGGGCAATCGCGGTCGCCAATGTGTTTGTTTATTTTATTCGCTACGGCATTATCGATTGGGCTCCAACTTATCTAAAAGAAGTGAAACATTTTTCAGTAGATAAACAAAGTTGGGCATATTTCTTGTATGAATATGCAGGTATTTTTGGCATGCTAGCCAGTGGCTATTTAAGCGATAAAGTTTTCAAAGGTCACCGAGCACCACCAATGCTATTATTTTTAGTCGGAGTACTTATTGCAATTTTTGTTTATTGGAAAAATCCAGCTGGTAATCCGTTAGTTGATAATATTTGCCTTGTCGCAATTGGTTTCTTGATTTACGGTCCTGTAATGATGATAGGCTTACAAGCTGCCGATTTAGTTCCACGTGTTGCAACAGGTACTGCAACAGGCTTAACTGGTTTATTTGGTTACTTATTAGGTTCAGCAAGTGCAGGTTATGTAATGGGTAAACTGGTTGATTTATTCGGTTGGGATGGCGGATTTTATGCCTTGATCATTTCATGTCTCTTAGCATTTTTGTTTATCGCATTAACATTATTTAAAAAAACTTCCAAACAACTAGAAAATTAAATTTCTATCCACAATAGCCTATCAAATTCTGATAGGCTTATTCAGTTTTATAAAACTAAACTACTCGACTAAAATCCTTGTCTCCTTTTTATAAAATACATTTAACTCATTGTTTTATTAGAACTTTTAATTTTATTACATCAAAATAACCGCATTTTATATTTAACTTTTATAGAAATGAGAATTTATTAACAGAATAATGTTGAAAAAAATTACTGACTTATTCATAACTTACTCACTTAATGCATTATATGAATTTTCAAAAATACTCATTGATTTTACTATAAATTTATTGATCAATGAGAATAAAACACACAGGATTACTGATAGTAAATAATAAGCTAGATCTACTTTTTATGACTTATCCAGTATTTCTGTGGATAACATTGTGAGTGTTAAATAGGATAACTTTTTATAACTTCAACCATCTACATAAAAAATATAAAATAGAACAAAATATTCCTTATTTATCAAACAGTTAATCGACTATAAACAAGTAAAAAACTGACAATTTAAAATGCTAAATAATAGTGTATATTTTTTACACTCTCCATTTCCTATTACGCTTGACAACAATAACTAGCCTGTATCTTACCTTCCTGCACTTACTAGAAGATCGTAACCATCAAAACTGGTCGGACCAGTTTTTAACTATATGATTTAACTAATAATTAAGTAAAAACACTAAAGATAAGGTTAATAAAACTCTATAACCTATTTTTTTTTTAGAATAAGCATGAGCGGTTAGTCATTAATGATTAACCGATATGAGTTACTTTTTTACTAATACTTAAAAACATTCGTTAATTATTACTTATTCCCATAACATATTTGAGGATTGAACTAATGAAAAAAAACTTAACTTTAACGTTACTTGCTACTATGATTGCTGGATATGCTGTTGCAGAAGAAGCGCATGATACTACTGAAGCTAAACTTCGAGAAATAAATACACGGATTCATACACTGGAAGCACAGTTTTTTCAGAATGAGGGTGCTATTGCGGCTAACACTACTGATGTTGAAGAGCACAGCACTAGCATAGAAGCTAACACCACAAACATTCAGGCTAACACTGATAAAATTAGGGAAAATACTTCTGATATTGCAATGAATAACGAAGATATCGAAACTAATATCAACAACATTTATGCAAACAAAAAAGCAATAGAAGCTAATGCTAGTGATATTGCAACTAATAAACAAAGCATTGATACAAACAAAAAAGCAATAGAAGCTAACGCTGAAAATATTGCAGCTAACAGCCAAAGTATCGAAACGAATAAAACTGCTATCGAAATCAATAAAACTGCTATCGAAGCTAATACTACAGCAATTTCGCAATTAGCAACCAAAGAAGTGGCTGTTAATAGAAGTGATATTAATCGCTTAGATCGTCGCGTAAATCATCTTGAAACAAAAGTAGAACGTGGTTTAGCAGCTCAATCTGCTTTATCAGGATTATTCCAACCTTATAATGTAGGAAAATTCAATCTTTCTGCTGCCGTTGGTGGATACAATTCTCAGCACGCAGTTGCTATTGGTTCAGGTTTCCGTTTCAATGAAAAAATAGCTACTAAAGCAGGTGTGGCATTCACATCAGGAGGTAATGTCAGCTACAACGTTGGTGTAAACTTTGAATTCTAATTAATAATTTACTGCTGTTTTATTATTTTAAAAATTCACTATAGAACTACCGCACTTTTAAAAAGTGCGGTTTTTTGTACTGTTTTTTCATAAAAAAATAATAAATAGCCCAATTTTAGACACAAAAAATTCGGCATCATAATATATTAAGATGCCGAATATAATTCTATTTTTAATTATTTAATCTAAACGTTTTGCCATTTTCAACCAGTCGGCTTTAAACTCACGTCTCATATTATTAATCGCATCAATAATATCATGATGAACCAATTGCTCATTTTGGATACCAACACAGTACCCTCCCTTACCTTGCAAAAGCAAATCTACTGCATAGGCTCCCATACGGGACGCTAAAATGCGATCAAAAGCACAAGGTGTCCCCCCCCGTTGAATATGCCCTAACACTGTAGCTCTAGTCTCGTGTTTAACGCGTTCTTCAATTTCTTTTGCTAACATATTTACGTCACAAATTAATTCTGTAATTGCAATGATAGCATGACGCTTTCCTTTGATAATACTGCGTTCAATTTGCCGAATTAACTCTTCTCGGTTAAACTCAACTTCTGATGCTACAATATATTCACAACCACCAGCAATACCAGCCGAAATAGTAAGATCACTACAATGTCTGCCCATAATTTCTACAATAGAAATCCGCTGATGTGAACTTGAAGTATCACGCAAGCGGTCTATTGCTTCAACCGCAGTTTGTAAAGCTGTTTGATAGCCAATAGTATAATCTGTTCCAGCTACATCATTATCAATAGTTCCAGGTATACCAATGCAAGGAAAACCATGCTCTTCTGTCAGTAATTTAGCTCCAATATAGGAACCGTCACCACCAATAACAACAAGGGCATCAATTCCATGAGAGCGTAAAATTTCTGCACACTTTTCTCGTACATCTGGATTTTTAAATTCAGGAAAACGAGCAGAACCTAAAAAAGTTCCTCCTCGATTAATAATATCGGAAACACTATAACGTGTCATTTGTTGGATTTTATTATGATAAAGTCCATGATAACCATTATAAATACCATAAACTTCTAACCCTTCAGCTAAAGCAGAACGCACTACACCTCTAATGGCAGCGTTCATACCAGGTGCATCACCACCACTGGTTAATACAGCTACTTTTCTTATCATTGTTATATACCCTATAAAATTGAAATTAAAAACTATTGTTAAGATACTGCATTCAATATACTGACTCTAGTAAAATTTTCTCAAACAGCACCATAATTTGATTTAAATCTAGTTAATACCTATAGATTATTAAATTAATATCTTTAAAGTGCGGTCACTTTTCAGAATATTTTAAACAGTCCCAAGTAAAAATAGGCTGTTTCTGAAATCGGTTAATTTCTTTATCTACAACATATTTTTTCAAGTAAGTTGCAATCTTTTTATTTGCTACATTCATAAATTTTTTATTTTTAGCCACTCGCAACGAGTATTTATATTGTATAAAACCACATAATGGAGTTTCAATCCCTTTAGCAATATCAATCTGCCAATTCTTATACTGCTTAGTCGGACGATAAATAACATAGGATAGTAACTGATTATTTTTTTTCTGCACATCAAATCTAACTACATGACTTTTGCTAAATGCTTTATTCCTTAATGCAATACGTTGTTCTAACGTTAGCGATGGCTGACTACGATCTTGTAACAATTCCACCGCACTTTTCCAGTCCTGCAGGCTATCTGTTTTTTGCACATAGAAATAGCGAATTATATTACCTAAATCTTGATGCAATACTTGATAATACACTTTTTTGTCATGTTTTAACTTTTCTGGAGCATCTAATTTAGGTATACCAACGCAAGCTGTCAAAAAAAGTGAAACTAAAAAAACTATTATTTTCTTCATTTTATTCACTTAAATCCCGTTTAAATACAAACTCATTTGCTGTTGAAGATTCTGTATCAAACCAATAACCGCCAAGATCAAATTCTTTAAGTTGCTCCGCTTCCATTAATCTATTTTGAATAATGTAACGACACATTAAACCACGTGCTTTTTTTGCATAAAAGCTGATAATTTTGTATTTTCCATTTCTAAAATCTAAAAAGATAGGTTTAATAACATTTACTCTTAATTTATCCCCTTGAACAGCTTTGTAATATTCATCAGATGCTAAATTAATCAATGTTCTTTCGTTCTGATTATCTAATGTCTTTTGTATTAGCTGAGCGATTTTATCACCCCAAAAAGCATAAAGATCATTACCTTTTGCATTGGCTAATTTTGTTCCCATTTCTAAACGGTATGGTTGAATTAAATCCAATGGACGCAACAAACCATATAAACCTGATAAAATTCGCAAATTCTGCTGAGCGAATCCAATTTCATCAATATTCAATGTTTCTGCACTTAACCCAGTATAAACATCACCATTGAAAGCATAAATTGCTGCACGAGAGTTTTGTTCATCATGTTCTTTTTGCCATTCTGCAAAACGTGCTACATTTAACCCAGCTAATTTATCACTAATCGACATTAAAGATGCGAGTTCATTTGGTGAAAACTGACGACAAATACGGATTAATTGCTCACTGTAATTGGTCAATGATGGTTGTGAATAAGCTAATTTATCCGCTAAATCTTTTGGAAGTGCGGTATTACAATTCAACGTTTTTGCAGGAGAAATGATGACTAACATTATTAGTTTCCTATAATTCTTTTGGTAAAATATCTAAAGGTAAATGCCAATTGATCGGTTTAATATTTGATTGAGCTAAATATTCATTTGCTTTTGAAAAATGACGACAACCTAAGAATCCACGATGAGCTGATAATGGTGACGGATGCGGGGAAGTTAGCACACAATGTCTATTGCTGTCAATAAACGCACCTTTTTTTTGAGCATGACTCCCCCATAATAAAAATACTAAATTTTCTCGTCCTTGATTTAATGCTGCAATAACTTGATCAGTAAAAAGTTCCCAGCCAAAATGAGCATGAGAATGTGCTTTTCCTCTCTCCACAGTTAAAACTGTATTCAATAAAAGCACTCCTTGTTTAGCCCATTCAACTAAATAACCATGATGAGGAATTTCAAAATTAGGAATATCATCAGCAAGCTCTTTATATATATTTACTAATGAGGGCGGCGGAGCAACATTAGGTTTAACAGAGAAAGCTAATCCATGAGCCTGATTAGGACCATGATAAGGGTCTTGTCCCAAAATCACTACTTTAACTTGATCAAACTCAGTTAAACGAAAAGCATTAAAAACCTCTGCTTGAGGTGGATAAATCGTTTTTCCTACCGCTCTTTCATGTCGTACTTGTTCTAAAATATGCAAAAAATAAGGTTGTTGCTTTTCAGCCCCAATCATATCGCTCCAAGTTGCCATATTTATGTATTCCCTTATTGTAATTTGTTAAAATTATAAATAACACTTAAACAATTTAACAGCACTAAAATAAGATTAATTTATTTTAACTTTACAATTACTTAAATTCTGAGTAATTCATACAAAAATAATTGAAAAAATCAAAAAACACGATAAAATGACCAGCAACTAAGTTCAAATTTAAAACAAACTGCCAACAGGAGGCATTTTATGATTAAGGGTATCCAAATTACTCAAGCAACAAATAATGACTTATTAAATTCATTTTGGTTGCTAGACAATGAAGAAGGTGAAGCTCGTTGCTTATGTGCAAAAGGTGGTTTTGAAGCTGATCAAATCGTCGCAGTAAAAGAATTGGGCGATTTTGAATATCGTGAGTTACCTATTGATGTGCAACCTACTGTTAAAGTGGAAGGGGGACAACATTTAAACGTTAATGTATTACGCCGTGAAACTTTAGAAGATGCTGTTAAAAATCCTGAAAAATATCCACAATTAACAATCCGTGTTTCAGGATATGCTGTACGATTCAATTCACTCACACCAGAACAACAACGTGATGTAATTACTCGTACATTTACTGAAAGTTTATAGTCGCATATTAAATTCAATAATAAGAAAAGCAGAAATACTAACTTCTGCTTTTTTCTTTTCTACTGTTTTTATCGCATTGTTACAAATTCTTCTGAACCCGTTGGATGAATAGCCACAGTATTATCAAAATCAGATTTAGTTGCTCCCATTTTAATTGCTACTGCAAAGCCTTGAATCATTTCATCAACACCAAAACCGATACCATGTAACCCTACAATTTTTTCATCTTCACCAACACAAACTAACTTCATTCTACATGGTTGACGATGAGCAGTAACAGCACTATACATCGGGGTAAAACTAGATTGATAAACTTTTACTTTTTCTGAACCATATTGCTCAACAGCTTGCAGTTCTGTCAAACCAATCGTACCAATTGGCGGATGACTGAAAACCACTGTTGGAACGAGATTATAGTCTAAATGTTCATTTGGTTTATTATTAAATAAGCGTTCTGATAAACGACGACCTGCTGCAACTGCTACTGGAGTCAGCTCAATCGCATTTTCAATAATATCACCTACCGCATAGATTCCTTTTACATTAGTATTTTGCAATTTATCCACTTTAATAAAGCCATTAGCATTCGTTGCCACCCCTGCTGCCTCTAGATTAATTTTATCTGTAGCAGGATCACGACCAATTGCCCAAACTAAGCAATCTACTTGTTGCTCACGTCCGTCTTCTAATTTTAATATTAAAGACCCATCTGAATTTTTAACAACTTCTCGCAAAATAGCTTGAGTATGTAATTGAATGCCATCTTGTGCCATTACCTCAACGAGCGTATCAATAATTAAAGGATCAAAATTACGTAATGGTGCATGACGACGAACAAAAAGATGAGTATCCACGCCTAGTGCATTCATCACTCCTGCTAATTCAACTGCTATATAACCCGCTCCGACAATTGCTACACGTTTTGGTAATTCATTTAATGCAAATACACCGTCGGAATCAATACCATACTCTGCTCCTTTAATTGTTGGATAACTTGGACGTCCTCCAGTTGCAATCAAAATGTGATCTGCAGTAATTCTCTCTCCGTTAACTTCTACAGTATTTTTATCAACAAATTTTGCAAATCCTTGAATCACATCAACATTATTCTTTGCAAGAACATTATTGTAGGAATTATGAATACGGCTAATATAAGCTTGACGATTTTCTACAAGTTTAGAAAAATCAAATGTATTAACTTGTACATCAAAACCATAATCAGGTGCATATAGATTAATAGCTTCGGCTACTTGAGCACCATACCACATAACTTTCTTTGGTACACAACCTACGTTCACACAAGTACCGCCAAGTGCCTTTGCTTCAATAATTGCACATTTTTTTCCGTAACTTGCAGCACGATTAATTGATGCAATGCCACCACTGCCACCACCAATTGCTAAATAATCATAATGTTTTGTCATTTTAGTCTCCGATAATTAACAAATTCCATTATTGTGCCTAAAATCCATTAATAAAGCAAAGTATCTTAGTAAATCAATCCAATTGGTATTTTCTTATTCTGACACAATCCATTTTACAGACCAGCCTCCTATAGCTTCTGGCACTAAAGTGCGGTGTAAATAAGGTAAAATTTCGTTCATTTGCTTTTCTAATACCCAAGGCGGATTTATGACAATCATACCGCTTGCTGTCATACCTCGTTGCTCCGAATCAGGACGCACTGCTAGTTCAATCTGCAAAATTTTACGAATTCCCGTATTTTTCAAGGCATTAATCATGCGTTTAGTTTGTTGTCGTAATACTACTGGATACCAAATTGCATATACTCCTGTAGCAAAACGCTTATAACCTTCTTCTATCGCTTTAATAACCAGTTCATAGTCTTCTTTTAATTCATAAGGAGGATCAATCAATATCAAACCTCGTCGTTCTTTAGGAGGTAAAGTTGCTTTCAATTGCTGAAAACCGTCATCTCGCTTCGTAAGAATATTATCAAATTGCTTAAAATTATTACGTAATAAAGGATAATCAGTTGGATGCAACTCTGTTAATAATGCCCTATCCTGAGGACGCAGTAACATCGCTGCAATTAATGGCGAACCTGCATAATAACGCAATTCTTTACCACCATAATTAAGTTTTTTGATCAATTTCACGTAATCTGCCACTACTGTAGGCATATTTTTTTGTTCCCAAAGTTTAGCAATGCCTTCCTTGTATTCACCTGTTTTTTCTGATTCATTACTAAACAAACGATAACGCCCTACTCCAGCATGAGTGTCTAAATAATAAAATCCTTTATCCTTTTGTTTTAAGTTTTCTATAATCAACATCAACACTAAATGCTTCAATACATCAGCGTGGTTACCTGCATGAAAACTATGACGATAACTTAACATAAATATCCTTACTATTTAACGAAACGCACGAAAGTCACAACTCTCAATATATTACAATAAGTGCGGTTTATTATAATTAAAATAATTCTTGAGGTTCAGCTAACAAACCATCTTGTGGCGATTGTTGCCACTCAGGAGGCATATAAATCCCTTTTTCTTCAATATAAGATCGTGTTGGTTCTGTACCTTTAATAAAATATTCCGTTTTTCCACCGCTCTTTGCTAACAGCCCTGTACTAATATCAATTTGACGAGTCACGATATTTTTTGGTAACGAAGAATTGTATTCAGGTATATCTTTTAAACGATTTTTCATATAAGCAACCCAAGCAGGCATAGCTGATTTCGAACCAGATTCACCTCTACCTAAATTACGTCTATTATCATCAAATCCAATATAAACAGCTGTACTAATATTCGCCCCAAAACCCGCATACCAAGCAACTTTTGAGTTATTAGTTGTACCCGTTTTACCACCTATATCCTTACGTTTAATTTCTTTTCCAATTCGCCAACTTGTACCAAGCCATGATTGATTAGGTTCACCATAAATAGCTGAATTTAACGCACTGCGAATTAAAAATGCGATTTCTCCACTGATAACTCGAGGTGCATACTGTACTTGTGAATGTTCAGTTTTCGCTTCAGCCATAAATTTCACCGCACTTTCATCCAATTTTCCATTTTCTGTATTAAGTTCAGGAGTATCATCTATTACTGTATTGGTATCTAATTCTTCACCATTAGTGCTACTATCAGTACTCAATAAATCTTTTGGTTTTAATAAATCAATATTCTTAAACCCATCTAATTTTTCTGTTTCGCCGTAAATAACTGGAATATCATCACAGCTAATACAAGCAATTTTGGGGTTCGCCACAAAAACTTCTTTACCATTATTATCTAAAATCTTTTCGATTAAATAAGGCTCAACTAAAAAACCACCGTTATCAAACACAGCGTAAGCTCTTGCCATTTCTAAAGGCGTGAAAGAAGCAGCTCCTAGTGCAAGAGCTTCGCTTGCGTAATATTGTTCGCGATCAAATCCAAAACGTTGAAGAAAATCGGCAGTAAAATCAATACCCGCCATTTGCATAGCTCGTACAGCAATCATATTTTTCGACTGCCCTAACCCTACTCGTAACCGCATCGGACCATCATAACGATTCGGTGAGTTTTTTGGCATCCACGCATCTTGCCCAGCTTTTTTAATAACAATAGGTGCGTCCTGTAACACACTAGATAAAGTCAAGCCTTTTTCTAAAGCCGCCGCATAAATAAAAGGCTTAATAGAAGAACCTACTTGAACTAGAGATTGTGTTGCTCGATTAAATTTACTCTGTTCAAAACTAAAACCTCCAACAAGAGCTTCAACTGCACCATTATAACTATTTAAAGAAATTAAAGCTGAATTGACTTCTGGAATCTGTCCGAGCTGGAAACTACCATCAGCAGTTTTTCTAACCCAAATCTGCTCTCCTATTTTGGGTATTTGCTTACCAGCCCAACGCATTGCTGAAGATGAAAGTATTGCTTGATTACCATCAGCAAATAAAATTACTGTGCCATTTTTATTAATTTCTATTACAGCTACCGCTTCGAAAGGATCAGATTTTGGCTGTTTTTTTAACCATGCTACAATTCTGTCCTTATCCCAGGCTAATTCTCCAGCTTGCCATAGCGGAGATCCTCCACGATAACCATGTCTCATATCATAAGCAATAATATTATCTCTCACCGCTTTTTGAGCCTGTGCTTGATCTTTAGATACTACTGTTGTATAAACTTGATAACCTTTTGTATAAGCATTTTCTTCACCGAAGCGTTTAACCATTTCTTGGCGTACTAACTCTGTGACATAGTCTGCTCTAAACTCTAATTGAGAGCCGTGATAACGTGCAACAATTGGTTCATTAAGTGCGGTTTGATATTCATCCTGTGTGATATATTTCAATTCTAACATTCGTCCTAATACCACATTACGGCGATCTGTTGCTCGTTTTAATGAATAAAGCGGATTCATAGTTGAAGGTGCTTTTGGCAAACCTGCGATCACAGCCATTTCCGATAAAGTTAATTGATTTAGCTCTTTGCCAAAATAAGTTTTTGCCGCAGCAGCTACACCGTAAGCTCGATACCCCAAATAAATCTTATTTAAATATAATTCTAAGATCTCATTTTTAGTCAGTGTATTTTCAATATCAATTGCTAGGATTGTTTCTTTCGCTTTACGTATTAAACTTCTCTCTGGTGTAAGAAAAAAATTACGAGCTAATTGTTGAGTAATCGTACTCGCACCTTGTGATGCACCGCCACTAGTCAATGCCACCATTACAGCTCGCCCAATACCAATAGGATCTAACCCATGATGTTGATAAAAACGGCTATCTTCTGTTGCAAGTACTGCCTCAATCAATTTTTGAGGAATATCTTCTAACTTAACAGGAATACGGCGTTGTTCTCCTATCTCCCCAATCAACTTTTCGTCAGCAGTATAAATCTGCATAGGTTGTTGTAATTCAACTGCTTTTAACGTTTCAACATCAGGTAAATCAGATTTCAAATAAAAATACCCTATGCTTAAAATAACTAAAGCTAAAAAACACAGGGTTAATAGACTACTAAATATTAGTTTTGCGATCCGCATCGTAAAATTCTCTCTTGTTTAATGCAAATTCAGAAAAAATCAGAAAAATAACTCAAGTTAATTCTGAAAAATTATTCCTATTAATACAAGTATAAATACTCATACTCAAAATCAAAAGCTAAATATAATGTTTAAAGATAAGGTAAATTAAAATATGTCTGGTTTCACTCAAAAATCGTCTCTTATCATTCAAGTCGGTTTGTATAAAACCGAAAATACTTACCAGTGCTTATGGTTTGATCAAAAAAAGGTTCCTCACTTTATGCAATCCTCATCTCATTTGTCTATCAAAGAAATTCAATCACAGCTAAATGCATCCGATGTAGTTGACAACAAAATTAAAAAGAAACCTAAATTTATCGTATCTATTCAACCTCAACATATTTGGACTAGATCTTTGCTCCTACCACATCTTTTAACCCCACAAGAATCTGAGCAACAATGTCATTTCTTACTAGAGAATGAACTTCCTACACCATTAGAACAACTGTGGTTTGATTATTGCACTACTCCGTTAAAACAAAGTTGCCGTTTAGATATATTTGCTATTATAAAAAATACAGCAAAAGACTATCTCAAAAAATACTCTCCTTTACTAATCAGTGTGTTAGACAGTCACTCACATGCGATAGTTCGTGCTTTTCAGTATTTATTAAACTTATCTGATGAAGAAATAAATGAAAAATTATTCTTATATAAAGATAGTGAGTGTTGCCTTGCAATTCAACAAAAATCAGGACAATTTAGAACAGTACAACACAGTAAAAATAATATTCTCATCATTTTTGAGCATTTTTGCCAACGCTATAATGAAAGACCAACAGAGATTTATTTTTACAGCACATCAGAAATTAAAAAAACACCTCAACAATGGAATCAAGTTAATACAGACTTGCCTTTTATTGCGCTAGGTAATGCTCTGTGGCGACAAGAATAATATCTATTTATAAAAAAAAGGAAAAAAGATGAATTTATTACCTTGGCGACAAAAATTACACCAATATAATTTAAAACAAACATTAATAAAATGTTTAGTCTACTTCATTTTTTCTGCAATAATTTACAGCTACTTTATATATGTAAATCATCAAAACCAACAACATATTATACAACATCGCAATCAGCTTAGCAGCTTATCACAAAACTTACTACAATTAGTACAACAAACAGAAAAGTTGCGACCTCACTACAAGCTACATGAAAATAAATTACCGATAAAACGACCGCACTTATTTGAAGTTCTGAATTTACTTAATGAGCTGCCACTTCAAGAAGGTGAATTATCACAAATTATTTTTTCAATACAATCATTACAACTTAAAGGTTACGTTGAGGATCAAAATGAATTTGAAATGATCCATCATTTTCTTAATCAACATACATTATTCGAAAAAATTGAACTAATCCAATTTAAACCGACAAAAGACCAAATTTATTTTGAATTTGATTTAAAAATAGATACGAGAGAGAAAATTAATGAACAAAAAAATATGGAATAATCCTTACAACTTAATGGGTAAGTTCATTTCATTATCTACTGCTAAACAACATATTTTATTGTCAGTAATCATGATGTTTTTCATCTACTTACCTTTCAATAACTATTTAAGTAAAAATCAAGAAATAATCCTTTTAAAGGAGGATATTGTTTTAAAACAAAAACAAATAGTTCATCAACAAAAATTACTATATGCCTTACAAAATATAACGGATAATAAATTATTAACTCCAAAGTTAACCTCTCATATTTCTACTGTAAATAATCAACTAAAAAGGCTACTACCTACAAAATTAAATATTCATTCAACTCACTGGGAATATCAAAAAAAACCGATACTAACTTTAAATATGAAAGGATATTTTACTGATATAAATCAGCTTATTAGTGATCTTTTCAATGAAAACAAAAATATTGATTTACTTTTTATTAAGATAAATAAAAACAATGATGATAATGACGACATCTCTGTTGAATCAGAAATATCACTACAACTAAATATTACGGAGAATTGATTATGAAAGTAATAAATAAATCATTTAATCGATGGGCTATTCTTTTTATTTTATTCAATTTTAGTGAAGGAATAACTTTTGCTACAGATCCTTTTGACAAAACTCAGCGTTATCTAAAAGAAAGTATGTCTACTCCTCAGCCCACAAAGAAAAGTACGTTATCTTGCCACTCAACACAACTGTCTATTGCTCATGAAACGCCTTTTGAGCAGATAAAATTTATAGGAGTACTTATAGGAAAAAATTCTACTAAAATATTTTTTATAAATAATAATCAAACTGTGATGAGTGCAAATGAAGGGGACTTTATTGCAAAAGAAAAATTAAAAATTAACAAAATAGAATTACAACAAATCAGCTTACTTAGTTGGCAAAAAGCTAGAAGTTGTCAGCAACCAGAACCTATCAACATTAAACTTTAGGAGCAAATATGAACTATCTAGTTAAATTGCTAAAATGCAGTATATTTTTTCTATTCTTTTCTACCCCACTTTTAGCTCAATCAAATGTTGTACAAGAGAATAAGGTTTTTTCTATCAGACTAAAAAAAGCACCTTTAGTGGCAACATTACAGCAATTAGCTATGGAGCAACAAGTAGATTTAATTATCAATGATGAGTTAGAGGGGACTATATCTCTTCAATTAAAAGAAACTGATTTTGATCAGTTACTACGTTCAGTCGCAAAAATACAACAATTAGATCTTTGGCAAGAAAAAGGCATTTATTATCTTAATAAAGCTAGTGATGATAATCCTGCAAGATTTGCCTCCAAAATGGAACAAACCGAAAGTGCGGTTAATTTTGCTAATATTACAGTAGAACCACAAACTAAGCCTGTAGCCACTTCGATAAAACTCCATTTTGCAAAAGCCTCTGAAGTGATGAAATCGTTAACTACTGGTAATGGCTCATTATTATCATCTAGTGGTAGCATTACTTTTGATGATCGCAGTAATTTATTGATTGTACAAGATGAAAAGTCAATCGTACAACAAATTAAACGAGTGGTGGCAGAAATGGATAAGCCAATTGAGCAGATAGCTATTGAAGCACGAATTGTGACAATCAATGACGAGAGCTTAAAAGAACTTGGCGTTCGTTGGGGGATTTTTAATCCAACAGCAACAAGTCATAAAGTGGCAGGCAGTTTAGGTGCAAATGGTTTCGAAAACATCGTCAATCAACTTAACGTAAACTTTCCTACAACAACTGCACCAGCTGGTTCTGTTGCATTTCAAATTGCTAAAATTAACAGTCGTTTGCTAGACCTAGAACTAACCGCACTTGAACGAGAAAATAATGTGGAAATTATTGCTAGTCCTCGTCTTTTAACCACTAACAAAAAAAGTGCCAGTATAAAACAAGGAACTGAAATTCCTTACATCGTTAATAACAATAAAAATGACAATCAATCTGTAGAATTTAGAGAAGCTGTATTAGGTTTGGAAGTTACGCCACATATTTCTAAAGAAAACACTATCCTACTAGATCTCGTCGTAAGTCAAAACTCACCTGGCCAACGTGTTTCCTATGGACAAAATGAAGTCGTTTCAATCGATAAACAAGAAATCAATACTCAAGTTTTTGCCAAAGATGGAGAAACTATTGTTTTAGGAGGTGTCTTTCATGACAATATGACAAAACACGTGGATAAAGTGCCTCTACTAGGTGATATTCCATTACTAAAACATTTGTTTAGCAAAGAAGTCGAACGTCATCAGAAAAGGGAGTTAGTCATTTTCGTCACACCACATATTTTAAAGAAAGGGCAAATCAAACCAGCTGTTTTACAAAAATAACTACAAGTTGAAACAAAATTCAGCAAAAAACAAACCGCACTTAAGCGATTTTGTATAAATATCCACAAATAAATATATATAGACTTGAAAAAGGTGGCTATTTATTGAGATAATCGCAATTATTTTTTAGGTGATCTTTTACAACCACATTCGGTTTCTATGGTTGTGTTTTGTACAATCGGAAAGATCTATTTATTTCTCATTCATTTAGAAGAATAAACAACAAAATGGCAGAAAAACGTAATATTTTTTTAGTAGGACCTATGGGGGCTGGAAAAAGCACAATAGGTCGTCAGTTGGCTCTACTTTTAGGCATGGATTTTATTGATACAGATACTGAAATCGAACAACGTGCGGGGGCTGATATTAGCTGGATATTTGATGTGGAAGGTGAAGAAGGCTTTCGTAAACGGGAAGAGCGAATCATTAATGAACTAACTCAAAAACAAGGTATTGTACTGTCTACTGGCGGCGGTGCAGTAGTATCAAAAAATAACCGTAATTACTTGTCTGCTAGAGGAACTGTAATCTATTTAGAAACTACTGTAGAAAAGCAATTTCAACGGACACAACGAGATAAAAAGCGTCCTCTATTGCAAGGCGTTGATGATCCTCGTCAAGTATTGGAAGAACTATCTAAAATTCGCAATCCACTGTACGAGGAAATCGCAGATATTACGCTACCTACTGATGATCAAAGTGCAAAAGTTATGGCAAATCAAATTATTGATTTAATCGAAAACTTTAATGGCTAATGACTATAAATTAATAGCTCTTCTATAAAAAAGGACAGTAGGATGTTGAATGTCAATGTGGAATTAAAAGAACGCTTTTATCCAATCCATATAGGTGAAGGATTACTATCTAATCCCAATGTTTATCCTCTTAAAGCTGGCGATAAAATTATGGTGGTGACAAATCCTACTGTTGCAAAATATTATTTAACGAACTTAATAGCCACATTGCAACAAATAGGGTGTATCGTAGAACAAGTCCTACTACCTGATGGCGAAAAATATAAAACTATTGAATCATTAAACTTAATTTTTACCGCACTTTTAAAAGCTAATTATGGACGTGATGCTACGATTATTGCACTTGGTGGGGGAGTAATTGGTGATGTTGCGGGCTTTGCTGCTTCAACTTATCAACGAGGCATTCGTTTTATTCAAATTCCTACTACGTTACTAGCTCAAGTAGATTCTTCTGTTGGAGGAAAAACTGCAGTTAATCACGAGTTAGGTAAAAATATGATCGGAGCTTTTTATCAACCCTGTGCAGTTATTATTGATACTCAAACTCTAAAAACTTTGCCAAAGCGAGAAGTTAATGCAGGTCTAGCTGAAGTCATTAAATACGGAGCTATTTTAGATTACTCATTTTTCGAGTGGCTAGAAAAGCATATTGACTTGCTTGTCGCCTTAGATCAGAAACATCTCCAACAATGTATTGCTCATTGTTGTAAGATTAAAGCTGATGTAGTAGCTAGAGATGAAACTGAAAAAAATGAACGTGCATTACTTAACTTAGGTCACACTTTTGGTCATGCTATTGAAACTCACTTAGGTTATGGAAATTGGTTACATGGAGAGGCTGTGGCTGCTGGTTCCATGATGGCTGCTGTGCTTTCTAAAATATTGGGCGATTTAGACGATAATGATGTAGCTCGTTTAGAAAAATTACTCGCAAGAGCAAATTTACCGACTTATTCACCTGATGGAATGCAACCTGAAGATTATCTTCCTTATATGATGAGAGATAAAAAGGTACTAAGTGGGCAATTACGATTGATCTTGTTAAAATCATTGGGTCAAGCATATATTGCTACAGAAACAGAGCTTCCTCTTGTTTTGGAAGCTATTCGCTGTTGTACGCAAACTGATTGACAAAATGAGCTCGCATAATGTTAAAAACAACAGAAAAAAGCACCGCCCTTTTTTAAAATGGGCTGGTGGTAAGTTCCGTCTAACCGATGAAATTAACAAATTTTTCCCCAAACAACAGCAATGTCTCATTGAGCCTTTTGTAGGAGCTGGTTCAGTTTTTTTAAACAGTCATTTTGAACGTTATATCTTAATTGACATAAATCCTGATTTAATTAGTTTATTCAATATAGTTAAACAAGATGTAGATCACTATATCGATGCTTGCAAAACTGTTTTTTTTCATCTAGAAGCTAACACTGAAGCCTATTATTATCAACAACGTAATCGCTTTAATCACTCTACTGATAACTTTGAACGCTCAGTATTGTTTCTATATTTAAATCGTTTTGGCTTCAATGGGCTATGCCGTTACAACTCGAAAAGTGAATTTAACGTACCATTTGGACGATATAAAACACATTACTTCCCTGAATTAGAATTAAAAAACTTTGCTCAAAAAGCTCAAAGAGCGGTATTTATTTGCGATAATTTTCAAAAAGCCTTTGAGTTTGCTGATGAGCAAGCGGTAATTTATTGTGATCCGCCTTATGCTCCTCTTACTCAGAACACTAATTTTACTCGATATGCTGGCAACGAATTTTCGCTATATCATCAACAAGAGCTCGCGGATTTAGCTAAGAAAACAGCAAACAAATGGAAAATTCCTGTCATAATTTCCAATCATGATACAAAATTTACTCGAGAAATTTATCAAGGAGCAAAGCTCAAATCTTTAAAAGTGCAGCGTTCTATTAGTCAATCTTCTAAAAAACGAATAAAAGTTAATGAACTAATCGCTGCGTTTCTATAAATATGGAAAAATATTATGTTAAAAGAGAAAAACCCAATTGCTATACCAACTTTATTATGTGATTTCTATAAAGTATTTCATAAAGATCAATACCCTGAGGGTACTCAAGTCATCTACAGCACTTTTACTCCACGTAGTAATAAATCTGCACCATACTTAGAACGTGCTGTTTCTTTTGGTTTTCAAGCATTTATTACTAAATATTTGATAAATTACTTTAATCATTATTTTTTTGCACGCACTGAACGGGAAGTGACAGAAGAATACATCCAGTTCATTGAACGAACACTACAATTTACGCCTAATACAGATCACATATTAAAGTTACATCGCTTAGGTTACCTTCCGCTAAAAATAAAAGCTATTCCTGAGGGAAAATCTGTGGCAATCAAGGTGCCAATGATGACAATTGAGAATACTCATCATGATTTTTTTTGGCTAACTAACTATTTTGAAACTTTGATTAATATGTCTCTTTGGCAACCTATCGTTTCAGCAAGCATTGCTCGTGCTTATCGAATTACTTTAACTCGTTTAGCTCAAGAAACTTGTGATAACGATTTTCATGTTCCTTTTCAAGCACATGACTTTTCTATGCGAGGTATGAGTTCACTAGAAAGTGCGGAAAGTTCAGGAGCAGGACATTTAATTTCATTTTTAGGTACTGATACTATTCCAGCTATTTCTTTCATTGAACGTTATTACGGATCAACACAACTTATCGGAACATCTATTCCAGCAACAGAACATTCAGTAATGAGTTCACACGGGGCAGACGAACTCGCAACTTTCCGCTATTTGATGGCCAAATATCCTAATAGTATGCTCTCAATTGTTTCTGATACTGTAGATTTTTGGCACAATATTACTGTTAATCTACCTATTTTAAAAGAGGAGATCATGAATCGCCCCGATAAAGCCAAACTAATTATTCGCCCTGATAGTGGTGATTCATATAATATTATTTGTGGCGACATAAACGCAGATACTCCTCACGAGAAAAAAGGCTTAATTGAATGCTTATGGGATATTTTTGGAGGGAAGATTAACGATAAACACTATAAGGAGTTAGATCCTCATATTGGAGCAATTTATGGGGATGGAATTAATTACGAAAAAATGTGTCGTATCCTTGAAGGGCTAAAAGCCAAAGGCTTTGCTTCTAACAATTTAATTTTCGGCGTCGGCTCACTGACTTATCAATACCACACAAGAGATACTCTCGGTTTTGCAACAAAAGGCACTTCAGCGATCATCAATGGGAAAGAAAAAATGATTTTTAAAAATCCTAAAACAGACGATGGACTTAAGAAATCTCAACGTGGGCGTGTAAAAGTCATTTCATTAGACAACTATGTTGACGAACTCAGTAGTAATGATGATTTTTCAAATGATCAATTAGAATTAGTGTTTGAGAATGGTAAGTTATTAAAATACACTAATTTTGATGAAATACGAGCAAATTTATCAGCTGAATTAGCATCCCATTGTTAACTAACTTACGAAACTGGCTAAAAAACTAGTCATTGAGTGTTTTTAGAAAAGATGCAATTTTTTTCTAAAAACACCACACTTAATAAACATTACATATTCAAATTATTTTTTACTAATGACGGATTGATGTTAAACACCAAGCAATTAACTTTAGGGTTAATTATTTTAGCTAACGATAACAATTGTTGTTGTTTAAATAACAACCCTTGTCGAACTATTGCATTAGCAACTTCAAAAAACAGTTTTTCTCCTTCAATGTTAGTAACTCTATACAATCCCTTGAATTGTGATGGAAATAGTTGCTCAATTTGTAAATTTAAATCATGCACCATTAGCCCTTTTTTCATAATCTGATTAAATGGCGAACTTTGTAAAATATCCTGCACATTCATGATTTTTTCATGTCTCATACTTGTTTTCCATTTTTTTAATCTTATATTTTAGGATTATAAGACATTGTAGCAAATTTCCGCTACAATAAGTGCGGTAGATAAATAAAAGATTTTTAATGATGAAATTATATAAAAGCAAACAATATTTTTGGTCGCAATTACTTCTCAGTATGATTGCAATTTTTGCTTTTCCCAGTGCACAAGGACTAGAAGATAACGCTACTAAAAGCAATTATCCAAATGAACAGTATCAAACTCAAAAATATCAGTATACTATCAATTTGATAGAGCAAGCTCGTCAACATTTATTAGAAAACACTTCCCCTATTTTTATTAAAGAAAGTACTACTAATAAAGTTGAACCACAATTTTTTATCCTCTATTCTCATTATAATGCTCCTATTCGAGCTGGTCCTTGCTTCAACGCATAAATTTACTTTTTTTTACTTAGGGTCAATAATAATGTTGTCCCCCCTTTGAATAATTTTTTTAGAAACAAGAAACTATGTTAAGAACTATTGCAACAAAAATTTTTGGTAGTCGGAACGATCGTGTCCTACGCCGTTTAAATAAACAAGTCATAAAAATTAATAAATTAGAACCGCTCTTTGAAGAATTAACTGATGACCAATTAAAATCAAAAACTACCGAATTTCGTGAAAGATTGAAAAAAGGTGAGACTTTAGAGAGTTTAATGCCCGAAGCTTTTGCTACTGTACGAGAGGCAAGTAAGCGAGTGTTAGGCATGCGTCATTTCGATGTTCAATTAATTGGGGGAATGGTTTTAAATAATCGTTGTATTGCAGAAATGCGTACAGGTGAAGGTAAAACACTAACTGCGACTTTACCTTGCTATTTGAATGCGTTAACAGGCAAAGGAGTACACGTAGTAACAGTGAATGATTATCTTGCTCGACGTGATGCAGATACTAATCGACCTTTATTTGAATTTTTAGGCATGACCGTTGGTGTTAATGTCCCTAATATGCCTCCAGAAGAAAAAAAAGCAGCCTATAATGCTGACATTACTTATGCTACAAATAGTGAATTAGGATTTGATTACTTACGAGATAATCTAGCTCATTCCGCAAAAGATCGCTTTCAAAAGCAATTATATTACGCTTTAGTAGATGAAGTGGATTCTATTTTAATTGATGAAGCTAGAACCCCTTTAATTATTTCAGGTCCTTCTGAAGATAGCTCAGAACTCTATGTAGCTATCGATAAGCTAATCCCAAGTTTGATCTATCAAGAAAAAGAAGACACTGAAGAATACCAAGGAGAGGGAGATTTCACCCTCGACCTTAAAACTAAGCAAGCATACCTCACCGAACGTGGACAGGAAAAAATAGAACATTGGCTAGTCAATCAAGGTTTAATGAAAGCTGATGAATCTTTATATTCGCCATCAAAAATTACTTTATTGCACCATGTTTATGCTGCACTCCGAGCTCATAAACTTTTTGAACGCAATGTAGATTATATTGTTAAAGACGATGAGATTATTATTGTAGATGAACACACTGGACGCACAATGACAGGACGTCGTTGGTCTGATGGTTTACATCAAGCAATCGAAGCAAAAGAAGGCGTTCCGATTCAAAGCGAAAATCAAACTGTAGCTTCTATTACTTATCAAAACTATTTTCGTTTATATGAAAAATTAGCTGGTATGACGGGTACAGCTGACACAGAAGCATTTGAATTTCAGCAAATTTATGGGTTAGAGACTATTGTTATTCCAACTAACCGACCGATGATCCGTGACGATCGTACAGATGTCATGTTTGAGAATGAAAAATATAAATTTGATGCAATTATCGAAGATATTAAAGACTGCATTTCTCGCAACCAGCCTGTACTAGTTGGAACAATTTCTATTGAGAAATCTGAATTACTCTCTAATGCACTTAAAAAAGCGGGAATCAACCATAAAGTATTAAATGCTAAATTCCACGCTCAAGAAGCCGAAATTGTTGCAAATGCAGGCTATCCTGGTGCAGTTACTATTGCAACGAATATGGCTGGACGAGGTACAGATATTGTTTTAGGCGGAAACTGGAAGTCTGAAATTGCAAAATTAAATAATCCAACAGAAGCGCAAATTGAAAAAATAAAATCTGAATGGCAAACACGTCATGATATTGTTAAGGCTGCTGGAGGTTTGCATATTATTGGTACAGAGCGACATGAATCAAGACGTATTGATAACCAGTTACGTGGGCGTTCTGGTCGTCAAGGTGATCCAGGCTCTTCTCGTTTTTACTTATCTCTTGATGATGCTTTAATGCGAATCTATTTAAATGAAGGCAAGCTGAATATGATGCGTAAAGCCTTCAGCACAGCTGGTGAAGCAATGGAGTCAAAATTATTGGCAAAAGTAATAGCTTCAGCTCAAGCAAAAGTAGAAACACACAATTTTGATGGAAGAAAAAATCTACTCGAATTTGACGATGTTGCTAATGACCAACGACATGCTATTTATGAGCAACGTAATATCTTATTAGATAATGAAAATATTTCTGACACAATCGATGCAATCCGAAAAGATGTTTTCAACATGGTGATAGATCAATATATTCCACCAAATTCATTAGAAGAAATGTGGAATATATCAGGATTGGAGCAACGATTAAAACAAGACTTTGCATTAGACTTACCAATTGAAAAATGGTTAGAAGAAAATAATGCTTTACATGAAGAAACTCTACGAGAACGTATTATTGAAGCAGCAGAGAAAGAATATCGCAACAAAATTGAACAAGTTGGCGAAGAAACTATGCAACACTTTGAAAAAGGTATTATGCTACAAACTCTTGATGAGCTTTGGAAAGAGCATCTAGCTGCAATGGATCACTTACGTCGAGGTATTCATTTACGAGGGTATGCTCAAAAAGATCCAAAACAAGAATACAAAAAAGAATGTTTCCAAATGTTTACTGATATGCTTGATGCTTTAAAATTAAACGTAATTACCATTCTAAGTAGAGTACAAATCCGTACTCAAGAAGAGGTAATAGAGGCTGAAAAAGCTCGTCAGGCTATAGCTGAACGCGAAAATGCAGCGATGAACTATTCCACGCAAGGAGAAGACTCAGATAATGGTGCAATAAATAAACGTAAAATTGGACGTAATGAACCTTGCCCTTGTGGCTCAGGCAAAAAATACAAACATTGTCATGGTAATAGAGCAAAAGTAGTGTAGCGATACAAAAGTGCGGTGAAAATTTTCATTTTTTCCGCACTCTACATTCTCAGTTTTATAAATTATCAAATAGAGAAACATCTTATGAACAAAGTTACAATTCATGTTGCTGCTGGTATTATCCGTGACGAGTTTGGAAAAATTTATTTAACTCAAAGGCTTGAGGGGCAAGATTTTGCCCAGTCTTTGGAATTTCCTGGAGGAAAAGTTAAAAAAGGCGAAACACCAGAACAAGCATTACAACGAGAATTAGAAGAAGAAATCGGCATTCACGTTCTAAGTGCGGTAGTTTTTGAACGATTTTCATTTGAATATCCAACTAAAATTATTGAATTCCACTTTTATTTAATTGAACAATGGATCGGTGAACCTTTCGGACGAGAGGGGCAAGAGGGTATGTGGATAGCTCAAAGTGATTTAGATGAAGGATTATTCCCCCCAGCTAATGCAAAGTTAATTCAACGCCTACTCGCAGAAAGCGAAGTGTAAACATAATAACAAAAAGAGCGTTGAATTAAACATAAACCGTTTTAATTCTGAGATAAATCCATTAAATAAGGTTGTCCACAAAAATCTTGCTTAATGAAAAATTGAATTGAATGTCTAGACCAGATCCCCATTCTTTGCTGTTTCGCTCGTTTTAAACGTAATGCACGCCCTTGTGATAAACGAAAAAGTTTTCGACTGCTTTTTTTCAAAAAAGTTTTTCTTCTCATGATTTATTTCCTTTCTTATCCTGTTATAAAACAAAATTAATTATCTAGCTAAAATAAGATGCTTCTATTGAATTATTTACAATCTCTTTCTCTGAAATATTTTGCTGCACTCGATAATAATTCATTATACTGTTCATATAGCGACGAATATTTTCCACATATTGAAATGCTTCATAGCCACGAGCATAACCATATTTCAAGTTAGTATAGTAACGCTTTTCTGCTAGCAGTGGCAGATTTTTCTTAACATCAAGCCAATTATCAGGGTCTCCTCCTAAATTACGAGTCAATCTTCTTGCATCAAGTAAATGCCCTAATCCCATGTTATAAGCAGCAAGAGCGAACCAAATACGATCTTCTTGGTGAATACTTTCGGGCATCTGATTAAGCAACATATGTAAATATTCTGAGCCAGCTTTAATACTTTGCTCGGGGTCAAGACGATTAGTAATTTTCATTCTATCTGCTGTTGCCTTCGTTAACATCATCATACCTCTTACCCCTGTTGGTGAGGTTGCGTCAGGATTCCAGTGGGACTCTTGGTAGGCTACTGCGGCTAAAAATCGCCAATCTAAACTACCTTTATATTTTTCAAAGAGCGGTTGATATTTAGGTAAAATTGTTTCTATTGCATTTAGATAAGATCGGGTGTCTACATAATCAAATTGCCCTAAATGATTAAAGTATTTCTCTTCAATACGAGCAACTAACCCCGTTTCAATGGCTCCATCCATAAAATCCAATAATGCTGCCTGTAACTCATTATAGGAATTATTAGGCAAATACCAATGCACTGTAGTCTCATCAGTTACATCAAAAGCAACAGCTAAATTAGGTTTGATCTGTTGCGTGCTAGAGACATAAATAGAATTAGCAATACTATAATTTATTTGTGCATCAGCAACTTGAATCAGTAACTCTTCCTGAGTCTTATCCACTACTTTCCAATTTAAATCAGGATATTTTTCTTTAAGTGCGGTTAAAATTTCGTTTAACTCAGTTCCTTTAGCAATAACTAGCTCCCCTTTCAATTGTGCCAAAGAGGTAGGGCGGATCTCACCTTTTCGATAAACTAATTGCCAAGAAGTTGAATAGTAACCTGGTCCAATCTGAAATTTCTCTAATTTTTTAGGCTGGTATCTTAAATTTGCTGCTGCAATGTCAATTTGATGTTTTTCCAATGCTGTGAACAATTCCTCACTATTATCCATAGCTCGTATTTCTAACTCAACATTTAAATAATCAGCAAAAGCTTTAGCCAGCTCATATTCTAATCCTGTTTTTTGTCCCTCTATTCCAATAAAATAAGAAACAGGATTATTCACGGTACCAACAATTAATTTTTCTCTTGCTTTAATTGCGGTATAACGATTTTCTTCTGAACGCATAATATGTTGCCAAGGAGAAACCATATCGATTGCCCACAATAACAAGGCTAATCCACTGACAATACGTAAAAATAAACCTTTCAAATGACCTCTATAATTCTAAATATTTGTTGTATTTTAACCATATAAACTAGATCATTCTAGCAAAAAAGCATTATCTATTTTTTTGAAGAAATCAACCGCACTTTTTATTCACTAGAAGGCCAAGAATGAACTACGGCTTTCACCAAGGTGGCTAATGGGATAGCAAAAAATACTCCCCAAAATCCCCATAAACCACCGAAAATCAATACAGATACAATAATGGTAAATGGATGCAAATTAACTGCTTCTGAAAATAAAAGTGGTACTAATAAATTACCATCTAATAATTGACTCACAATATAGCTAACAATCAAATACCAAAAAGTTGGAGTGATACCAAACTGAAATACTGCGACTAATACTACTGGAATAGCTACTAACACTGCACCTACGTAAGGGACTAATACAGAAATTCCCACCGCTACTCCAAGCAAGAGTGAATAATTTAATCCGAAAAATAAGAAAATTAAATACGTGATTGCCGCAACTATAATAATTTCAAGAATTTTGCCTCGAATATAATTAGCAATTTGCAGCTTCGTTTCCTTCCAAACTTTATGAGCTAACGTTCGATTACGCGGTAAATATTTTGCAACATAACCCCATAATTCTTGCTTATCTTTTAATAAAAAAAACACCATTAGAGGAACTAAAAAAGCATAAATACCCAAAGTGACTAAACTCAACAATGAAATTAAAGAAAATTTTAAAGCTGATTCACCAAAGCCTAAAATTTTGCTTTTAAAAGTACTTAATAAATTCTCTAACATTTGATAATCAACTACTTCAGGATAATTTTCTGGTAATGAAAGTAACCAATCATTAAAAGTATTAAACATATGAGGTAAATCACTAAAAAGATTAATCATTTGATTTAATAGCATTGGCAAAATCCAAATAATCATCACAAAAGTAATTCCAATGAAACTTCCTAGCACTAAAATAACTGACAATAGACGTGGAAATTTTAATTTATTCGTTAATAAACTCACTGGCCATTCCAATAAATACGCTAATACAATAGCAATTAATAATGGAGCTAATAAGTCACTAAAAAAATAGATAATTATAAATCCAAATAGTAAAATACCTAGTAACGCCACAGCCTGTGGGTCACTAAAACGGCGTTCATACCAATTCTTTAACATCGCTAACATAATTATTCTTTCCTTTTGCGGAAAATTTTCTTTATTATATAGGTAAATTTTATATTGCTTTATTTTAACAAGAAAATATTTTTATGACAGTGACAATTATTCATAATCCAAAATGCTCTAAAAGTCGAGCAGTCTTAGCACTATTAAAAGAGCATAATTTGAATCCAACTATCGAGCTTTATCTAGAAAAATCCTACTCTATCCTTCAATTACAATCTCTAATGAAAAAATTAGGTTTGCAATCTGCTCGTGAAATGATGAGAACGCATGAACAATTATATTAACTTAGGATTAGGAAAGCCAAACTTGACGGAACTAGAATTATTGCAAGCTATTTGTGAAAATCCTTCACTATTAGAACGCCCAATAGTGATCAACGGTGATAAAGCTAAAATAGGACGTCCTCCTGAAAGTATTTTAGCAATTTTATAATTTAGTTTATAATTACGCTTTCATATGAAGCTATTAATAACAAATTGTGAGTGTTTAATCGAAGAGGAAAATGTGGTGACTAACAAAAGCAACAAAATTTTACTTCATCCACGAAGTGGGAATGAAACTATTTATCAACACGAGAAAGGTTTAATTAGCGATAATGCAATATTGGCATTATTACATGATAAACTATTTCGTCAGCGTATAGAAAAGAAACGAAAAGGTAAAGGCAGTTACCAGCGTAGGGAAAAGCATGCTAAAAAATATTTTGAAAACCCGATTATCAAATTTTTGTCAGTAGAGATTTAATAATCGGGTTTTTGTTAAACTTAAATAATGCATACAATGGAGAAAAATATGTCAGTAAAAACAGAGATTTTATATAGTAATAACTGGAATGTACGAATTAGTGATCCTGGTGAAGAAGGTGCTAATAGTCATTTTTTTGAAAAAATTTATATAACTTTAGCTGCACATATTGATGATAAAAATATTTGTTATGAATTTACTCGTAAAGTAGAAGATCAAGTTAAAATCAACCGCACTTTTACTGACATAAAAGAATTATTTAAGTTTTTAGCTGATTATTTGAATGCGATTTCTCTTGGTCTAGTTGGTGTTAAAATTGGTAACTTAGGAGTAAAAGTAGAATAATTCAATATATTAAAAAGTAATTACCCCAAAATATTGGGGTAATTACTGCTTTAGACGTTTAAATATTCCATAATGCTTTGAGCTGCATCACGCCCTTCAGCAATCGCAGTTACGACTAAATCAGATCCTCTTGTAATATCACCACCCGCGAAAATCTTAGGATTAGCTGTTTGTTGCTTTAATTCACCACAAGTAGAAATATGACCATTTTTATCTAAATTTACACCAACTGAGTCTAACCAAGGCAAATCATGTGGAGCGAAACCAAAGGCAATAATTACCACATCACATGGAATAACCTCTTCACTATTTGGGATAATTTCAGCCTTACAGCGTCCATTAACGTCTGCTTCTCCCATTTTAGTCTTTACAATTTTAATGCCAGCAACAATTCCATTTTCAACTATAATTTCAACTGGCTGAGCATTAAATTGGAATTCAACTCCTTCTTCTCTAGCGTTGTTATACTCTTTTCGACTACCTGGCATATTATTAGCATCTCGACGATATACACAAGTGACTGAACGAGCATTTTGCCGAATTGAAGTTCGAACGCAGTCCATTGCTGTATCACCGCCACCAAGTACAATTACTCGTTTATCTTGCATTGAAACATAATCTGGAGAATCAAAGCCAAGTAAGTGCTGAGTATTACTAATTAAAAACGGTAATGCTGAATATACGCCTTGAGTGTCTTCATTTGGAATGTTAGCTTTCATCCCTTGATATACTCCAACAGCTAAAAATACAGCATCATATTCAGCAACTAGATGATCAAGACTGAGTTCTTTTCCAATTTCGATACCTAATTTAAACTCAATTCCCATATCAGTAAAAATCTCACGACGACGAGTCATGACACTTTTTTCCAACTTGAACGATGGAATACCAAAAGTTAGTAATCCACCAATCTCTTGTTGGCGTTCATAAACTGTTACATCAATACCATTGCGAATTAATACATCTGCACAACCCAATCCTGCAGGGCCAGCTCCAACAATAGCTACTTTTTTATCGCATTTTATCAAACCTTTCAGATTTGGTTTCCATCCCATTTCAAACGCTTTTTCCGTAAGGTATTTTTCCATATTACCAATTGTTACTGCACCAAACTCCGAGTTTAAAGTACAAGCATTTTCACACAAACGATCTTGTGGACAAACTCTTCCACAAATTTCAGGTAAACTATTAGTAGTATGAGCAAGATCTACGGCTTCAAAAATCCGCCCCTCATGAACTAATCGTAGCCAGTTGGGAATATTATTATGCAATGGACACTTACTTTGACAATAAGGGTTACCACACTCTAAACAACGATCTGATTGTGCGTTAGCTTGTGATTCACTAAAGATTTGATAAATTTCAATAAATTCTGTTTTTCTGATATTTAAAGGTATCTTTGACGGATCCACTCGTGGTAAATCAATAAACTGGTAAACATTATCACGGCTCATTTTTATTCCTTTCTTTTAATTCTTACTATAAAAGTGCAGCTAAGTTAAAAAGTTTTCATCATTTAACCGCACTTTTAACTCATCAAACAAAGTTATTATTGGGCGACAGTGTGAACTTCAATTTCAGTACGACGCTTATGTCCCAATAAACTATTAACATCATTAGCTTTTGGTTTAACTAGCACAAACCGAGAAACATAATTTTCCCAATCGACTAAAATACGCTCACCAATATCACTTCTAGTCAGCTCTACATGACGAGAAATTAAGCCACGTAAATGTTCTTGATGAGTTGGTAAATCAACAATTCGTAAACCTTCTACTAATTCAGGGTTAATACGACTTTGGAATTTGCCATCATGATCTAACACATAAGCAAAGCCACCTGTCATACCAGCTCCAAAATTAATACCAGTTTTACCAAGAATAGTCACTACACCACCAGTCATATATTCACAACCATTATCACCAATACCTTCAACTACAGCTAATGCTCCAGAATTACGCACTGCAAAACGTTCACCAACTCGACCTGAAGCGAATAATTCACCTCCTGTGGCACCATATAAACAAGTATTTCCAGCTATAGTAGCTTCATCAGATTTAAATGCGACCCCACTATGTGGTTTAACTACTATACGCCCACCAGCCATACCTTTACCTACATAATCGTTAGCATCTCCTGTCAAATTCAAGTTTATGCTACCTGATAACCATGCACCAAAACTTTGCCCTGCTGTACCATTAAAGTTTAAATTAAATTCTTGTAATGGATTACCTCGATTACCATAACGTTTAGCAATCAACCCAGATAATGTTGCTCCTACTGAACGATCAAGGTTGCTAATATCGAAATCTAATTCTACACTTAAACCACGTTCAACAGCATTCTGACTTTGTGCAACGATATCTTTATTTAATAATCCTTTATCAAAAGCAGGGTTAGATTGAGTACAGTAACGGCTACTACCACTTGGTACCTTAGGTGAATAGAGCAATTTGCTTAAATCTAGGCCTCTTTGTTTATCGGTTTTACCTTCAATGATTTCCAATAGTTCTGTTCGACCAATTAAATCAGTTAATTTTTCTATTCCTAGTTGAGCTAGAATTTCACGCACATCTTGAGCAATAAATTTAAAATAATTCATCGCTTTTTCAGGAATACCGTGATAATGCTTATTACGTAAAGTGTCATCTTGAGTTGCAACACCTGTCGCACAGTTATTCAAATGACAAATTCGTAAATAGCGACACCCCAATGCCACCATAGGTGCGGTACCAAATCCAAAACTTTCTGCTCCTAAAATTGCGGCTTTGACAATATCTAACCCTGTCTTTAATCCACCATCAACTTGTAACCGCACTTTGTGACGAAGATTATTTTCTACTAGAGCCTGTTGAGCCTCTGCTAACCCCAACTCCCAAGGACATCCACAATATTTGACACTAGTTAATGGGCTTGCTCCTGTTCCTCCATCATAACCAGCAATAGTGATTAAATCAGCATAAGCTTTCGCCACACCTGTCGCAATAGTTCCTACGCCTGGCAACGATACTAATTTTACTGAAATCAATGCATTTGGATTAATTTGTTTAAGATCAAAAATCAGCTGTGCTAAATCTTCAATAGAATAAATATCATGATGAGGAGGTGGTGATATTAACGTCGAACCAGGCACAGCATAACGCAACTGAGCGATATAAGGTGTCACTTTATCTCCAGGTAATTGACCGCCTTCACCTGGTTTTGCCCCTTGAGCTACTTTTATTTGAATTACTTCAGCATTCATTAAATATGCAGGTGTAACTCCAAAACGACCTGAAGCAACTTGTTTAATTTTTGATACTTTTTCTGTGCCGTAGCGTTTAGGGTCTTCTCCACCTTCACCAGAATTAGAATAACCGCCTAAACGATTCATAGCTATTGCTAATCCCTCATGAGCTTCTGGGCTTAATGCACCAATAGACATCGCTGCACTATCAAAACGCTTATAAAGTTTTTCTGCTGACTCTACTTGCTGTATATCAATTGGGCTACGTGATTCTGTTTTTAACCGCAACATATCACGAATTGTAGTAATTGGACGATTATTCACTGTATCACGAAATTCACAATATTTATTATAATCACCAGTGTTAACCGCTGCCTGCAGGCTATTAATTACCTCTGGATTATAAGCGTGATACTCTCCTTGAGGCTTAAATTTCAGAAATCCACCCATCTCTATATTTTGGCTACGACGCCATGCTCGCCTACGACTTTCGGTAGATTGTTGTTGTAAATCTGCAAAATTTGCACCTTCAATACGACTAGTGATTCCAGGAAAACAAAATGTAATTACATCCGAACTTAAACCAACAATTTCAAATAATCTTGCACAACGATATGAAGACACACAAGAGATTCCCATTTTCGACATAATTTTGTACAAACCTTTATTAATCCCATTACGATAATTAGCGATCACTGTTCGTACAGGTTTATTGATGCCACCTTTTTGAATCATTTGATATAGCGTTTCATAAGCTAAATATGGATAAATTGCTGTTGCACCTAAACCAATTAACACAGCGAAATGATGCGGATCTCGAGCTTCAGCAGTTTCAACGATAATATTAGTGTCACAACGTAAATTAGAATCTACTAAACAAGCTTGTAACGCCCCTACTGCTAATGCACTCGGGATAGGTTGTTTATTTTCAGTAATATAACGGTCAGATAAAATCAATAACACAACATTATTACGTACAGCCTGCTTTGCTTCCGCACAAAGATTCTTAATCGCCTGCTTTAAATCGGACTCATTAGGATTATAAGTCATTTCTAATATTTGGTGTTTATAATGCTCCTGTGACAACTTCAAAATTTGCTGCATGTCAGAATACACTAATACAGGAGATTTAAAATTAACACGATGTGACATTCCTTCCGCTTCAGCAAATACACACATTTCACGACCAATACTTGTTGCCAAACTCATCACATGAGCTTCACGCAGCGGATCAATTGGAGGATTAGTTACTTGTGCAAAAAATTGGCGGAAATAATCAAATAACAATCTTGGACGCTGACTCAATACAGCAAAAGGCGTATCATCTCCCATCGATCCTACTGCTTCTTGCCCATTTTCACCCAATACGCGGATCACATTCTCCAATTCTTCTCTAGTGTATAAAAATTGTTTTAAGTAGACTTGAAGTGTATCTTCGTTTAAATTTCCTTTTCCTACTTCATTGTCAGGTAATTGTTCAAAAGGAATTAAACGCTGAACGTGCTTATCTAACCACGTATGGTAAGGATGTCTTGAACGGACTTCATTATCAATTTCATCAGAATGTAAAACTTTTCCTTTTTTAGTATCGATTACTAGCAGTTCACCTGGTCCAACACGTCCTTTTTCAACAACTTCATCAGGTGCATAATTCCATATTCCTACCTCAGAAGCTATAGTGATTAGACGGTCTTCTGTAATCACATAACGAGCTGGACGCAAACCGTTACGATCAAGGTTACAGGCCGCATAACGACCATCAGATAACACTATCCCTGCAGGACCATCCCAAGGTTCCATATGCATAGAGTTAAAATCATAAAATGCTCGCAAATCGTCATCTATATCTGGATTTTGTTGCCATGCAGGTGGTACAAGTAAACGCATAGCACGGAATAAGTCCATTCCACCTGTCACAAAAAGCTCAAGCATATTATCTAATGAACTGGAATCAGATCCTGTTTCGTTAACAAAAGGAGCCGCACTTTGCAGATCTGGAATTAACGGCGTACGATATTTATAGGCCCTTGCTCTCGCCCAAGCACGATTTCCTGAAATAGTATTAATCTCACCATTGTGAGCTAAATAGCGAAATGGTTGAGCTAGTTTCCAACGTGGCTGAGTATTAGTTGAAAAGCGTTGATGAAATAAGCAAATCGAAGTCTGCATACGTAAATCCGCCAAATCCAAATAAAACTTTGGCAAATCTTTTGGCATGCATAAGCCTTTATAGACAATTGTCTGATTAGAAAAACTACAAATATAAAAATCATTGTGATTAATACGCTTTTCAATACGGCGGCGTGCAATATATAAGCGTCTTAATAAGTCAATTCTACGCCAACCGCTCGGAGCATTAATAAATACTTGTTTAATTAATGGCATATCTGCTAGTGCAATCGATCCTAATACGTTAGGGTTCGTAGGAACATCTCTCCAAGCTACTACTAATAGCGTTTCAATCGCTAATTCTTCATTAATGATATCAATATACTGCTTAGCAAGAGTCTCATCTTGAGGTAGAAAAATTTGTCCGATACCAAAGATTTTAGATAATGAAAAACCACTTTCTTCTGCTATATTTCGAAAAAAACTTTCAGGCATTTGCAACGAAAGTCCACAGCCGTCCCCTGTCTTACCATCAGACAAAATTGCTCCTCGGTGTTGCATACGAGATAGCCCTAAGATCCCATTACGTACAACTTTGTGGCTCTGCACACCGTCAATATTAGCGATTAAGCCAAAACCGCAGTTTTCCCGTTCAAAAGAACGATCATAAAGTGTTGTCATATTTTTACTTCCCAAATAATTATAATTTTTATGAAAATCACCGCTCTTTTCTCAAAACAACAGAGAAATCTGGCTATTTTATGAACCCCTAAATATAAACAATAAAAATAGATTATTCAATAGAAATTATATTCAGTTTTATCGGATTTTATATATCATTTTTAAAAATGAATATTAAATTCAGTATAAAATCTAAATGAGAATTATAATTATCTATCAAATAACTTATACAATAACTAAAAAGAGCGGTAGTTTTTATAAAAAATTTATTTTTATCTTTTTATATATAGAAAAAATCAAAAAATAAGAGCGATGTTCTACCGCTCTTATTATTAAACATGATACGAAAATATAGTTTGTTATTTGCAAGCACAGCTTGTCATTTTTTTCTCAAAACGTTCTGAGACGAAATCCCAATTCACAACATTCCAAAACTCTTTAATGTAATCTGGACGTCGGTTTTGAAATTTCAAGTAATAAGCATGTTCCCAAACATCTAACCCAAGCAATGGATAACCAGCACAACCTGCAATTTCTTTGCCCATCAATGGAGAATCTTGATTAGCAGTAGAAACTACTGATAATTTACCTTTTTCGTCAATCACAAGCCACGCCCAACCAGAACCAAAACGAGTAGTTGCTGCTTTTTCAAATTCTACTTTAAACGCATCAACTGAACCAAAATCTCGTTCAATCGCTTCTTTTAATGCTCCCTGTAGAATCGTTCCTTTTTTTAAAGACTTCCAAAATAAAGAATGGTTAACATGTCCACCAACATTATTACGAAGTGCGGTCAATTTATCAGCAGGAACTTCTGCCAATTTAGTTAGCAATGCTCCTGGACAGATTTCTGAAAATTCGGGTAAATTTTCAATGACCAAATTAGCATTATTAACATAAGTTTGATGATGTTTACTATGATGAATTTCCATTGTCATTGCATCAAAGTGAGGTTCTAATGCATCATAAGCATAACCTAACTCAGGTAGAGTATAAGCCATAATATTTTCCTTATTAAATAAAAATGTTAGAGTAAATCGCGGACATTCTAACAAAAAAATTGATTTAGATCATTAAAAGTTTACTTTTTGTTAAAATAATAGTAACTATTAGTAAAAAATAAGGGCGAAACTAATTCGCCCTTTTAGCTAAAAAATTAACGTTAAACCTGAGATTTTACAGCTGCGACTGCTATCATATTAATAATTCGGCGAACCGATGAAGCTGAAGTCAATACATGTACTGATTTTTCAAACCCCATTAAAATAGGACCAATAGTAACTGCATTGCTTGTTCCTTGTAATAAATTCAAGCTAATACGAGCTGTTTCCATATTTGGCATAATTAATAAATTTGCAGCCCCCTTAATTGGACTATCGGGCATTACTTCATTTCGTAAGCTTTCTGATAACGCAATGTTGCAACGCATTTCTCCATCAATAATTAAGTCTGAATCAGCTTGACGAACTAGCGGTAAAACACCTTTCATTTTTACCGCACTTTCATCTTCAAAAGAGCCATAATTAGAATGAGAAACTAATGCAACTTGTGGCTTAATACCAAAATGTTGCATCTCTTGTGCTGACATCAATACAATCTTCGCTAATTCTTCTGTAGTTGGATTTGGGTTAACAAAGGTATCAGCGATAAATAAATTTCCTATCGGTAAAATTAGCCCATTGACGGTTGCAGGGATTTCACCATCTTTGACTTTCATCACTTTTCTTAGTTCTTTCAAATGCGATCCATAAGGTCCAACTAAACCACACAGTAAGGAATCAGCTTTTCCTAATTCAACTAACATTGCTCCAAGTGCGGTAGAATTATGACGCATTTTGAGTTTCGCACCAGATTCCGTCATACCATGGCGTTTTAATTTATGATGATAAGCCGTCCAACACTCATCAAAATATGGGTTACTCTCAATATCAATAACTTTAAAATCTATGTCCTTTTTAATAAGTAATCCCAATTTTTTAATCTGTTGTTCAATTACCGCTGTTCGACCAATTAAAATTGGCTCAGCAATACCTAAAGTTGCTACTTCTTGAACTGCATGTAACACTCTAGATTCCTCACCATCTGTCAACAACACTCGTTTTTTGTCTTGTTTTGCTTTTGCAAACACAGGTTTCATAAACAAATTAGTTTTATAAACAAATTGACTAAGTTTTTCGACATAAGCATCAAAATCTTCAATAGGGCGAGTCGCAACGCCACTATCCATTGCAGCTTTAGCAACGGCTGGAGCAATTTTCACAATTAAACGAGGATCAAAGGGTTTTGGGATCAGATATTCCGCCCCAAAAGAGACTTCGTTGCCACCATAAGCTGATGTGACAACTTCATTTTGCTCTGCCAGTGCAAGATCTGCGATAGCATACACGGCAGCCAATTTCATTTCCTCATTGATCGTAGTAGCACTTACATCTAATGCACCACGGAAAATAAATGGAAAACAAAGTACGTTATTAACTTGATTTGGATAATCTGAACGCCCCGTACATACAATAGCATCAGGACGCACAGCTTTAGCCAATGGCGGTAAAATTTCGGGTTCTGGATTAGCTAATGCTAGAATCAAAGGATTTGGTCCCATAGATTTTACCATTTCTTGAGTTAATGCCCCCGCTGCAGAGCATCCAAGGAAAATATCGGAATCAGGAATCACATCACCTAAAGTCCTTGCACCATTATCATCAACGGCATAGCGCTTTTTAGTATCGTCTATATGAGCATCACGCCCTTTGTAAATCACACCTTTAGAATCGCATACAGTGATATTTTCTCGTTTCATACCAAGCGATACTAATAAATTTAAACACGCAATAGAGGCTGCTCCTGCTCCAGAAGCTACTAATTTTACATTTTCAATTTTTTTATTCACAATGCGTAAGCCGTTAAGTACTGCCGCTGCAGAAATGATCGCTGTTCCATGTTGATCATCATGGAATACTGGAATTTTCATGCGTTCCCGTAACTTCTGTTCAATATAAAAACATTCTGGAGCTTTTATATCTTCAAGATTAATACCACCAAAGGTAGGCTCAAGTGCGGCTATAATCTCTACTAATTTATCGGGATCTTTTTCATCGATCTCAATATCAAAAACATCTACGTCTGCAAATTTTTTAAATAAAACTCCTTTCCCTTCCATAACAGGCTTACCCGCAAGAGCCCCTATATTACCTAATCCCAAAACCGCTGAGCCATTAGATATCACAGCAACAAGGTTACCACGGGCAGTATAACGATAAGCAGCGGCTGGATCTGCTTGAATTTCTAGACAAGGCACCGCAACACCTGGCGAGTAAGCCAATGCTAAATCTCGCTGAGTTGCAAGTGATTTACTTGGTGTTACTTCAATTTTTCCTGGTTTTGGAAATTCGTGAAAATCTAATGCGGCTTGACGTAGTTGAAAATCCATAAAAATCCCTCTTTTATATGCCTGTTAAATAAAAAATTTATCTTTTCATTATAGGTAATTAAAAAAATAAAATCTGTGATATAGAACACATTATTTAGATTTATCTTACAAAAATTACCGCACTTTTGCTGCTTCAAATAGGTTTTCTACCAAATATGTAGTAGAATAACCACCTTATAGAACAACATCTAATCATTTCATGAGACTAGACAAATTTCTTGCTGAAAATACAGGCATGACTCGTTCTCAAGCCAATAAAATCTTAAGTAAAAGTGCGGTTACAGTTAATGGCAATATCGAGAAAAAAGGTTCAACACAAATTACGCTAAACGACGAAATTTACCTTGAAGGAAAACGTTTAGTGCAAATAAAAAGTGGTTTATACATCATGTTGAATAAGCCTGAAGGCTATGTCTGTAGCCATGACGATACAAACCACCCTACAATTTACAGTTTATTTGATTATCCTTTAGCCATAAAATTACATAGTGCTGGACGCTTAGATGCCGATACAACAGGATTGATTTTACTGACAGACGATGGACAATGGTCGCATCGCATTACATCTCCTAAAAAGCTATGCGAGAAAACGTATTTAGTCACTCTTGCTACTCCAGTAGAAAGTCATTATCAACAAGCGTGTGAGCAAGGTATTTTATTACGTGGTGAAAAACACCCAACCAAACCAGCAAAACTAGAGTTTATTGATGATTACAATGTCAATCTAACTATATGCGAAGGTCGCTATCATCAAGTAAAGCGTATGTTTGCTGCTCTAGGAAATAAAGTTGATAAACTACATCGTTGGAAAATTGGCAATATTGAGTTGGACTCTAATCTAGCAGAGGGTGAGTTCCGCTATCTTAACATTGATGAAATAAATTCTTTTTAGCTAAGGATAAATATGGAAACTAATAAAGCACAAAAAGCAGGGATTATTTTTATTTTGACTTTAGGTGTTCTTTCAATGTTACCACCTTTAGGGGTAGACATGTATTTGCCTGCTTTTTTAAATATTGCTCAAGATCTTAATGTTAGTCCAGAGCAAATTCAGCACACGCTAACTTTTTTTACGCTCGGCATGGCAATTGGTCAATTGTTTTGGGGACCTGTAGGTGATAGCTACGGTCGAAAGCCAATTATTTTACTCGGTGTAATTGTAGCCGCAATAACAGCATTTATGTTAACGAATATAAACAGTATTGGAAGTTTCACTACGCTGCGTTTTATACAAGGTTTTTTTGGAGCTGCTCCTGTCGTTCTTGTTGGGGCTTTATTGCGTGATTTATTTTGCAAAGAAGAACTTTCTCGTGCTATGTCAATGGTTACGTTAGTACTAATGATAGCGCCATTGCTTGCACCAATCGTTGGTGGTTATATCGTATCTTACTTCCACTGGCATGCTATTTTCTACGTTATTTCTTTAATGGGATTTTTATCTGTTTTATTGGTCTTTTTAATCATTCCAGAAACTCATCAAAAAGAAAATCGAATCCCCTTGAGATTAAGCACTATTACTCGTAACTTTGTAATTTTATGTAAGAAAAAAGAAGTGATTGGATATATGTTCATGAGCTCTTTTGGTTTTGGTGGTTTATTCGCATTTATCACAGCAGGGTCAATCGTTTACATTGGCATTTATGGTGTACCTGTACAAAACTTTGGTTATTTTTTTATGATTAATATTATTTTTCTAACACTAGGTACATTACTCAATGGGCGTTTTGTGTCAAAGATCGGCACAGAAAGAATGCTACAAATTGGACTAACTATTCAATTTATCGCTGGAATTTGGTTATTTTTAACCGCTCTTTTTAACTTAGGATTTTGGTCAATGGTGATCGGTATAGCATTATTCGTTGGACAAAACTCAATCATTGGTTCAAATGCAATGGCTTCAATTTTAGAAAAATTTCCATCCATTGCAGGTACAGCTAATTCAATGGTTGGCAGTGTTCGTTTTGGTATCGGTGCAATGGTCGGTTCACTAGTAGCGTTAATTGAAATGAAAACAGCAACACCTATGTTATTCACAATGACTGCTTGCTCCATAATTTCTGTTGCATTCTATTATTTCTTCACCTATCGAAATTTAAAATAAGGAATCTTATGGCATTAAGATCTTGTCCCGAATGTCGGAAAAAAATTAGCGAAACAGTTATAATTTGTCCTAGATGTGGCTTCTCTTTTCAAGAAGCTAACTTAGAAATTTACCGACAAAAATTAGAGCAACAACGTTTACATAACCAGGAAATTAATCGCAAAAGCATCAAAATTCATTTATTTTGGTTATTTATTTTTTCACTTGTCATCGGAATCGCAGGATGGCTGACAAGCTAAAATCAATATTAAATGAGCCAAAGATTTTAAAATTTTCACTTTTTATTAGTTTTATTGCTACACTCAAATTCAATATATTCTTAACCAATATAGTTGCTAATATCGTGTTAAAAAATCACCGCACTTAATTTGATTCGAATTGATTGTTTAGCCCTCAATTTAATTCCTTAGAAAAAAATTATAGACTTTTCACATAAAAATGATAATTTCCTTTGACTAATCCTCAATCAAAAGGTAATATTCACGCCCTATGCAAAAGGTAAAATTACCCCTAACTACAGATCCGATAAAAAATGCACAGCGAAGGTTGGATTACGAAGGATATTATTCGTCAACTCAGCTTAAGCGGCTGACGGAATCTGTTGTTAACGTGTTCAGCGAAGCACAGGTTACGTTATCATTTTTCATTGATCCACAAAAATTAGTAGTGATGAAAGGTCATGCAAAAGTTGATGTTGAGTTAGAATGTCAACGTTGTGGTGAATCTTTCTATCAAACGTTGGATTGTGAGTTTACTTATAGTCCTGTATCTAATTTGGATCGATTAGAAGAGTTACCTGAAATCTATGAGCCCGTTGAATTAAATGAATTTGGCGAGATTGATTTGATAGGTTTGATAGAAGACGAGTTTCTACTTGCTCTTCCGATTGTTCCTAAACATTCATCTAATATTTGTAAACAAATTGAAAGTGAACAAATTTTTGGTGAATTACCAGAAGAATTATCGAAAAAGCCGAATCCTTTCGCTGTGTTAGCTAGTTTAAAAAAAGACTAAATGTAGGAGTATAGCCAATGGCTGTTCAACAAAATAAAAAATCCCGTTCACGTCGTGATATGCGTCGTTCACATGATGCTTTAACTACTGCAGCAGTGTCAGTGGATAAAGCAAGTGGTGAAACTCATTTACGTCACCATGTAACTGCCGATGGTTACTATCGTGGTCGTAAAGTAATCAATAAGTAATTTTTTACTTTAAGGTTATCAATTGAGTCGTCTAACTATTGCGTTAGATGCAATGGGCGGGGACATAGGTCCCCGTGTTACTATACCCGCATCGATAAAAGCATTGCAGAAAGACCCAATGCTGTCTTTGTTGTTGTTTGGTGATAGCTACCAAATCCGTCCTTTACTTGAGCAAGTTCCCGAATCAATTCAATCACGTTTAACATTAATCCATTGTTCTCGCGTTATTGAGAATAATCAAGGTCTGTCTTACGCCTTACGTCACAGTAAAGGCACATCAATGCGTTTAGCCATTGAAGCCGTTCAAAAAGGTAATGCACAAGCGTGTGTGAGTGCGGGCAATACTGCTGCATTAATGGGACTAGCTAAGATTATCTTGCAACCTGTACAAGGAATAGAACGACCAGCTTTAATTTCCACTTTACCTACTGTAACTGGCGAACGTTCAGTTATGTTAGACTTAGGTGCCAATATAGATTGCAGTGCAGAAAATCTCTATCAATTTGCTTTAATGGGAGCTGTATTTGCTGAACAAAACTTAGAATTAGTTTACCCTAGAATTGCATTACTAAATATTGGTATTGAAGAAATAAAAGGTAATAAAGCTATTCGTGAAGCTGCTGAAATGTTAAAAAAACATACCGCACTTAACTATACAGGATTTATTGAAGGCGATCTTTTACTAAATGGTAAAGCTGATGTAATCGTAAGCGATGGTTTTATTGGTAATGTTGCTCTAAAAACCCTTGAGGGTTCAGCCAAAAACATGATTTCTTTGTTCAAAAGAAATTCATCTGCAAATACAATTATCCATAATTTAAAAGGACTTGCTAGCAAAGCTATAATGCAACTTTTTTTAAAGGATAGCTATCGACAGTTGAAAAAAATTAATCCTGATCAGTATAATGGAGCATCACTAATCGGACTCACTGCTGTTGTAGTAAAAAGTCATGGAGGTGCAAATATCGATGGCTTCGCTTATGCTATCTCTGATGCGGCACTTCAAGCAAGAAAAAAAATTCCAGAGAAAATTTTGTCTGGGTTAGAAAAATATTAACCATTTAACGTTTAAATTATCTAAAAAATTATGTACAGTAAAATTTTAGCAACGGGAAGTTATGTTCCAGTCCACGTCAGAACAAATGCCGATTTAGAAAAAATGGTAGATACATCTGATGAATGGATCACAACTCGCTCAGGTATTAAAGAACGTCGTATTGCAGCCGTTCATGAAACAGTAGCAACTATGGGGTTTGAGGCGGCGAAGAAATGCCTAGAAACCGCTAAAATTAATCCGAATGAGATTGACTTAATTGTAGTAGGTACCACAACTAATTCTCACGCTTATCCAAGTGCGGCTTGTCAAATTCAAGGTCTGCTACAAATAGCTGATGCTGTTGCATTTGATGTTGCAGCTGCTTGTTCAGGATTTATATACGCATTGAGCGTTGCAGATCAATTTATTCGTACAGGACAAGTTAAAAAAGCTCTTGTAATTGGTTCAGATATTAATTCAAGAAACCTTGATGAAACGGATCGTGGCACTGTCATTCTATTTGGCGATGGTGCAGGAGCCGTACTTTTACAGGCTAGCGAAGAACCAGGAATTTTATCAACACATCTCCATGCTAATGCAGAAAAAAATGAAATGTTGACATTACCTAGTGCTGATAGAGGAAACGCCAAATCAGGTTTTATTCAAATGCAAGGAAATGAAACTTTTAAACTTGCTGTACGGGAGTTATCCAGTGTAGTAGAAGAAACTTTACGAACAAATAATTTAAATAAATCTGCAATTGATTGGCTTGTACCGCACCAAGCAAATTTGCGTATTATCACTGCGACAGCAAAAAAATTAGAAATGGATATGTCACAAGTTGTGATAACTTTAGATCGCTATGCTAATACTAGTGCAGCAACAATCCCTATTGCATTAGATGAAGCGGTACGAGATGGACGCATCAAACGTGAGCAATTACTGCTGTTAGAAGCCTTTGGTGGTGGCTGGACTTGGGGTTCGGCTTTAGTTCGCTTTTAAATTGAATAAAAATTACTCTAATTTACACCGCACTTATCTATATAACAGTGAAAAGTGCGGTCATTTTTCAACTTTAATTAGTAAGGGCAAACAATGAAAAAATTTGCAATGGTTTTCCCAGGACAAGGTTCGCAAAGCGTGGGAATGCTAGCAGAGCTAGCAACTCAATTTTCCATAGTAGAAGAAACCTTTAAACAGGCATCTGATGTACTAGGCTATGATTTATGGCAGTTAGTTCAACAAGGTCCTGCTGAAGAATTAAACAAAACATGGCAAACTCAACCTGCACTTTTAACTGCTTCAGTTGCTATCTATCGAGCATGGCAACAACAATATCCTGAATTTAAACCAGCAATAATGGCTGGACACAGTTTAGGAGAATATTCAGCTTTGGTTTGTGCAGAAGCAATTGATTTTCAAGAAGCTGTAAGTTTAGTTGAACTGCGAGGTAAATTAATGCAACAAGCAGTTCCTGAAGGAACAGGGGCTATGTATGCAATTATTGGATTAGACAATGAAAGCATCATTCGTGCGTGTAAAGAAGCAGAACAAGGTGAAGTCGTATCCGCAGTAAACTTTAATTCAATAGGACAAGTCGTTATTGCTGGAACAAAATCAGCAGTAGAACGTGCAGCAATAGTTTGTAAAGCAGCGGGTGCAAAACGAGCATTACCGTTATCTGTTAGTGTACCTTCTCACTGTGCTTTAATGAAACCTGCAGCAGATCAATTAGCTATAGCATTAGAAAATATCACAATTAAAACCCCTGTTGTTTCCGTCATAAATAACGTTGATGTTAAAACTGAAACAGAAGTCGATCAAATTCGCACCGCACTTATTCGTCAGCTTTATAGCCCTGTACGTTGGACAGAGTCTATTGAGAAAATTGCTCAAAGTGGTGTTGAAATCTTATTTGAAATTGGGCCGAATAAAGTGCTAACGGGCTTAACTAGCCGCATTGTAAAAGAATTAAAATCAGTTGCAGTAAATGATAACAATTCATTGTCTAACGTGAAAAATTTACTTAATGGAGAATAATATGCAAGGAAAAATTGCATTAGTCACAGGTGCGACACGAGGAATCGGTCGTGCAATCGCAGAGGAATTAAGCCGTAGAGGTGCATTTGTCATCGGTTCTGCGACTTCACAACGAGGTGCAGAAGCAATCTCGGCTTATTTAGGCGAAAAAGGTAAAGGTGTGGTCCTGAATGTAGCAGATCAAGAATCTATTGAGTCAGTATTGGCTCAAATAAAATCGGATTTCGGTGATATTGATATTCTAGTCAATAACGCAGGTATCACGAAAGATTGTCTGCTAATGCGAATGAAAGAAGAAGATTGGTTTGATCTATTACAAACTAACTTAACTTCTGTTTTCCGCTTATCTAAAGCTATGCTACGTACAATGATGAAAAAGCGTTATGGTCGGATTATTACCATTGGTTCTGTTGTTGGTTCTACTGGTAACCCTGGTCAAACTAATTACTGTGCAGCAAAATCTGGTTTAATTGGTTTTACTAAAGCATTAGCAAAAGAAGTTGCTTCTCGTGGAATTACTGTTAATGTAGTTGCACCAGGTTTTATAGCAACAGACATGACTGCAGTTCTTACTGATGAACAAAAATCTGATATTTTGTCGCAAGTTCCTGCAGGACATTTAGGTGAACCTAAAGACATTGCTAAAGCAGTAGCATTTTTAGCATCTGATGATGCAGCTTACATTACTGGCACAACATTGCACGTCAATGGCGGCATGTATATGGCATAAATGAAAGAAAACGATTCAAAACTATTTTAAGTTTGGAATTTATTTAACAAAAGCATAGCAAAATAGCGGTGTTTTTGCTAAAATTTTATAGCAATGTAACTTTGTTACGTTGCCTGTTGCGTTAAGGCAACGTAACGTAACTTACAATTGTGTGTATTTGAATTATTACTGTTTGTGGTTTGACCTTGAAAAAATGGGTTGCAACTTTGCGAAAAATACATACACTATAAAACCATTATTTTATCGCTAACCATTTATAGGAAAAAGCAAAATGAGCATTGAAGAACGCGTAAAGAAAATCATTGTTGAACAATTAGGTGTAAAAGAAGAAGATGTTAAACCTGAAGCATCTTTTATTGAAGATTTAGGTGCTGACTCTCTAGATACTGTTGAATTAGTAATGGCTTTGGAAGAAGAATTTGACATCGAAATTCCTGATGAAGAAGCAGAAAAAATTACAACAGTTCAATCAGCGATTGACTACGTTCAAAATAATCAATAATTTCACTCAAAGGGCGATAAATCATCGCCCTGTTACTTTATTCACTCCTTTCCATTATTCAAGTTTATCAAAACGTTTGTAATTTTGATCTAAATTATCTTTTACGAAAATAAATTGTATTTTTCCACTCATATTATTGTCGAAATATCTAAAATTAGAGTATGATTTGTTGGGATTAAACTATAACTATTAGGGGTTTACACATGCTTTATCTAGAATTTATCTTTCTACTTATTATGCTTTACACTGGGAGCCGCTATGGTGGCATCGGACTTGGTGTAGTGTCAGGTATTGGGCTTGCTATTGAAGTTTTTATTTTCCGAATGCCAATTGGGAAAGCTCCCATTGATGTAATGTTAATTATTTTATCCGTTGTTACTTGTGCTTCGATCTTGGAAGCTGCTGGTGGGTTAAAATTCATGCTACAAATAGCAGAAAGAATCCTCAGAAGCAATCCTAAACGAGTAACATTATTAGGTCCAATAGTGACTTATTTAATGACGTTTATGCTAGGAACTGGACATTCTGTTTACTCTATTATGCCTATCATTGGTGATATTGCACTAAAAAATAAAATTCGCCCTGAGCGCCCAATGGCAGCAGCTTCCGTAGCTTCTCAGTTAGCAATAACTTCTAGTCCATTAGCCGCTGCTATTGCGTTTTATTTGACTCAAATTGCACAGATTCCTGGTTATGAACATGTATCTTTATTAAATATCATTTCAGTAACTATTCCTGCGACTTTCTGTGGTACATTGGCTCTTTCTCTTTACAGCCTACGTCGTGGTAAAGAATTGGAAGAAGACAAAGAATATCAACGCCGTTTGCAAGATCCTGTATGGCGTGAACGTATTCTAAACACCACAACCACTTCACTAAATGATGAATTACCAAGTACCGCTAAATGGTCTGTTTATTTGTTCATACTCGCATTAATTACTGTTGTTGTAATCGCAATGCTCCCTGAAATACGAACTATCGGCACAGGCAAACCAATTAAAATGTCATTAATCATTCAAATTATGATGCTTTGCTTTGGTGGAATTATTTTACTTGCGACTAAAACTAATCCGCAAACTGTACCAAATGGCGTTGTATTCAAATCAGGTATGGTTGCGGCAATTGCAATTTTTGGTATTGCATGGATGAGTGATACTTATTTCCAATATGCTATGCCAAGTTTCAAAGCAGCTGTTACTTCAATGGTAGAGCATTACCCTTGGACATTTGCACTCGCATTGTTTGCAGTTTCTGTTGTGATTAATAGCCAAGCCGCAACGGCTGTAATGATGCTACCTGTAGGAATAAGTTTAGGTTTGCCTGCTCCATTATTAGTTGGTCTAATCCCTGCAACTTATGCATATTTCTTTATTCCAAACTACCCATCTGATATTGCAACCGTCAACTTTGACGTAACGGGTACAACTAAAATAGGTAAATATTACTTTAATCATAGCTTTATGGTGCCAGGACTAATTGGGGTGACTATCGCTTGTATTATTGGCTGTATTATTGCCCAATTTGTAATTTAATAAAAACTATTTTCTACTCTATTAATCAAAAGTGCGGTGAAAACTACCGCACTTTTTTCGATAAAAATTTCAACAATAAACTATATTTTTAATATTTCAAAAAAACAAAAGGCTGATATTCAATTCAGCCTTTTTTATAGTACTCTAATTAAAATGGGTTATTCACTACAATTTTTCTATTACGAACGTTTCATAATATCAAAAAATGCTTCGTTAGTTTTCGCAATAGAAAGTTTATCAATTAAGAATTCCATTGCTTCGACTTCGCCCATAGGATTAAGTATCTTACGCAGAATCCACATTTTTTGTAGTTCATCTGGTGTAGTAAGCAAATCTTCTTTTCTCGTACCTGAACGATTAAAATCAATAGCAGGGAAAACACGTTTTTCCGCGATTTTACGAGAAAGATGCAATTCCATATTACCCGTACCTTTAAATTCTTCAAAGATGACTTCATCCATTTTTGAACCTGTATCCACAAGTGCGGTAGCAATAATTGTTAAACTGCCGCCTTCCTCAACATTTCGTGCAGCACCGAAGAAACGCTTTGGACGGTGTAATGCATTAGCATCTACCCCCCCTGATAAAATCTTGCCTGATGCAGGAGTTACTGTGTTATAAGCTCGAGCAAGACGAGTAATACTATCTAATAAAATCACAACGTCTTTTTTATGTTCCACAGAACGTTTTGCTTTTTCAATTACCATTTCTGCAACTTGAACATGGCGTGATGCTGGCTCATCAAAAGTTGAAGCAATTACTTCACCTTTCACTGAACGTTGCATTTCAGTTACTTCTTCTGGACGTTCATCAATCAACAATACAATCAACTCACATTCAGGATAATTATGTGTAATACTTTGAGCAATATTTTGCAACAACATCGTTTTACCAGCTTTTGGTGGTGCTACAATCAAACCACGTTGTCCTTTTCCAATAGGAGAAGCTAAATCTAAAATACGAGCTGTTAAATCTTCTGTTGAGCCATTACCACGCTCCATTCTTAAACGAGAATTAGCATGTAAAGGAGTCAGGTTTTCAAAAAGAATTTTACTACGAGAAACTTCTGGACGATCATCATTAACTTGATCAACTTTCAGTAAAGCGAAATAACGCTCTCCTTCTTTTGGCGGGCGAATTTTGCCTTCGATTTTATCACCAGTTTGTAAATTAAAACGGCGAATTTGGCTTGGTGACACATAAATATCATCAGGACCTGCAAGATAGGAACTATCTGCTGAACGCAAGAAACCAAAACCGTCAGGTAAAATTTCTAGCACTCCACCACCAAAAATATCTTCACCGCTTTTAGCGTGTTGTTTTAAAATCGCAAAAACAATGTCTTGCTTACGTAAACGAGCTAAATTTTCTAAGCCCATTTGTTCTTCACCAAGTTTTACTAAAACTGGTACAGGTGTATTTTTTAGTTCTGTTAAATGCATAATTTGAAATGTTTATTTAGATTATAAGATTTGAAATAATTCGATGGAATGTTAAGCACAAATGAATGTGCGTAAGTTACCACTAAATCTATTTGCTGTCTAGTTATTCATGAAAAAATTAATTTACTCATTTTCATAAAAGTTTTGATTATCGTCATTAACATGATACCAATAGATTTTATTTTTTGATCTAGATCACACTTTAGCTCTTTGGAAATTAAAATTATTTACAATGTAAAGTTTATTGATAATAATTATCGATCTTAAAATTATATTAATTATTACTAGGAATAATTAAGAAATGAAAACAACCCAACTTAACTTAGATAAACTCACTAAAAAACTCACTTATTCAACTCTTTTTTTAACCGCACTTTTTGGTCTCTCCGCTTGCTCAGGCTCTAGTAACCAATCCACACCAGCTCCTAGCCAAACACCACCATCTCAACCATCTGGACCTTCTGATAAACCTTCTACCCCATCTGAACCCTCAGACAAACTTTCAGAAGAAGGCAAAAAAGTGACTTGGCGACAACTTACAGGCTTTCCACCTTCTAGTGATGTTGCTGTAAATGACCCATACAATGAAAAACAAAGAGGAAAAATTTCACCTGACCAAAATGCCGCTGGTTATTTAAATGGTGATATGCGTTTCGGTAATAACAAAGACTTCCGCAAAGAACAAGATCGAAAAGAAGTAGGCTATAACCCCGATTTTATGAACACTGGCACAATTGATAAAGATACTTTACAGCAATATGGGACAGAAGGAAGTTACAAATTTCATTTCGTCAATCAAAAAGACTCTACTTATTTCACTTGGAAATCAGAATCACCATCAACTGTGCAAGGCGAAAAAGTATATGGATTAGCAGCTGGTTATGTGGCAATACCAACTACGAAACCAATTAGTGAATTAAAATCAAAAGGAACAGCTACTTATAAAGGGCATGTTATTACCAATAAAGCTAAAGACAGTAAAGAAGTACATTTAGCAGACTTAGAATTAACGGCAGATTTTAGCAAATTAGAAATAAGTGGAAAAATAACTAAACGAGATGATGCATTACTTGATAGTAGAGCTAAGCTTGATGGTGAAAATTTAAGTGAATACACTACAAAACAAGAAGAAGCGGACAGAGACCGAGATTTAACGCTAATATCTAAAGAAGAATACGACGAAATGGTTGCTAAAAATGAAAAAATCAAAAAAACTTACCGCACTTTAGATATTACATTAAATCCAGCCAAAATTGAGAGTGCAAATGGTGTGATTTCTTTCCGCAAAAATACTGGAGGCTTCAAATACAAAAAAATGAATGGTTCAGATCGCGACACTGGTGTTTGGGGCGGTATTTTTGCAGGTAATGAAGCAACAGAAGTTGTCGGTGAAATTCAAGGTGGCGATAGCTTCGCAAGCTTTGGTGCAACAGAAGAAACTAAACAATAAATTGAATAATATTTAGGAATAATAATGAAAAAAACTTTTATCTCACTCCTTATTGCGACCACTTTAAGCGGTATTTATAGCGCTGCTTATGCAGAAACTGATATTGAAATTGACGAAATTGATGTGTCGGGGGAAATTAGCGATAACAAAGCTGATAAAGCTTTTAACACGGCTGGGGCTGTGGTTGTTCGTGGTTCAGATAAACGTCTGCAAAGTTTAAACAGTGTAGTACGTTCATTACCTGGTGTTTATACCAATATGGATGCCACACAAGGTACGTTAAGCATTAATGTTCGTGGTATGACTGGACTGGGACGCGTTTCTACCCTAGTAGATGGTGTACCACAAACTTTCTTTGGTACTTCTGCTAATGGAAATCGTAGATATCACGATAATGATGAAGGTGGATTAGGACCAAGTAGCCAGTTCGGTACAATGGTTGAACCTAATTTTTTAGCCAGTTTAACTGTACACAAAGGATTTTCTTCGGGTGCAGCAGGAACAAACTCACTAGCGGGTAGTGCACAACTTCGTACTATCGGTGTTGATGATGTTATTTTTGCTGGCAATAAAGTGGGGGTTATCAGCAGATTCCAATATGGTACAAATGCTCTTGGATACAGCGGTATGCTTGGCGTCGCTGGAAAAACTAAAGCGTTTACTGATACAGGTTCAGTAGGTGCTTTAGTTGCTTATAGTCAGCGTCATATTGGCTCAAATTTCAAACGTGGTGATGGTACTTACGCTTCTATTAACAAATATAATAAACGTATGGATCAACGCCCTAAATCGTGGTTAGCGAAAGTTGAAGTTAATCCAACCTCTGATCAGCATATTTTACTTAGTGGAGTTGATTATTTGAGTAATATTGGAGGACGGGATATTATCAACAAGTCCTATTCAATCAAATATAATTATACGCCTAATTCAGATTTAATTGATTTTGAAGTTTTAGCATCTAAAACTAAATCTGATCAACAATTTGATGATGATTCACTACTATGGGAATTATCAGACGGTTCAACTAAAAATAATTCATATTATTTTAACTTACAAAATAGAAGCTACTTTAATTTCAACGATTCAAAACTGACTTTAGAGTATGGTGCAAATTATTTCACGAATGATTACTCACGTTCTGCTAAAGGAAAAAATCAGGATAATCTTGAACACACCCCATTTTCTCCAACAGGAAAACAAAAAATATTTAGCTCATTTTTATCATCAAAATGGGAAAAAGATATTTATACCGTTGAAGGTGGATTACTGTATACTCGCTCCATTTTTTCGGGCTTTAAACCAGAATGTACTGGTCCGACTAAAGAGGCTATTTCTTGTGTCCCAATGGGAGCGTGGAATGTAAAAATGGTTAATTATTCATTAAACCCTTCTGTTCAATTATCAGTAGAATTATCACCTTGGTTTAAGCCGTTTGTGAGTTATGCAAAAACCACTCGTATGCCGAATATCCAAGAAATATTCTTCAATAATGAAGGTGGTGGTTCAATGAACCCTTTCTTAAAGCCTGAGAAAGCAACGACTGCCCAAGTTGGTTTTAATACGTTTAAACACGGCGTGTTCACGGAAAATGATAAACTAGGGGCTAAACTCGTTTATTACCGCACTAAATATGAAAATTATATTTTTTCAAAATCATTTCATCTCAGTAAAAAAAATGAGTTAACTGAAGATCCTAATGATATTGGACCTGCTGGTTTTCAAGCCCAAATATCAGTTAATTCACTAGATCCAATAAAACATAGTGGTATTGAGTTAGAGCTAAATTATGATAACTACTATTTCTTTAGTCATTTAACTTATAGTCATCAAAAAACATCTCAACCATTAGGAGTACAAGCTTCTACTGACGGATTTGGCTATGGTGATATTTATGAACTGCCTGAATATTACGGTTCGCTTGATACTGGTTTTAAACTATTCAATCAAAAACTAATTTTAGGCAGTATTTTAAAATATATGGGTACAGCATATCGTTTGAATCCATATGTAGAGACAAATGAAGATGGAAAATATAGTATTGAAAAAGAAAAATTGCCAGTAAGTCCAATAATCGTTGATTTTTATGCTACATATAAAGTAAATAAAAATTTAATGCTAAAAGCAAGCGTACAAAATGCATTTAATAAACTATATATTGATCCATTAAACAGTCAAAATACTATTAGAGGTGAAGAAAACGTGACTAACTATGCAAGAGGTAGAACGTTCATTCTCGGTGGTGAATTAAGATTTTAATTTTCTTTGACAAGTTCTCTCTTTTAATTAAGAGAGAACTTTATTTTTTTATTTAGTTTGGAATTAAAATGAACTATAAAAATAAAATCCTATATTTAACAACATTCTTTTCTTCTTTTTTATTTGCAGAAAATAATATTTCATCAATTGAATACAAACATTTTAATGATCTTAAAGAAATAGAAGTTAATTCGGCGAGTCCTAAACTAACTAAAATAACTGTTGATACAGAAGATATTTCAAGAGATGAGGAAATTGAAATTAGCGATCAGCAATTGGCTAAGAATCCACAGCTAATTCATTATTTTTTAAATCTTGCTATTGATAAGAACAGACCAGAATTAATTCCCGATTTAGTTGCTATGTATAAAAAATACCAATATCATGATCCTATTCTAATAGATTATGCTTTAGGGGAATATGCCCATTATCAACAAGACTACACTGAAGCTATTAATATTTATCAAAAATTATTAGAAAAATATCCTAATATCAATAAAATTCGTTATAAACTAGCTCAATGGCAATTTGAAGACAAATCGTTTAATTCAGCTAAACAGAATTTCTCTCAACTACAACAACAAAAACTACCATATTTTATTCAAAAACGTATTGCAGCTTATCAATATGCTATACAACAAGATAATGAATTTGATTTTGAAATGGGTGTTAATTTTTTAAATGAAAATAATATTAATAACGCTTCATCACAACCTTATATTTATCTTGCCAACCGAAGATTTAATAAAAGCCCCGACAGTTTGCCACAAAAAGGTAAAGGATTTGCTTATTACATTAATTTAGAAAAATCATTCAATATTGCCGATCATCAAAAATTTTTATTCAATAATTTACTATCAGGAAAATATTATTGGAATAATAAAAAATATAATGATATTGAAAATCGAGCATTAGTTGGTTATCAATACCAAAACGCTAAAAATCGTATGTCTATATCACCTTTATTTGAGAAACGCTGGTTTGATCAAAAACAATATAGTCATTCCTATGGATTACGCTTTGAAAATGATATTAAATTAGCGAATAAATGGCAGTCTTCATTTGCATTTGAATATACTAAAACTAATTATAAAAATAAAAGTAACCCACACTATAAGCAGCTCTATTCCACTACATTAGTCTATTTAGCAGATAGTAAAAAATATTTTTATATTGGAAGTGATGTGCTATTAGATAATACAATAAATCTTCAGGAAAAATCTCGACGATATGCTATCCGTATGGGCTGGAAACAGGATTGGGATTACTATGTTTCTACTAAAATCGGCATACAATTTGCTAAACGTTTTTTTAAAGAAAAAGAATATCTATTTAATAAAAAACGCTTTGATACAGAATATGACTTAACGTTGAATATATGGAAAAGAGACTTTTCTATTTTTGGAGTTGTACCAAAGATACAATATAAATATCACAAAACTCGCTCTACAATACCTGATTTTTACAGTTTCAAAAAACAGCAAATTAATCTATTATTTGAAAAAGATTTTTAACTCTCTAAAAGTGCGGTCAGTTTTTAAAATTATTTTGCAAACTTTCCGCCATTTTCATGCTTTCAACAATCGCACGACGATTAATGCTAGATTTTCCACTATCTAAAATTTTTTGCCATAATTTGATCGCTTCATTATAGTCTTGTTTTAAAAAAGCATCACTTGCTAGTAAAGATAAACTTGCGACTTCATTACTATCAGAATTGAGTGCAAAATCAATATATTGTTTTATTTCTGTATTAATATTCTGTTTATTTTTATAATAGAGAGAGGTTGCAATTTTACCTGCAATTTCAGCATTAAATCCGACTATTTTAGCTACATTTTTATAAGCAATTAAAGCATAATCAAACTCATTATTTTGCATATGCACTTCAGCTAATTCAAACCACTTTTTGTCATCATTTGGATTTTCTCTTAACTTATTCTGCAATTTTATAATATAACTATCATTTTCATTATTTATCTTCATCTGTTCAAATCTCTGTTTATCATCAAAAAACTTGCTCTTCGCATTCTGCACTAATTCAAAACGGTCTAAAGAAAAATAATAAATAAAAGGTAGTAAAATAAGAATCAAAAATAATAAATTTACTTTATTTTTTGTTATAGAGGATTTTGAAAACTGTAGATTTTTATATAATAAATACTGAGCATTCTCATTATTTTGATTTAATTTTTTATTATCTTTAACATAATAAAATAAGCTCATTATTCCTATGATGAATAGAATCAGTGGTAATATCCATAATATTATAGTTGTCGCTTTAAGTGGAGGATTATAGCGTACGAAATCACCAAATCTAGTTACCATTATATCAATAATTTCTTCATTTGTTTTCCCTTCATCCACCATTTTATAAACTTCAATACGCAAGTCTGAAGCAATAGGGGAATTAGATTCAACAAGATTTTGATTCTGACACTGTGGACATCGTAAAGATTTCGCTAAATCCACCGCTCTTATTCTATTTTGTGCTGAATTAAATTGATATGTATCTACTATCTCAGCATGACAAAGTAAACTAAATAAAGTAAAAATTAATATAATAAATCTTTGCATATTTTATAATGGATATTAATCAGTTAATTTTTCAATTTTTGGTATAAATTTTTGTTGCCAGATTTGTGGAGTTAGCTCACCAGAATATCGGTAACGAATAATATGATTACTATCAACTAAATAAGTTTCAGGTGTGCCATTAACGCCTAATTTCATTGCTAACTTGCCTTCGCTATCATTAATTGTTAAAACAAATGGATTACCTAAATTTTCTAACATTTGCACCGCACTTTGTAATTTATCCCGATAATTCACCCCAATAATTTGTATACCTTGTTTATTTAATTCTAATAAAAAACGATGCTCTTTAAGACAATAATGACACCAAGTCCCCCACACATTAATCAAAAAATATTGTTTTGGCAGATCTTGATTAGAAATAACTTTCCAAGGTTGTAATAAACTCGTTTGATCAAATTCAGGAACAGACTTTCCAACTAAAGCAGAGTCAATATTTTTAGGATCATTTTTTAATCCTAAAAATAATAACTCACATAAAAACACTGCTATTAATAAGGGAAAAAACAATATAATTTTTTTATTCATAACTAAAACAATTTTGTTTCTTTTTTAATCCTAAAGTTGCAAAAAATGCACCTAATGACATTAGAATTCCACCAATCCATAGCCAACGAACAAAGGGCTTATAATGTAATTTAAATGAGAAAGTACCACTGCCTAGTTTATCCCCCATCACAATATAAATATCACCTAAAAATCCCCACGATAATGCTACTTCTGACATATTCATATTACGTGCGTCATAATAACGTTTTTCAGGATAAAGTTTTGTAATAAGTTGATTATTTTTATAAACAGCAAAATGAGCTTTCTCTGCAGTATAATTTTCGCCTATTTCATTAGTAAATCCTTGATAATGGAATTCATATCCTGCTAGTTTACAATGTTCATTTGGTGATAACCTTACTCCTATTTCACTTCCAAAATAACTAGACATTATTGCTCCGATAATAGAAATAGAAACACCACAATGAGCAAAAACTAGCCCCAACTTTTTAAATGTTATTTTACGCTGAATTATCCATAAATGATTTAGTAACAACCATATTGCTAATACAATAAAAATGAATGCTACAATATTAAATTTTAATTCTGTATTTTGTTGGACATTATATTTAATTAATAAATAACTTAATAATATAGAAGCTATTGATGAAATAAAACTTTTTACGAATAAAGTTCGATTATTTTTACTAAAAAACAGATGAGAAACAATAATCATTATAATAGAATTAATTACGATCAATGGTAAAAATATAGAATTAAAATAAGGGGCACCAACAGATATTCTCCCCCATCCAACAGCCATAAAAAACATTGGATAAAATGTACCAAGAAATACAGTTACTGTAGCAATACTAAAAATTAAATTACTAATTAATATAAATAGTTCTATCGAAAACCAACTAAATTTTACTGTATTCGATTTAATATTTATTTTTAATGCAAATATACTGAGAGAAATAAAAGTTAATAAGAAAAATAACGTCAATAATGCTATACCACGTTCTGCATCTATAGCAAAAGCATGAATAGAATTCAATACACCAGAACGAACAACGAAAGTACCAAGTAAGCTAAATATAAAACTAGCAAGTGAAAATAGTACCGTCCAATAGCTAAAAATTCCTTTCTTTTCTATTATGGACAAGCTATGGAATAAACCTAAACCAAGTAACCAAGGCATTAAAGATACATTTTCTACGGGATCCCAGAACCACCAGCCTCCCCAACCTAATTCATAATACGCCCACCAAGATCCTAACATTATACCTAGTGTTAAAAATAACCAAGAAACAAGCACCCAACTACGCATATATCGTGCAATTACGCTACTAAAACCGCCATTTAATAAGGCGGCGAGTGTCAGTGAAAAGTTTATTGCAAACCCTACATAACCAATATAAAGCAATGGTGGATGAAACACTAGCCCTATGTCTTGTAACATTGGATTAAGATCTCTCCCTTCAATAAGAGCAGGAAAAGTGCGGTCAAAAGGGCTAGAAAAAAATAAAATAAACAATGTAAATCCAAAACAAATCAAACCTAAAATTGCAAGAGTCTGACTCGCAATAATAGGATCTATTTTTCGACTAAAAAAAGCAAAACTACTAAGCCATAGCGATAAAGAAAATAGCCAAAATAGCATTGAACCTTCATGCCCACCCCAAGTGGCGGCAATTTTGAATAATAAAGGTAATTGAGAGTTAGAATGTGAGGAAACATAGAGAACAGAAAAATCATCTATCGTAAAAGAGTACACTAATAAAAATAGTGAAAGTGCGGTGGAAATTGTGAAAATATAGCTAAACTGCCATGCTAAAGACATCAGTCTAGCATCGTTTCGCCAAATCCCTATTTGTGGAACTATAGCAAGTAGCAATGAAGAAAATAGTGCAAACAAAAGCGAGATAAAAGCAAACTCAGGTAACATAGATTTCTGTTAATCTCCTTTTAAAGCCAGTGAAAGTATGCTAAAGAACATAAAAATTAATTTAGAGTGAAATCCGATACTTAAATATCGGATTTTCTATCACTTACACTAGAGTCATCTGTCCCGCATAAAGAATGAAGAACCGCAAGCAAAGCACACCCAATAACCCCAACCCTGAATGCAATAACATAAATCCTTTGCTGTGTTTAGTTTCATCTTTTATTATCATATTTAGCAATAGTGGTATGATAATTCCCAATCCAACCACACCAATCCAAAATACAGAAGCCCAAAATCCACCACTAAGTGCGGTATAAAACGCGACAGTTTTTTGCCCCCCACCAAGATATAACCCAAAAAAGAAAGCAAATAATAGGAAAATTTCTGCAAAAACAAGTGGATTTTCGTATTTATGTAAAAAAGCAATAGAAATAGAACTTGTCGCTGATTTTTCTTTACTAAATAACAAAGTACAAAAAATTAAAGCAGTAATACCTGAAGATGTTCCCGAAACAAGAAATAATACAGGCAAAACAGGGCTATTTAACATCGGATAACTAATTAAAGCGGAAAGTAAAAATCCTGTATAAGCCCCTAATGCAATACTTAATAATAATGTAATAATTTCAATTAAATTAGTAAATTTAGCGGCAAGATCAATAATTTTAATAGTTAATTTTGCAACATTAGGGAAAAATCTATAAAGAAATAGAAATAAGTTATTTTTAAAAATAATAGCAAGCCATATGATTAAAAATAGCATATATAGTTGGAACAGCATTACCCCTACTGACATAATTGAAGTGCGATGATAATTAAACATTAAATACCAAAATGTCCAAGGCTTAGTCAAATGAAAAATCAATAGCAGTAAACCAATAATAATAGTTGTTGGTGCAAGCCAAGCATTACAACGTAATACCGCATTTTCAGCAGGGTTTTCACCCGCTATTCCACTACGTTTCAATAAAATAGTAATAGTCACTGCTCCCGCTGAGATTCCTAGTAAAAACAAATATAAAGCAATTGGTGCATCCCACACTAAAGATGGAAAATCAAATACGTTGCTCATCGTCTAATCTCCCCTTCTTTAGATGGAATATGATAAAGATTAGGTTGTGTACCAAGTTCTACTTTTGTGCGGTAATTCTGTGTCGTTTTCAATTTCAATGAAATCGAACTATTCGGATCATTAATATCACCAAAAGTTAAAGCATTAGTTGGACAAGATTCTACGCAAGCAGGTTGCTTTCCTTTGGCTAAATTGGTGTCTCGACAGAAATTACACTTATCTGCTGACTTGTGTACTGGGTGAATAAAACGTACACGATATGGACAAACAACTATACAGTATTGACAACCTACACACAAATCTCTATTAACATCTACAATACCCGTCTGTTTATCAATGTAGGAGGCACCTGTAGGACACACTGAAACACAAGGAGCATTACTGCAATGCTGACAAGAATGGCGGAAAAATTCATATTTTACGTGAGGAAATTCACTATAAGGCTGACTCCGAATAATTTCCAAACGTGAAACGCCTTCAGGTACAGAATTCACTTTTCGACAAGCATCCATACAAGCAGTACAACCAATACAAGCTGTTTCATCATGCACCATAGCATAACGAACAGTTTTTAATGATTTTTCATTTTGTGCAACTGATTTTATTGTTGTTCCCGTCATCAGGATTAAAGCTCCCATGCCAGAAACAAAATTTCGGCGTGAGCAAATAGTCATTTTTTATCCTTTTGTTCGGTTATTGTAAGTTGGTCTTGGTTATGATGTTGTTGCTGTTTGCTATGGCAATCAACACATATTTTAACCCGCTCTTTTTTTTCTAATTTTTGCACAGGATCTTCTTTTTGATGCAATGAATGGCAAGCAGCACAAGGCAATTTCATAGCATGAACATCGTGAGCCCAAAATTTTTCACGTAAATTATCGGGTTGATGACACGAAAAACAAACTTGATTTTGCTCTTCTACTGAAAACATCGGTGTTTTTTTATTGAAAATATCGCTCTCAAAACGCATCACATCTTTGGTTCCGAGACGATGCTTCTCCGAAATATTACCATGACAACTTATACAAGTAATTTGCTTGCCTGTTGCAGGATTGCTTTTTGACAAGTGGATTCCATTAAATTTACCGAAATGTAAATCACCACCAAATTGTTCACTATTAGCATCGAATTTATGACATTTAGCACAATAGTCATTTGGATTACGTTGATTTTCTAAAGTTGGATGGTAAATCAACTCTCCACTTACTGGTAAAACAAAAGTAAATAGAGAAAGCAATACTATCAGCTTTAGCATAATTTTTACTGTAACGTTCATTTTGATTACCTCAAATATCATTCAATGATAGACCGCTCTTTTTTTATTCTATATCTAAATAAAGTGCGGTCACTTCTCACATTATTTCGCTGGTGGTACTTCTAAAATTAAACCTTTTTCCAACGCATATTTATTCCATTGAGGTACAATTTCTTTCAAAAATTTTTCTTTATTAGCTCTCTCTTTTTCAATGTCAACACCCATTACTTTCCACGCTTTTTCTGCGGTGGAAATGTCAGGGTAGTCAATTGGTTGCTGTACACCATGTTTTGCTAAAACCAATGCTAATTTTGCTCTAGCGTCAACTGCACGATCTAAGCCACTTGCAATCACTTTCAAAATAATATCAGGAGCATGCATATGACCACCGTGACTAGCTGCAGAATAATCCCAACGCCATTGTGCATGGCGAATAGCTTTCAATGCTTCTTTCATTTCCTCTTCTGTTGCACCTGCATCCCAAGCGGCTTTTGCTTCAAAATGAGCTTTTACAATCTGATCTTCTAATTTAGACATCACATCTTTTATGTCTTTTTTATGATCCGAAATAACTTTACGTAAAGTTTCTTTGCTTTGGTCGTGGCAATTTGAACAAGTATTTTCAAAATTATCAAATGGGTTACCAATTTTGTGATCTGTATAAACTTTGCCATCAGCTCCTTGTACTTTCGGCATATGGCAATCTGCACACGTCACTCCATTTTTACCATGCGTTCCCATTAACCAAGTCTCATAATCAGGATGCTGTGTTTTAAGCATTGGAGCTTTTGAAAGAGAATGTTTCCAATCGAAAAACTCAATCTCGTCATAATATTTTTCCATGCTATCCACATCAACACCTTTCATCCAAGGAAACACCACATTGTTAGCCTGTGCTTTATCAAAATAATATTCTACGTGACAATTGGCACAAACTGCTGCACGCTTATCGCTTTTCGTCGACATAGTAAACTCTTTGCCAATAATATCTAAAGCACGTGCCACATGAGGACGAGCAATACGTAATGCGGGCTTACCCTCAGCAAAGTCTTTTGATTTAGTATCGTGACAATCTGCACAACCAATTGAATTAACGATTTCTCCACCGCCTCTTGCCCACTTTCCTCTAAAGTATTCTTCTTCACCCCACTCTGCAATTAAGCGAGGTACATCTGGACCTTTACAAGTCCAACAAGCCATTGGCATTGGACCTGTTTTATCATCAACTGGAGCACCTGTTCGTAAAATATTTCTTACATCAGTAATAGTATAAAAGTGTCCTCGAGGTTTATTATAAGCTTTAGCAAAACCATATCCTCCCCACAATACAATCAGACGAGGATTTTCTTCAAGTGCGGATACAATTTCATTAGATTTTGCCGTATCAGACCAGCCTTGATATTGCTTAGGATATTTTGAAGCAAACAACGAATTATTGGCTTCAATGATTAAATTTTGATTAGGTTTAGTCATTTCAGCCTTAGTTGGAGCTCTACGCTCCGAGACACTTTTATCTTCAGCAATCGCTTGTTGCACAATCAAAAAGCTAGTTCCAGCTAAAATCATAGCAATAACTTTATTTAGTATATTCACGATAATCACCCCATAGAAAACTAACTAAACTATTCTCATTAAAATTACTGACACATAAATAATTAAGAATGAGAACTTTTACTATTAAAAACAAAAAGATAAAATTAAAAAGGTTTTACCAATTAGAATAATAGTAAAAATATAAATTAGTTTCAGTATTATCTTCACATTCTTTGCTTTTGATCAAAATTTTGATTAAAAATACTGAAAGAGAGTTATCTTAAATTGAAATATATTAACTAGATTTACTGTATAAATTATTGCTAAATAGAAAAGACGTAAAAATCCCATCATACAATGGGATTTCTACTAATATTGATTATATATTCTGACTAATAAAAGCTGATAATTGATTTTTTGGCAATGCACCAACTTGAGTTGCAACAACTTTACCTTCTTTAAAAAGAAGAAGAGTTGGAATACTACGAACACCAAATTTAGCTGGTACAGCTTGATTTTCATCAATATTGATCTTTGCAATTTTTACTTTACCATTTAATTCCACTGCAAGCTCATCTAAAATTGGTCCAATCATACGACAAGGTGAGCACCAAGGGGCCCAAAAGTCTAACAATACGGGAATATCAGATCTCAATACATCACTTTCAAATGATGCATCTGTAACATGTAAAACTTCACTCATTTTCTATTCTCCTGTCTATAAGATATATCATCTTATTAGCTTTTTACATTATTATAACTACCTACGATTATGATAACACAAAGATCATATATCGAATACAAATCACTTTAATTGCTAAAAGTTAAATTTACAATACTAAATTAACAATTCAAGTTAAATTTTTGTAAAAATGACCGCACTTTTTTAATCTAATCGAGCAAATGCTTGTAGTAAATCCGCCTTAATATCTTCCACATTTTCTAAACCTACTGAAAATCGTAACAAACAATTACAAATTCCCCGAGCAATTCGTTCTGCCTCAGGTATATCCATATGGGTCTGAGTTGCTGGATAAGTAATAAAACTCTCGCTCCCCCCAAGACTTTCAGCAAAAGTAATTAATTTTATTGATTTTAAAAATGGGTTTACCCACTTCTCATTCAGTAAACGGAAAGAAAGCATCCCGCCTTTATTTGGGTAAAGCACATCTTTAACTTGTGGTTGAGATTTTAAAAATGCTGTCAACGCCGTCGCATTTTTTTGATGACGTTCCATACGTAAAGCTAGCGTTTTCATACCACGAATAGTCAACCAGCTATCAAAGGGAGATAAAACCGCACCAGCCCCATTTTGAATGTAGGATAATCGTTCGCATAATGTTTCTCCTTTTGCCACTATAAGCCCGACTAAGGCATCATTATGACCTGCGAGATACTTTGTACCACTATGGATCACAATATCTGCACCATGTTCTATTGGACGAAATAATACTGGAGTTAAAAAAGTATTATCTACAATTAATAACAAATTATGTTTTTTAGCTATTCTAGAAATCAGTGCCACATCACATTCTTCCATCAGTGGATTAGAAGGTGTTTCAATAAAAATAGCTTTTGTATTTTTAGTAATAGCTCTTTCAATTTCAGTAGCAGAAGCAGTATTTACATAAACAGGCTTTACTCCGTGTGTATTTTTATAAGCAAAATCTAGCAAACGGTATGTTCCACCGTAAACATCACTAGATACAATCCACTCATCTGGAGCTGCAAATAACGACATTAAGATTTGAATTGCAGCCATACCTGATGCACAAGCAAATCCCTTATCCCCTCCTTCAAGAGTTGCAATAGTTTCTTCTAAAACTGTACGAGTAGGATTTTTAGTTCTTGTATAATCAAATCCTGTACTCTCTCCGATCCCTTTGTGTCCATAAGCTGTTGAAAGAAAAATAGGCGTAGAAACTGCCCCTGTTCGTTCATCTGTTCTATTACCAGCCTGAGCCAGTAATGTTTCAATATTATACTGCTGTGCCATATAACCTCACTAAATACTCCAAAATTACAATTAATTATTGAGTTTAAACCATTAGACTAACTTAGTCATTCTGTCATAAACCTAAAATTGATTAAAGAGCATTTTATCTTTTAATACATATTTTGAAATTACAAGCTAAATAAACTTTTAAAATTGTATTAAATTTAGATATTAATTGCTTTTTTTTAAATCAATTTAATTTTTCTTGCATTTTTTTTAGGCAATTAAACTTTTTTTTTATTTTAATCATTGACAGATTTTTATAAGTTAGTAAAATGCACGCCACTGACAGCGAATGTGTTGCAGCGAAAAGCGGGAATAGCTCAGTTGGTAGAGCACAACCTTGCCAAGGTTGGGGTCGCGAGTTCGAGCCTCGTTTCCCGCTCCAATTTACGCTACGGCGTGTTAGCAAAGCGGTTATGCACTGGATTGCAAATCCATGTAGCTCGGTTCGACTCCGGGACACGCCTCCATAATGTAACCCAAGTCAGCAATCACTCTGCCCGAGTGGTGAAATCGGTAGACACAAGGGATTTAAAATCCCTCGACTTTCGAGTCGTGGCGGTTCAAGTCCGCCCTCGGGCACCATCTTAAATCTGTTGTATACATAAAACATCATAACGTTCCAACTAACTTATAGGAATTTTGTATGTACATAAAATACAACACCTTAATCGCTTCTGTCATGTCCACCAAAGGTGGCGTCACTAAAATCACCATATGGTATTTATGAACTATTTAATCGACCTGATTTACACTACAGTCAACTCATTTCTAAAACTGAGTTTACTCACCTTGATATTATTCAATCTAACGACCCAAATGACCGTTTAACAACTGAGTTAAAAAATCATCCTGCAGGGGCGTTACTGTTCAATAAATTAGTCCATCAAATTGAAGACTATGAACTTATTATGATAGATACTCGAGGCACAAGAGGTATTACTGTTGACATGACAGTGCTTGCCAGTGATTTAGTTATATCGCCAATCAAACCTGAATTGGTTTCAGCAAGAGAATTTGTACGCGGTACATTGAATCTATACCAATCCCTTGAAATCTTCACCGATTATGGACTAACCCTTCCTCCACTTAAAGCTGTTATTAACTGCTTAGACCATACCAAAGATGCAAAAGAAATTGTAGAAACGCTCTATGACATCTTTGCCAATACACCAAATCCACATATTGAATTACTTAATTTCACCATTCCTAACCGAGTGGCTTACCGAGAAGCGGCAAGCCGTTCTTTACCTGTGCATATACACAGCAGTAAAGAAGATGAAAACATCCGTCAACTCTGCACCCTATTGTTTCCACAATGGGCTGATAGATTTATTAAAAAATAACGAAATAACTTAGGGATGAATTTGTGGAATAAATTGGAGTAATTTATGGTCAACCATAACAAAAATCAAATCACACTACCCTCTCATTCTGTTGAGGCTGAACAAGCTGTGCTAGGTGGTTTATTATTAGAAAATAACAAGTGGGATGACATCAGCTTAATTCTAGAAGAAAAAAACTTCTTCCTAGTACAGCATCAAAAGATTTTTGCTGTAATGAAATCCATGTTTGAGAAAAACCAACATGTTGATATTTTAGTTTTAGAGCGTGCTTTAAAAGAAAAATCACTTTTAACCGATTTAGGCGGATTAGCTTATCTTGCAGAACTTTCAAACAATACGCCTAGTACTGCCAATATCATAGCGTATGCTGGTATCGTTAAAAGAGATGCTCAAGCAAGAGAACTCTTCTCTTTAGGGAATCATTTACGTACTGAATCGATTAAAGTTAATTCTCAAGAAAAACTTGATTCCTTAGTTGAACACACTGAAAAAACTCTCACAGAATTAACTTTTAACCATGTTCAACAAGATACTACGGTTAATGTTGGCGAGATATTACAAGCTGTGGTAAAACAAATGACACTGAGTAGCGAAAGTAACTCTTTCGTTACTGGCGTTTCTTTCGGTATCGATAAATTAGATGAATATACCGCAGGTGGGCAACAAGGCGATTTGATTTTATTAGCCGCTCGTCCATCTATGGGGAAAACCGCTCTATCACTTAAATTTATTGAAACTGCGTTAAACACTATCCCTGATAAACCCGCTCAATATTTTAGTCTAGAAATGCCAGCTCAACAATTAATGCAACGTTTCATTGCTATGCATGCTCGAATATCAAGTCAAAAAATCCGTCAAGCAAATAGCTTATGTGAGGTGGACTGGGCAAAAATTGGGGAAGCAATGAGGTATATCAGTACACATTGGTCGGATAGATTGTTAATTGATGATAGTAGTTATTTGACACCTCAAATGTTACGCACCTGAGTTCGTCACAATGCTCGTCAATATGGTATGCCATCTATCATTATTATTGATTACGTGCAGTTGATGTCTGTCCCTGAACTTCAAGACAGTCACAACCGTAATCTAGAAATTTCAATGATTTCACGAAGCCTTAAAGCATTAGCAAAAGAAATGAATTGTCCCGTTATCGCTCTCTCTCAATTAAATCGTAATTTAGAACAACGAGCCGATAAACGCCCTATGTCTTCTGACTTACGAGACTCAGGTGCATTAGAACAAGATGCCGATATGATTTTGTTTATTTATCGAGATGAGGTCTATCACACGGATACTGAGTTAAAAGGTATCGCTGAAATTATCATAGGAAAGCAACGAAACGGACCTGTCGGTACGGTATTAACGCATTTCAAAGGAGAGTTCTCAGCCTTTGAGAATATCTCTCCTCATGAATATGACAGATTAAAACGAGAAATATAACAAAGGTTAAAAAAGAGATATAAAAATGAATGATAAATTAAATCGACTCATCGGCGGTCGTAGTAAAGCCGATAGAAAACGTGATATGTTAGCTCAATTATCTGTGCCTGCTATTCAGAATAATTCACCTAACTATCAACAAACGATCACGCCAATTAATAGTCAACAGCAGACTCAGAAAAAATTGATTGTCGTTACCTTAGACAAATTAAGACCCTACGATGGTAATCCGCGTAAAACCAAAAATCCAGCTTATGAAGAAATTAAAGCCTCGATCAAATTTCGCGGATTAGATCACGCTCCTAATGTGACTCAACGACCTGGTGAGGATTTCTATACTATTGCAGATGGCTGAGATACTCATTTACAAGCGTTAAAAAAACTCTTTCAAGAGACGCAAGATCCTCAGTTTTGATCAATTGAATGTGTGTTTAACTCTTTTATTAAATTAGGTAAATCTGCAATACTATCAATAATTCTATAGGCTAACGCTTTACTTTTATCATCAATTGGCTTTCCCGTTTTCACTAAAATGTTATACCGCACTTTTGCATTTAACCCAGCTTGCAAGTCTTCAATTTTATCTCCCACCATAAAAGACTGTTCAGGATCAATTTCTAGTTCTTTAATTGCTTGCAATAACATACCCGATTCTGGTTTACGACAATCGCAATTTTTGCTGTATTTCCCATGTCCATTAGGATGATGCGGGCAATAATAAATTCCATCTAAATCTACTCCACGATCTGCCAATGACCAATCCATCCATTCTGTCAACTTTAGGAATTCATCTTCAGAAAAATAGCCTCTAGCAATGCCTGACTGATTAGTTACTAAAACTAGCAAATATCCCAACTCTTTTAATTTTTTTAATGCCTCAATACTACCTTCAATGAAATGAAATTGATCAATCTCATGTACATAACCATAATCAATATTTAATGTACCATCGCGATCTAAAAAAATTGCTTTTTTCATACTTAATCCTTAGATTTCTCCTAATATTTGCATATTATTACTCAATATCTAGCCGACTAATAGCACTACATTATAAAAAATCTTAATAATAATGGTTGACATAGCATTCTAGACGTCTAAAATACTTCAAAAAATATAGAGTTAAATAAGGGCTATGATTAAGCTAACAAATATTACAAAAGTTTTCGATATTTCAGGCAATAAGCTGACCGCACTTAATAATGTCAGCTTAAATGTACCAAAAGGGAAAATATGTGGTGTAATTGGTGCTTCAGGTGCAGGTAAAAGCACGCTGATTCGTTGCGTCAATTTATTAGAAAAACCAACTTCGGGTTCTGTCATTATTGATGGTAAAGATCTCACTTCACTCGCAGATAGACAGCTAATTCAAGAACGACGCAATATTGGTATGATTTTTCAACACTTTAATTTACTTAGCTCTCGTACTGTGTATGGCAACGTCGCATTACCGCTAGAATTGGCTGGAGTTAATAAAGCACAAACGCGTGAAAAGGTGAATAAATTACTCGATCTTGTTGGATTAACAGATAAATATGATGCATATCCTGCCAATTTATCAGGCGGTCAAAAACAACGAGTAGCAATTGCCCGTGCTTTAGCTAGTGCCCCGAAAGTGTTGCTTTGTGATGAAGCTACTAGTGCTTTAGACCCAGCTACAACTCAAGCCATTTTAAAATTATTAAAAGAAATTAACCGCACTTTAGGCATAACGATTTTGCTGATTACTCATGAGATGGATGTTGTGAAACGTATCTGCGATCATGTAGCCGTAATTGATCAAGGAAAATTGATAGAGCAAGGTTCTGTGAGTGAAATTTTTTCTAATCCACAAACTCAGCTAGCACAGGAGTTTATTCGTTCTACTTTTCATATCAATTTACCTGATGAGTATATTGAAAACTTGTCTCCTACTCCAGTACATAGTAAATCTTATCCGATTATTAAATTTGAATTTACGGGACGCTCTGTTGATGCCCCATTACTATCACAGGCTTCAAAAAAATTTGGAATTGAATTGAGTATTTTAACTTCACAAATTGACTACGCTGGTGGAGTTAAATTTGGTTTTACTATTGCAGAAGCTGAAGGCGATGAAGATTCCATTACACAAACAAAAATTTATTTGATGGAACACAATGTTCGTGTGGAGGTATTAGGTTATGTGGTCTGAATTTACTAGCGAATTTTCTCGTCAACTTACACCGCAAATTTGGCAATTAATCGGAATGAGTACATTTGAAACGATATACATGAGTTTACTTGCTACCTTCTTTGCTATTTTATTTGGTTTGCCACTAGGTATATTGAATTTTCTTACCCGTACTGGGCAAGCCTTAGAAAACAAAAAAATTAACCGCACTTTAGAAATTATTATTAATGTAGGAAGATCAATTCCGTTTATTATCTTGTTATTTGACCTAATGCCTATCACTCGTTTTTTAGTGGGAACAACGCTAGGCACAACCGCTGCTATTATTCCATTAAGCGTAGCAGCTTTGCCTTTTTACGCTCGCTTAACAGTAAATGCATTAGGAGACATTCCCAGCGGTTTAACCGAAACAGCAAAAGCAATGGGAACAAGTGTCTGGCAATTAGTAACTCGCTTTTATTTACCTGAGGCCTTACCAATGTTATTGAAAGCCATGACTTTAACTTTAATCACTCTCATAGGCTATTCAGCGATGGCTGGAACTGTAGGCGGAGGAGGCCTAGGCAATACGGCTATTTCTTATGGTCTACACCGTAACATGCCTTATGTACTATGGGTTTCAACTATTATTATTGTATTGATCGTCATGATATGCGAGAGATACGGCAATAAACTGGCGGCACATTTTGATCACCGCTAATTCAAATCATTAAAAAGAAGGACGTTTTATGAAATTAAAAAAATTATTAGGTATTGCAACACTCGCTTCTGTTTTTGCATTAGTTGCTTGTAAAGACGACAAAAAAACTGATACTGCTACAGCTAATCCACAACCTGCAGCACAAAAAATCAGAGTGGGAGTAATGTCTGGACCAGAACATCAAGTTGCTGAAATCGCTGCTAAAATTGCAAAAGAAAAATATAATCTTGATGTAGAGTTTGTAGAATTTAACGAATATCCGATGCCAAATCCAGCTGTAAGCAAAGGGGATCTAGACATTAATATTTTCCAACATAAACCTTATCTTGATCGAGATTCAAAAGAAAATGGCTACAATAACTTAGTTATTGTTGGTAATACTTTTGTATACCCACTAGCAGGATATTCACAAAAAATTAAAAACGTAAGTGAATTAAAAGATGGTGCTGTAATTGCTGTTCCTAATGATCCAAGCAACCTTGCTCGTGCTTTGATTTTATTGGAGAAACAAGGATTAATTAAATTGAAAGATAATACTAATTTATTTTCCACCTCTTTGGATATTGTTGAAAATCCAAAAAATTTAAAAATAAAAGAAGTTGATGCCTCTGTTGCTGCACGTTCTTTAGATGATGTAGATATCGCAGTAGTGAATAATACTTACGCTGGTCAATTAGGTTTAAATAGTCATGATCATGGTGTATTTGTAGAAGATAAAAATTCACCATATGTAAATATTATTGTTGCACGTACTGATAACAAAGATAGCAAAGCAGTACAAGATTTTGTAAAAGCTTTCCAAACAGAAGAAGTATTCCAAAAAGCAACTTCTTTCTATAAAGATGGCGTAGTAAAAGGTTGGTAATTGATACCGCACTTTTTCAATGATAATCCCCGTCAGTAGACGGGGATTTTTCTAGTTTTCTCAAATTACTCCAAAGTCTTACCTTTTAATTCGGGGATTAAATATAAAGTTGCAATCATATCAATTACATAAATTAAAGCTAAAAAACCAATAGCAAGAGAAAAAGAATAAGCAGACACTAAAGTACCAACAACAATAGGACCAAAACCACCCACAGCTCTCCCAAAGTTAAAAAGAACATTTTGTGCCGTTGCTCTAGCTTGAGTCGGATAAGCTTCCGCCATTAAGGCTCCGTAGCCTCCCATCATACCATTTACGAACATACCTAAGAAAGCTCCTGAAGCTAACATCGCAACTGGATTAGTTAATTGGGAATAGACGACAATACTAATCACAGCACCAAATTGAAACAAAATAAAGCTTGGCTTACGCCCAAATCTATCCGCAATTTGTCCAAATATCCAAATTCCCCCCATCATGCCACAAACTGTTATCGCAGTCCAAAGTCCAGATTTGGTTAGACTAAATCCAAGCTGATTGGCAAGAAAATTCGGCATCCAAATCATAATCCCGTAATAACCAAAATTTTGTACTGACGTTAAAATAGCTACACCGATACTTATTTTTATTGTCGCTTTGTCCTTTATTAGTAATTTAAAAGAATCAAAATTAGATAATTTTTCTTTTTCTAATTGAAGTGCGGTACGTCTTTGTAAAAATATCTTAGGTTCATGTAACTTTGAGCGTAAAATCCAAGCTACAAATGCAGGGAAAATACCAACAATAAACATACCACGCCAACCAATTATAGGTAACAATAACGGGGTTAATAAAGTAGCCACTAAAACGCCTAGTTGCCACCCTAAAGCTACGTAAGAAGCTGCTCTTGCTCGATGACGTGCTGGCCAAGCTTCTATTGCTAATGCCATTCCTATGCCAAATTCACCGCCTAAACCAATACCTGCAACAGTACGATAAATTAGTAAATCCCAATACCCTTGAGAAAAAGCACACAGTCCTGTAAATACTGCAAAAAGAACTATCGTCCAAGTTAATACTCTCACTCGTCCATAACGATCACTTAAAGTACCGAATACAATACCGCCAACTACTGCTCCAATTAAAGTCCAAGTAACAAGTGAGCCTGCTTGAGCTGGTGACAATGCTAGATCAGTAGAAATTGCCGTTAACATAAAACCAAGAATGAGTAAATCGAAACCGTCCATTGCGTAGCCCACAACAGATCCCAATAAAGCTTTCCAGCCATAATTATTTGTCATATGAAATCCTTTTGCTATTCACAGATAGCATTTAAAGTTAATTTGAAAGGTTGATTGAAAAAATCACGGCGTAGTGTAACGAATTTAAACTCTTTTCGCAACTAAAACACCGTGAATAAATGTTAGTAGTATTTAATCAATTACAGGAAAAATTTCCTTCACTCACGCTTATATAAAAACTTGAAACTCTATTCCACTGTTACTGATTTTGCTAAATTGCGAGGTTGATCGACATCTGTTCCTTTAATAAGAGCTACATGATATGCCAATAGCTGCATTGGGATAGTGTAAAATATAGGTGCAACTATTTCATTTACTGTAAGCATTGTAATAATTTTCATTCCGTCAGTCTCAATGAATCCTGCTTCTTTATCTGCAAATACATATAATTGTCCGCCTCTAGCCCTTACTTCTTCAATATTAGACTTCAATTTTTCTAATAAGTCATTCGTCGGTGCAACAACAATGACGGGCATATCTCCATCAATCAGTGCCAATGGTCCATGTTTTAATTCACCAGCAGCATAAGCTTCTGCATGAATATAAGAAATTTCCTTCAATTTAAGAGCAGCTTCCATTGCTATTGGATAGAACTCTCCTCGCCCCAAAAAGAGAGTATGATGTTTTTCTGCAAAATCTTCAGCCAGTTTTTCGATCTTTTTATCAAAGATCAAAGCTTTTTCAATTTCACTTGGTACAGATTGTAAAGCATTTACAATTTCTTTCTCTTTTTCATCATTAATACGTCCATTTAATTTTCCAATTACTGCCACTAATATCAACATCGTAGCTAACTGTGTAGTAAATGCTTTAGTTGAGGCCACACCAATTTCTACTCCAGCACGAGTCATGAAAGCAAGATCTGATTCACGTACTAGAGAAGAGCCTGCAACATTGCAAATTGTCATTGTTGCCATATACCCTTTTTTCTTTGCTAGACGTAATGCAGCTAATGTATCCGCTGTTTCACCTGATTGAGAAAGCGTTAATAATAAACTATTTGGACGAGTAACGAATTTTCGATAGCGAAATTCCGAAGCAATTTCTACATCGCAACTAATTCCAGCTAAAGATTCAAACCAATAACGAGCAACCATACCAGAATTGTAAGAAGTACCACAAGCAACAATCTGTACGTGCTCTACGTTCTTCAATATATCTTTTGCTCCATTACCAATACTTTCAATAATAACATTGTTATGATTGATTCGACCCTCCATTGTATTAATTAGTGCGGTAGGTTGTTCAAAAATTTCTTTTTGCATGAAATGACGAAATTTCCCTTTTTCGGTAGCATCATTTTCCAAATTAGACTCATGAACTACACGTTCAACTCTTTGTCCCGTAGCATCATAAATTGCTACAGTACGGCGAGTAATTTCAGCGATGTCTCCCTCTTCTAAAAAAATAAAACGTCTAGTTACACTTAATAATGCTAATTGATCAGAAGCCAAAAAGTTTTCACCAATCCCTAAACCAATCACCAAAGGACTACCTGAACGTGCTGCAACTAAATGGCTTGGATCATTTTTGTCCATAACAACCATACCATATGCACCTGTTAGCTGTGAAACTACTTGTTTCACTGCATGTAGTAGATTATTAGTATTCTGCATTTCCCAATGAATCAAATGCACAATAACTTCAGTATCTGTTTGTGAAAGAAAAATATATCCTCGTTCAATTAAAAGTTGTCGTAGTTCTTCATAATTTTCAATGATACCGTTATGTACTACTGCAAAATTGCCTGATAGATGAGGGTGTGCATTGGCTTCAGAGGGTTCGCCGTGAGTTGCCCAACGAGTGTGGGCAATACCTGTCCCTCCTAGGAGTGGAGTTTGTTCAACAGCTTCATCTAATGCTTTTACTTTTCCAAGACGTCGAACATGTTGCAACTCATTTTTTTCATTTACTACAGCTAATCCCGCTGAATCATATCCTCTATACTCCAAACGATGTAATCCGTTGATTAAAATTTCAGCCACGTCACGCTGTGCAACAGCACCAACAATACCACACATAACTTTTTCCTTTTAAAAATAAAATGATAAACCGCACTTACACAATAATTTGCAGGACAATTAATCTCCTTTCGCAAGATTATAGATATTGACATTCAAAGTAAATAAAAAACTTCATAAAATAGAGTATTTTTGAAAAGTAAAGCAATAACGCTAATAATTTTATCATAACAAAAACCCCCTATAATTTAGGGGGTCATTATAATTAATAGGTTTTCTTATTTGACAGAATCTTTTAACGCTTTGCCAGCAACAAACGCAGGTACTTTAGAGGCTGGAATTTGAATTTCTTTTCCTGTTTGTGGGTTACGACCAGTGCGTGCTTTACGTTCATTTACTTTGAATGTTCCAAAGCCGATTAATTGAACAGTGTCGCCTGATTTTAGACTTGCCGTAATAGCCTCTAACGTAGCTTCTAATGCTACTTTTGCTTGTTTTTTAGTTAAGTCAGCAGATTCTGCAATTGCCTCAATTAAATCTGTTTTGTTCATAAATTTGTACCTTCTATTTTATTTAAATTAACGGCATCACAACAACAATATGATTGCCTGAGAACCATAACTACTGTAACCATAGTCTTATAAAGGATAATCTAAATTTTATATAAACTAAAGCACTATATATAAAATTTGCTAACTAAATCACATTATTGTTTAATTTCTACTCCAATATTTGAAATTCTACTGTTCACTAGCTCACTTTTCAAATCTAAAATCAGTTCAATATCACGTTTTTCACACGCTCGTAAAATACGGTAAATTTGCCATTGGAGGTCTAATTCTTGTTGAATTGCTTCTGAGTTTCTCAATTCTTGCTCTGACAATTCGTGATCGGATTCCATTTCTAGCATACTAGCAACAGTATGCAATGAAATCTGACTGATTCTTATCGCTTGTTCTAACGTTGAGCCTGCGATGATACTATGCAATGTTTCAGCAAGCGATTCACATGAATCAATTGCAGGAAAAATGCCGTAAAAATCATAGTCGTTAATATTTGGAATAATATTTTCTAACTTTTCTAATTGGTTTTCAAAATTGATTTTTGCACCTTTAACAGTTAAGAATTCCCATACTAAATTTAAAATAGAATAGTAAATTTTCGCTTTTTCAGGTTGATTTGTCACCTTGCAAAATAAATGAAAATTAGGATACATTCTGGAACAAAGACATGCCATAAAAGTCAAATGTTGCCAGCTTTCAAGATTAGCCAATCTCTTATGAATAGGATTTTGCATAAACTATACCGCACTTTGTTGATGATAAGCTTTAGAATATTGATGAACTGCATCAACAAGAATTTTAGGATTCTGTACTGGAACATCTTGATGAATCCCATGACCTAAATTGAAAATATGTCCACTACCTTGTCCAAAGTCAGATAAAATTTTCTTAACTTCCATTTTTATATACTCTGGTGATGCATATAACACTGAAGGATCTAAATTGCCCTGAAGAGCTACTTTATTACCAATGCGTCTTTTTGCTTCACTTAGATTTACAGTCCAATCCAAACCAACCGCATCACATCCAGTTGCAGCGATAGCTTCCAACCACCCACCGCCACCTTTAGTAAACAAAGTAACTGGCACTTTACGACCTTCATTTTCCCGAACTAAATTAGCAACAATTTTATGCATGTACTGTAAAGAGAAGTCTTTATACTCACGATGTCCTAGCACTCCACCCCAAGTATCAAAAATCATCACAGCTTGACTACCCGCTTTAATTTGAGCATTTAAGTACAATATTACCGACTCAGCTAGCTTATCTAATAATTGATGCAATAAATGCGGTTCAGAATACAGCATTTTCTTTATTTTCGTGAAAGATTTACTGCTCCCACCTTCTACCATATAAGTCGCCAACGTCCAAGGACTACCTGAGAACCCAATTAATGGAACATCTCCTTTGAGTTCTCTTCGAATAACTCGCACAGCGTTCATAACATATTGTAATTCGTCCTCAGGATCAGGTATTGGTAAATTTTGTACCGCTCTTTGACTATCTACTGGATATGCAAATTTAGGTCCTTCTCCAGCTCCAAAACTCAATCCCAATCCCATCGCATCAGGAATAGTTAAAATATCGGAAAATAAAATCGCAGCATCTAATTCATAACGACGTAAAGGTTGAAGTGTCACTTCACAGGCTAATTCTGCATTACGACACAAAGACATAAAGTCACCAGCTAATGCTCTAGTGGCTTTATACTCAGGTAAATATCGTCCTGCTTGTCGCATCATCCAAATTGGTGTCATATCCACTGGCTCACGTAATAACGCTTTCAAATAGCGATCATTTTTTAACACTGTCATTGTTTTTCCTTACTTATTTTTTCTATTTTACAAAGTGCTACAGTTGCTTCAATTAACTGTAATGCAATTGTCCCTTTAGGTGGCAATTCTGGAAAAGGATCATCACAATGTTGCCATTTTCCATCATAAATTTCATCTACTTGAAATTTCAATTCCCCACTATCATAATCAGCTAAAAATCCTACCATTTGAGAATTTGGAAAAGACCATGGTTGACTACCAAAATAGCGAATATTTTTTATTTTGATCCCCGTTTCTTCTAAAACCTCTCGCTGTACACATTGCTCAAAAGTTTCACCAATTTCTACAAATCCTGCTACTGCGGTATAAATACCACCTTTATGTCTTAAATGGTTAACTAATAACATTTCTTGTCCACGCCTTACTACTACAATAATTGATGGACAAATAACGGGATAAAAACGTTGTCCACAAGATTCATTAACGCATTGTACTGCCCATTCATTTTTTACAAACTGTACTTTTCTTCCACATTTCCCGCAGAATTGATGCGTTTTAAAAAAATGATTAAGCCCAATAGCACGATTCAACAAACAAAACTGCTGTTCTGGTAAATGAAGTAGGCTACGCAATGACACATAATTAAAGTTTTGCGATATTGATTCTTCTACCCACCATACAGGTTGCCCATTCCACATACCTATTTTTTTACCTAGCAAGCCACAAATGCCCATTTTTAACGCTGTTCCAAAAGGCAGATCACCAGCTTCAATAGCAACACAACTTGCTTGAGTTAAAATCCAAAATCCACTATCTGAAGGCTTCAGTTTTTGCATAAATTTCCTTTATTTTCACCGCTCTTTATCAAGAAATGAACTTCTATAAGTTCAGTATTTTATACATATAAATGCAGTAAGTAAAATTGCGAATTTATTAACCGCACTTTTAGATCTCATTTTTATAGTACATTATTCATACAAAAAACCCGAACTTAACTAAGTTCGGGTTTTAAACTATAGCAAATTTTTACTCAGCTTCATCTGCCATATTCAACATTTCAGCCAATGATGCAGTTGCATCTTCTGCGGTTACGGTAAATTCAGAAGCTATCGCTTCTTCATCGGCAACTGACAATTTCACTTGAGGCTCCGTTACAATACTTGCCAAGCGATTTTTATGTCGATTTTGGTGATAAGCGAAACCTGTACCAGCAGGAATTAATCTTCCCACGATAACATTTTCTTTTAATCCACGTAATTCATCACGTTTACCTGCTACAGCTGCTTCTGTCAACACGCGTGTAGTTTCTTGGAATGATGCAGCAGAAATAAACGATTCTGTTGCTAAACTTGCTTTAGTAATACCAAGCAATTCTCGCTCAAATTCCACTAAAGGCTTACCTTCCATTGCACGTTTTCGATTGACAATTTTCACTCTTGCAACTTCTACTTGCTCACCCTCTAAAAACTCAGAGTCGTATGCTTTTGTAATAATTGCCTTGCGCAACATTTGGCGAACAATAACTTCAATATGTTTATCGTTAATTTTCACCCCTTGTAAGCGGTACACTTCTTGTACTTCATTAACGATATAATCAGTTACAGCATGAACGCCACGTAAACGTAAAATGTCATGTGGTGTTTCTGCACCATCAGAAATTAAATCTCCACGCTGTACCATTTCTCCCTCAAACACATTGAGTTGACGCCATTTTGGAATCATTTCCTCATGTACATCACCTTCTGCTGGGGTAATTAACAAACGGCGTTTACCTTTCGTTTCTTTACCAAAAGACACAATACCCGAAATCTCTGCTAAAATAGCTGGCTCTTTCGGTTTACGTGCTTCGAAAAGATCCGCTACGCGTGGAAGACCCCCAGTAATATCTTTTGTTCCAACAGACTCTTGAGGAATACGAGCTAAAGGCTCCCCAATTGAAACCTCTGCACCATCATCTAAAGTAACAATAGCTTTACCTGGTAAGAAATACTGAGCAATAACATCAGTGTTTGGAATAAATATGTCATTACCTTTTGCATCAACTAATTTCAAAGCAGGACGTAGATCTTTACCAGCTGTCGCACGTTCACCTACATCTTGTACTACGATAGAGGAAAGTCCCGTTAATTCATCAGTCTGACGAGTAACAGTTAAACCATCGATAATATCTACAAATTTAACAAAACCCGATACCTCAGAAACTACAGGCATAGTATGAGGATCCCAATTTGCTACTGTTTCACCAGCATTAACTTCTTGTCCATCTGCTTTATTTAATACCGCACCATAAGGAACTTTATAGTGTTCTTTAGTACGTCCGAAAGCATCAATAATCGTTAATTCTGTATTACGAGAAGTTAGTACTAATTTATTGTCTTTGTTAGTAACGAATTTCACATTAGCCAAACGCAAAGTACCAGTATTTTTTACTTGTATGCTAGATTCTTTAGCTGCTGCAGATGCAGCTCCACCGATATGGAATGTACGCATGGTTAACTGTGTACCAGGTTCACCGATAGATTGTGCAGCAATAACACCTACTGCCTCACCTTGGTTAATCAAGTGTCCACGAGCCAAATCACGACCATAGCATTTTGCACAAACCCCAAAATCAGTATCACAAGTTACAACTGAACGTACTTTGATGGTATCAACTGAATTTTCATCAATTAAATCGCAAAGTTTTTCATCAATCATCGTATTACGAGGAATAAGAACTTCGCCCGTACCTGGTTTCAAGACATCTTCAGCAACTACTCGACCCAATACTCGTTCACGTAACGGCTCTTTCACATCCCCACCTTCAATGAGCGGGGTCATTACTACACCTTCATGTGTACCACAGTCATCCTCAATAATAACAAGGTCTTGTGCTACATCAACCAAACGGCGAGTCAAATAACCTGAATTTGCAGTTTTTAACGCTGTATCAGCTAAACCTTTACGTGCCCCATGAGTTGAAATAAAGTATTGTAAAACGTTCAATCCTTCACGGAAGTTTGCTGTAATTGGTGTCTCAATAATTGAACCATCTGGACGAGCCATCAAACCACGCATTCCTGCTAGCTGACGAATTTGTGCAGCAGAACCACGAGCCCCAGAATCAGCCATCATGAAAATACTGTTAAAAGATTTTTGCTTTTCAGGTTGACCATCACGATTGATAACCTCTTCTGTTTCTAAGTTAGTCATCATAGCTTTCGCGACTTTATCATTAGCAGCAGCCCAAATATCGATTACTTTATTGTATCGCTCCCCAGCTGTAACTAAACCTGAATTAAATTGGTCTTGAATCTCAGCGACTTCTTTTTCCGCTTCAGAAATAATGCTATATTTCTGCTCAGGGATAACCATATCATCAATACCGACAGAGGATCCCGAGCGAGCAGCATACGCAAAACCCGTATACATTATTTTATCAGCAAACATAACACTTGCTTTCAAGCCTAAGCGACGATAGCTTTCATTAATCAATTTAGAAATTGCTTTTTTACCTAAAGCTTGATTAAACAAATTAAATGGCATACCTTTAGGTGCAATCATCCATAATATGGCACGGCCAATAGTAGTATCTACTAACTCAGTTTTTGGCTTCAACTCATTTGAAGCATCTTTAACCCACTCGGTAATCCGCACTTTAACTCGAGAATGTAACTCTACTTGACCTGTGCAATATGCTTTTTCAGCTTCACGTGGGTCTTGCAATAGCATTCCTTCACCTTTACCATTCACTTTCTCACGGGTCATATAGTAAAGACCTAATACCACGTCTTGTGAAGGCACAATGATAGGTTCACCATTTGCTGGTGATAAAATATTGTTAGTTGACATCATCAAAGCTCTAGCTTCTAATTGAGCTTCAAGCGTTAATGGCACATGAACTGCCATTTGGTCACCATCGAAGTCAGCGTTAAACGCCGCACAAACTAATGGATGTAACTGAATTGCTTTACCTTCAATTAGAATTGGTTCAAACGCTTGAATCCCCAAACGATGCAATGTTGGTGCACGGTTCAATAGAATTGGATGCTCACGAATAACCTCTGCTAAAATATCCCATACAATAGCCTCTTCGCGTTCAACCATTTTTTTCGCAGCTTTGATTGTTGTAGCATAACCACGACTTTCTAGTTTTGAATAAATAAATGGACGGAACAATTCCAATGCCATTTTTTTCGGTAAGCCACATTGATGCAAATGCAAGTAAGGTCCTACAGTGATTACAGAACGACCAGAATAGTCTACTCGTTTTCCAAGCAAGTTTTGACGGAAACGACCTTGCTTACCTTTAATCATATCAGCTAACGATTTTAATGGTCGGCGGTTAGAACCTGTAATTGCTCGACCACGACGTCCATTATCTAATAATGCATCGACAGACTCTTGTAGCATCCGCTTTTCATTACGCACGATAATATCTGGTGCAATCAAATCTAATAAACGTTTTAAACGATTATTACGATTAATTACTCTACGATATAGATCATTCAAATCTGAAGTAGCAAAACGTCCTCCATCGAGAGGAACTAATGGACGTAAATCTGGTGGTAACACTGGTAATACAGTCATTACCATCCACTCAGGTTTATTACCTGATTGAATAAACGCTTCTAATAATTTCAGACGCTTAGTAATTTTTTTACGCTTAGTTTCCGAATTAGTTTCTTGTAGCTCTTCACGCAATTTCTCACATTCGTGCTGCAAATCCATATCACGTAACAACGCTTGGATTGCTTCAGCTCCCATTTTCGCATCAAATTCATCAGCCCAACGATCTTCAGCATCAATATATTGTTCTTCAGTTAACAGCTGACCTTTTTCAAGATCTGTCATTCCTGGCTCTATTACAATATAAGATTCAAAATAAAGTACTCGTTCAATATCACGCAAAGGCATATCTAATAACAAACCAATACGAGATGGCAATGATTTTAAAAACCAAATGTGAGCTACTGGTGAGGCTAACTCAATATGCCCCATACGTTCACGACGCACTTTAGCTTGTGTTACTTCAACACCACATTTCTCACAAATAACACCACGGTGTTTGAGACGCTTGTATTTTCCACACAAACACTCATAATCTTTTACTGGTCCAAAAATTCTAGCACAGAAAAGCCCGTCTCGTTCTGGTTTAAACGTACGGTAATTGATAGTTTCTGGCTTTTTAACCTCACCATAAGACCATGAACGAATCATGTCTGGCGATGCTAAACCAATTTTAATCACATCAAAATCTTCACTTGTTTTTGATTGTGCTTTTAAAAACTTGACTAAGTCTTTCACAGATCTGCTCCTATCGGAGTTAAACTTATTCAAGTGCGGTTAAAATTTTTAAAATTCCACCGCACTTGGGCGTACTTTAGAATTTAAAATATCATTCTTCGTCTAAATCAATATTAATACCCAACGAACGAATCTCTTTCATAATAACATTGAAAGATTCTGGAGTACCTGGATCCATATGATGAGTTCCACTAACGATATTTTTATACATTTTCGTCCGACCATTTACATCATCAGATTTCACTGTCAACATCTCTTGTAGTGTATAAGCTGCACCATATGCTTCTAACGCCCAGACCTCCATTTCCCCAAAGCGTTGACCACCAAATTGGGCCTTACCACCTAGTGGTTGCTGAGTGACTAAACTATAAGATCCAGTTGAACGGGCATGCATTTTATCGTCAACTAAGTGGTTCAATTTGAGCATATACATATAACCAACAGTTACTGGACGTTCAAACTTCTCACCAGTACGACCATCATACAAAGTTATCTGACCAGAGGTTGGCAACCCGCCTAATTCTAACAGTGCTTTAATTTCTTTTTCATGAGCACCATCAAATACTGGAGTTGCTAGTGGCATACCTTTACGTAAATTTTCAGCTAAACGCATGACTTCTTCATCAGTAAAAGTACTGAGGTCAACTTGCTGAGAACTATCACCAAGATCGTAAGCTTTTTGGATATAACCACGTAATTTCTCAATATCCTGCTTTTGTTTGATCATAGCATTAATTTGGTCGCCAATACCTTTTGCTGCCAAACCTAAGTGAGTTTCAAGGATCTGACCAATATTCATACGAGAAGGTACCCCTAATGGATTTAACACAATATCCACAGGCTGACCATTTTCATCATATGGCATATCTTCCACAGGATTAATTTTCGAAATTACCCCTTTGTTTCCATGACGACCAGCCATTTTGTCACCTGGTTGAATTTGGCGTTTTACTGCAAGATAAACTTTTACGACTTTCAACACGCCTGGAGCAAGATCATCACCTTGAATAATTTTACTGCGTTGAACTTCTAATTTATGTTCAAAATCTTTACGCAATTCTTCATACTGTTCTGCAAGTTGCTCAAGCTGATTTTGCTTCAATTCATCATCAAGAGATTGCTCTAGCCATTGAGTGCGGTTCAATTTATCTAAAGTTTTCGCATCGATACCACTTGAAATTAATAACGAATGCACTCGAGCAAATAAACCAGCTTCTAAGATTTCTAGCTCTTCCACAAGATCTTTTTTCGCTTGTTTAAGTTGCATTTCTTCAATTTCTAGAGCTCGTTTATCTTTTTCAACACCATCACGAGTAAAGACCTGTACATCAATAACTGTACCTGATACGCTATTTGGAACTCGTAACGAGGAATCTTTTACATCAGATGCTTTTTCACCAAAAATTGCTCTTAACAATTTTTCTTCTGGCGTAAGCTGAGTTTCACCTTTCGGTGTAACTTTACCAACTAAAATATCCCCACCTTTTACTTCAGCACCAATATATACAATACCTGACTCATCAAGCTTGCTCAATGCGGCTTCACCTACATTTGGAATGTCTGCAGTAATTTCTTCGGAACCTAATTTAGTATCACGAGCTATACAAGAAAGCTCTTGAATATGAATAGTAGTAAAACGGTCTTCTTGCACTACTCGTTCAGAAACTAACATAGAATCTTCAAAGTTATAACCATTCCATGGCATAAATGCCACTCTCATATTCTGTCCTAATGCGAGTTCACCAAGATCAGTAGATGGACCATCTGCTAAAATTTCTCCACGTTCAATAGGTTCACCTAATTTAACGCAAGGAATTTGATTAACACAAGTATTTTGATTTGAACGAGTGTATTTTACTAAGTTATAAATATCAATTCCCGCTTCTCCAGCAAAAGTTTCATCTTCATTTACTTTTACTACGATACGAGAAGCATCTACGTATTGAATTGTACCGCCTCGTTTTGCTACTACCGCAACACCAGAATCAAGTGCAACTGGCTTTTCCATACCAGTACCAACTAACGGCTTATCTGCACGTAAAGTTGGAACCGCTTGACGTTGCATGTTAGCTCCCATCAATGCACGGTTCGCATCATCGTGTTCTAAGAATGGAATGAGTGCAGCCGCAACAGAAACAACTTGCTGAGTTGAAACATCCATGTAGTGAATATCTTCTGGGCGGTATAGGCCTGATTCACCATGCTCACCACGACAAGTAACAAAGGCATCAGTAAAACGAAGATCCTCATCAAGATTAGAGTTAGCCTGTGCAATCACATATTTACCTTCTTCGATTGCAGATAAATATTCAATTTCTTCTGTTACTTGACCGTTTACTACTTTACGATATGGTGTTTCTAAAAATCCATAATCATTAGTTCGAGCATATACAGAAAGAGAGTTGATCAATCCGATATTTGGACCTTCAGGTGTTTCTATAGGGCAAACGCGACCATAATGAGTTGCGTGTACGTCACGTACCTCAAAACCAGCACGCTCACGAGTCAACCCGCCAGGACCTAATGCTGAAATACGACGTTTATGTGTCACTTCTGATAATGGATTGTTTTGATCCATAAATTGTGAAAGCTGAGAAGAACCAAAAAATTCTTTCACTGCTGCAGAAATAGGTTTTGCGTTAATCAAATCTTGTGGAGTAACAGAATCAAGATCTCCTAAAGATAACCGCTCTTTTACTGCTCTTTCAACACGAACAAGCCCAATTCGGAATTGATTTTCTGCCATTTCACCTACAGATCTAATACGACGATTACCTAAATGATCAATATCATCCACTTCGCCACGACCATTACGAATGTCAATTAATTTCTTCATTACATTGACAATATCGTCTTTACTTAAAGTGCCGCTATCAGTAACATCCTCAATACCTAAAGAGCGATTAAATTTCATACGCCCAACTGCGGATAAATCATAACGTTCGGTAGAAAAGAATAAATTATCAAATAAGCCTTCTGCTGCTTCTTTTGTAGGTGGCTCACCTGGTCTCATCATACGATAAATTTCAACTAACGCACTTAATCGATCACTAGATGGATCTACGCGTAAAGTCTCTGAAATATAAGGACCAAAATCTAAGTCATTAGTAAATAAAGTTTCAATAACTTGATAACCTGCTTGTGACAGCTTAGCCAATAGCTCTAAAGTAATCTCAGTATTAGCAGCACAAACTAATTCACCCGTATCTAGATCAACATAATCTTTCGCTATAACTTTACCAACAATATATTCTGTCGGCACTTCTACTTGAGTAATTTGATCTTTTTCTAATACTCGAATATGACGAGCCGTAATACGACGACCTCGCTCCACATAAACTTTACCATTAGCTTCTATGTCAAAAGATGCAGTCTCCCCTCGCAATCTTTCTGGAACTAATGTCATTAACAATTTGTTATCTTGAATCTCAAAAGTAATCTTGTCGAAGAAAAGTCCTAAAATTTCTTCTGTAGAATAGTTTAAAGCTCGCAAAATAATAGTCGCTGGTAATTTACGACGGCGGTCAATACGAGCATATAGATTATCTTTTGGATCAAATTCAAAATCTAACCATGATCCACGATAAGGAATAATACGTGCATTATAAAGCACTTTACCTGATGAGTGAGTTTTCCCTTTATCGCTGTCAAAGAACACACCTGGGCTTCTATGTAACTGTGACACAATAACACGCTCGGTACCATTAATTACAAAAGTACCATTATTGGTCATCAATGGAATTTCACCCATGTAAACTTCTTGTTCTTTTATATCTTTGATTGTGCCAGGTGCTGCGTCTTTATCATAACTTACAAGACGTAATTTGACGCGTAACGAAGCTGCGTAGGTAGTACCACGAATTTGACATTCTCTTACATCAAAGACTGGCTCACCTAATTGATAGCTAACATACTGTAGTTCTGTATTACCATTATTGCTGACTATTGGAAATACTGAGCGAAATGCAGCCTCTAGGCCTTGTTGTCCTTCAGGATCTCTTTGAATAAACTTATCGAACGAATCAAGTTGGATAGTCAATAAATAAGGTACATTTAAAACTTGCGGACGTTTGCCGAAGTTTTTACGAATTCGTTTTTTCTCGGTATATGAGTAAACCATGGGTTTCCTCTACTTAATTTTCAGTGGTCCAACCGCACAATACTTATCACATTGCGGCAATTAATCCGTTTAATAATGACCGCACTCTGAACCTTACTTCTGTAGTGGGGTGACATTCAAATAATATACCTTATTTGAATCAATAGAAATAGATAAACGGTAGATTTATTTCTATATCGGGATAACACAAAATGGCCGATGGAAATCCACCAGCCATTAAGCCTGAAAAAACAGGGCAAAGTCAACCAAAAATTATTTGATTTCTACTTGTGCACCAGCTTCTTCTAATTCTTTCTTAAGTGCTTCAGCTTCCGCTTTAGCAATGCCTTCTTTCAATACTGCAGGCGCAGACTCAACAAGGTCTTTAGCTTCTTTTAAGCCTAAACCTGTTGCTCCACGTACAGCTTTGATTACAGCTACTTTATTTGCACCAACTGCTGCAAGTACAACATCAAATTCAGTTTTTTCTTCTGCTGCTTCAGCAGGACCAGCTGCCACAGCTACTGCAGCTGCAGCTGCTGAAACACCAAATTTCTCTTCCATCGCAGTAATTAATTCTACGATTTCAGTTACAGTTTTAGAAGCAATAGCTTCAATAATTTGTTCGTTAGTTAATGACATAACAATCAATTCCTAAAGTAAATAAATTAAACCAATTAAGAAAAGCTTTAATTAAGCTGCTTCTTGTAATTTGTCGCGTAACGCTGCCAAAGTGCGAGCAAGTTTTCCTACTGCAGCTTCTTTCATTGTACCCATTAAACGTGCAATCGCTTCATCGTAAGTTGGTAATGTTGCTAAGAATTCAACATCTTGAATCTTACCTTCAAAGGCTGCACCTTTAATTTCAAACTTATCATTTGCTTTTGCAAAATCTTTAAACAAACGTGCTGCTGCACCTGGATGTTCGTTAGAAAATGCGATAAGTGTTGGACCGATGAACGTATCTTTTAAGCATTCATAATCTGTACCTTCCACTGCACGACGCAATAAAGTATTACGTACAACACGCATTGAAACGCCAGCTTCACGAGCTGCTTTACGTAGCTCAGTCATTTTATCAACAGTAACACCACGAGAATCTGCAATCACTGCTGACAGGGCACCTTTGGCTGCTTCATTTACTTCAGCAACAATTGCTTGTTTGTCTTGAAGATTTAATGCCATTGGCTTTTAGCTCCTGATACACTCCGCCGAAGCGGAACTGACTAAATATATCAAAAAACACTATAATTTTATCATAGGGTTTATTGATGTTAAGGTGTCCAGAAGCAGAAAATTCTGTCTGTTCACCATCTACGTAGGTCAAAAAATTAAGAAATTGCTAACACAATTTCACCTACGGTCTTCGATGGGGCTTGATTGGCAAGCACCATCAGTAATATTCCACAATTAAGTGAAATTTAGGTGGCGGATTATATCACAAATTGATCAGTTGTAAAGCAATAAAAAATAAAATTAAGCCATTAATTTCATTTTCATTATTACTACAATCCCACAGATCATAGCGAAAACTAACCGCTCTTTATTATTTCGACTGTTCATTTAACTCAGCTACGAAACATGCTACTTTCGTACCATCTTTATGAATTTGTAATTGTGGTTGGACCTTTCTACAGTATTCCTGAGCAAAACGACAACGAGCATGAAATGCACAACCCAGTGGTGGATTCAATGGACTTGGCAATTCTCCTTCCAATTTTATACGTTCCCTGCGTGTATTTAAAGAAAGTCTTGGCGTAGCTGATAATAAAGCTTGAGTATAAGGATGTTTAGGATATTTAAATATTTGCTCTACTGTACCATATTCTACACATCGTCCCAAATACATCACCATTACTTCATCAGAAATATGTTCTACTACTGATAAGTCATGAGAAATAAACACATAAGAAAGTCCAAGTTCTTTTTGCAAATCCATCATTAAATTTAATACTTGGGCTCGTACTGATACATCTAAAGCAGATACAGGTTCATCAGCCACCATAATATCGGGGTTAAGCATTAACCCTCTAGCAATCGCAATGCGTTGGCGTTGTCCACCAGAAAACATGTGAGGATAACGATCATAAAATTCTGCTCGAAGCCCTACTTTTTCCATAATCTCTAGAACTTTTGCTTTACGTTCCGTCTTAGAAAGTGCGGTATTAATTAGCAAAGGTTCATCTAAAATCATACCTATTTTTTTACGTGGATTTAATGAAGCATAAGGATTTTGAAATACGATTTGGATTTTTTGTCGACGTAAATTTTGTGTTTCTTTATCGTTTTCTAAAAAATTTTGTCCATTAAAATAAAGCTCTCCATTTGTTGGGTGTTCAATCATTGTCAATAAACGTGCGAGAGTTGATTTTCCACAGCCTGATTCACCTACTACAGCAAGAGTTTTCCCTTTACTTAAGCAAAAAGAAACGCCATCTAACGCTTTTACTAATCTTTGAGAAGAAAATAATCCTTTTTTCACTGGATAATATTTTTTTAAATCAATTACTTCAAGTAACGGCTCTGTTTGTTCTAAGTTCTGATTAAGCATAGCTCGGTTCTCCTTGTGAATTTAATGGAGTATGGCATTTCACTCTCCCTTGTTCAAATGGGCGTAGCTCAGGCTCAACCTGACGGCAATGCTCAGTTGCATATGGGCAACGTGGATTTAATAAACAACCTTGAGGACGATCATATTTTCCAGGTACAACACCTGAAAGAGAATGTAATTGTGATTTTCCCTCTACAAATTCAGGTAAAGATCGCAATAAAGCTTGAGTATAAGGATGCTTTGGTAATTTAAAAATTTCTTCAGCGTTGCCCTCTTCCACAATCTGTCCCGCATACATCACAATAATACGATGTGCAGCTTCCGCTACTAAAGCTAAATCATGTGTAATTAAGATTAACGCCATATTTTCTTTTTTCTGTAAATCCAATAATAAATCTACAATCTGAGCTTGAATAGTAACATCAAGTGCGGTGGTCGGCTCATCTGCAATCAATAACTTTGGCTTACAGGCAATCGCCATAGCGATCATTATTCTTTGGCTCATTCCTCCCGAAAGCTGATGCGGATACACATCCAAACGAGATTCAGGATCAGGGATCCCTACCATTCGCAATAATTCTATCGTACGTTGACGACGCTCTTTCTTAGTTCCTCCTTGATGAACTTTCAAGACTTCCATAATTTGAAACCCAACGCTATAACATGGGTTTAAACTAGTCATCGGATCTTGGAATATCATCGAAATATCCGCACCTACTAATTTCTGCTTTTCTTTTTCATTAATAGATAGTAAATCAATATTTTCAAAAGAAAGTGCGGTAGCTTTTACTCTTCCTGGGTAATCAATCAATCCCATAATTGCCAAAGAACTTACTGATTTCCCAGAACCTGATTCGCCAACAATTCCGAGTACTTCACCTTTGTTAACTTCATAGCTAATACGATCTACTGCTTTGAACAATGTTTTTTCATCACCAAAGGACACTGAGAGATTACTTACTGTTAATAATGACATATTCTTTCCTTATTGTTTCAATTTTGGATCAAGAGCATCACGTAACCCATCACCCATCAAATTGAATGCAAGCACAGTAAATAAGATTGCCACGCCTGGAAAAGTGACTACCCACCAAGCTCGTTGCACAAATTGCAGTGCTTCTGCAAGCATTGCTCCCCATTCTGGCGTTGGTGGCTGTGCACCAATCCCCAAAAACCCTAAAGCTGCCATATCCAAAATAGCATTAGAAAATCCAAGTGTAGTTTGCACAATTAGTGGTGCAACACAATTTGGCAAAATAACAATAAACATTAAACGCAATGCTTTCGCTCCAGCAACACGAGAAGCTGTAACATAATCTCGATTAATTTCATTTAACACTGAAGCTCGAGTTAATCGTACATAACTAGGCAACGAAACTAAGGCAATAGCAAATGAAGCATTAAGTAAAGAGGGACCTAAAATTGCGACAATTGCTATTGCTAATAACAAACTTGGCATAGCTAGCATGATATCAATAATTCTCATAATTAGAATATCTACAACGCCACCTACATAACCAGCAACCAATCCCAGTGATACACCTAAAATAAAAGATAGCGATACTACTAACAAACCAATAAATAACGATAATCTAGCACCATGAATTAAACGAGACAAAATATCACGCCCAACGTCATCAGTACCTAAAATGAAATCCCAACTTCCTCCTTCTAACCAAGCAGGTGGCATTAATAAATAATCTCTGGCTTGTGCAATTGGATCATGTGGCGATACAAAATCAGCAAATACACTAACAAAAAATACTACAATAATATAAATCAGCCCTATTACTGCTCCTCTATTATGGCTAAAATGAAGCCAAAACTCTCGCAGTGGTGACTGCTGAATAGGAACATTAGTAGTAATTTCTGAATTATTAGTCATACATTTTCCCACTTATTTCTTATGACGAATACGTGGATTTAGCACGCCATACATCAAATCAACAAATAAATTCACTAAAATAATGATAGTTGCAATAATTAATACCGCTCCCTGCACCACAGGGTAATCTCTCGCTCGAATAGCTTCGATCACCCACTTCCCAATACCTGGCCATGCAAAAATAGTTTCAGTTAAAATCGCACCTGAAAGCATTTGTCCAACAATCAGACCAATCACTGTAACCACGGGAATTAATGCGTTTCGTAATGCGTGTACAATAATCACTCGAATTAGTGCAAGTCCTTTGGCTCTTGCGGTACGGATATAATCTTCCCCTAACACTTCTAGCATAGAAGAACGAGTCATCCTTGAAATAACCGCTAATGGCACCGTACCGAGTACAACTGACGGTAATACTAAATGTGAAACTGCGGATTTAAATGCACCATTTTCTTCTGAAAGCCAACTATCTATTAACATAAATCCCGTTATATCATCAATCCAAAACTCAGCTCCAATTCTTCCTGACACAGGTGTAATATCAAGCTGTACTGACATTACTAACATTAATAACAATCCCCACCAAAAGATCGGCATTGAATAGCCCGTCAGTGACACTGCCATGACTGTGTGGTCAAAAACAGATCCTCTTTTTACTGCTGCTAAAACCCCTATAGGAATTCCCACAATGATAGCGAATAAAATAGCAAAAACTGTCAATTCAATAGTAGCAGGGAAAAGCGATAGAAATTCATCCATCACGGGTATATTATTTTTAAAAGACTCCCCTAAATCCCCCTGAAAAATACCTTTTACGTACTTAGCATATTGAATATACAAAGGCTGATCTAAGCCTAATTGTTTTTTCATTTCTTCATGCATTTCAGGTGTTAAACCTCGCTCTCCCATTCTAATTTCAATAGGATCACCTGGTATCAAATGGATCAACGCGAAAGTGAGTACTGTAATACCAATAAAAGTCGGTATTACCATAAAAATTCGCTTAAAAAGAAATTGAAACATAAATTTTCTCTTAAAATAAAAATTTGTCGCAAATAATCCGAAAAAACCACCGCACTTTCAAATAATAATGCTGGCATATACACTAGTATTATCATTGTATAAGAAATGTTATTTATCGGCTAAATCAATATCTCATTTTTGATAGTCACTTTTTCCAATTCGGCATAACTAAGTTAAAAATGTTGATTCCTTAAAAAGAAGATAAAACAGGTTAGGCTAATAGGTCAACTTTTTTATCAAAGATATTTAAAACTCAAAACAAATTAATAACATTTATCCAATCATTTATTTCACTAATAAATTAATTTTTATTTAGATTACTAGATGTGTAAAATATAACAAAACAACAAGAAACATTTTCAATCTCTTAAATTACACAATTACTGGAAAATAAATGTCAATAATAGAAACTTTTGCTGATCACAAACGTAAAACAATTGAAACCGCAGAATTTACTGAAGATGGTCGTTATAAACGCAAAGTTCGTAGTTTTGTATTACGTACAGGACGACTAAGTAATTTTCAACGTGATATGATGAATGCTCACTGGAACTTCTACGGATTAGAATATCAAAGTCAGTTTTTTGATTTTCCAACTATTTATGGAAATCACAATCCCGTAATTTTAGAAATCGGTTTTGGCATGGGTAAATCGTTAGTAGAAATGGCAGAGCAAAATCCTGACAAAAATTATCTTGGCATTGAAGTGCATACGCCTGGTGTAGGAGCTTGTATTGCTTATGCAGTAGAAAAAAAAGTAAAAAATCTCCGTGTAATTTGTCATGATGCTACTGAGATTTTACGTGACTGTATTGAGACAGAAAGTCTTAGTGGCTTACAGTTATTCTTTCCTGATCCTTGGCATAAAGCTAAGCACCACAAACGCCGTATTGTACAACTACATTTTATAAATACGATAATGCAAAAATTAAAGTCTCAGGGCTTTATTCATATGGCAACAGATTGGCAAAATTATGCTGAACATATGCTAGAAATATTACAATGCACAATAGGTTTGCAGAATACTTCTATTAGTAATGACTACATTCCCCGCCCTGATTTTCGACCACTAACTAAATTTGAACAACGTGGACGTAATCTAGGGCATGGTGTGTGGGATCTCTATTTCATCAAAACTTCATAACTCTATAAGAAGGAAAATATTATGGCAATTAAACGTAACCAACGACAACGTAAAAAAATGCATCTTGCTGAATATCAAGAATTAGGTTTTTTAGTAAATTGGCAATTTGCAGATAACACACCCGTAGCTGAAATTGATGCTACCTTAGATCGCTTTATTGCAGAAGTAATTCGCCCCAACGGTTTAGCTTATGAGGGTAGTGGCTATCTACACTGGGAAGGGCTAGTTTGTTTAGAAAAAATTGGAAAATGTGATGAAAATCATCGCTCTTTAGTCAAAGATTGGCTAGAAAAAAATGGTTTACAGCATATCGAATTAAGCGAGTTATTTGATATTTGGTGGGACTACCCAACAAAATTAAATTAATTTTAATACTAAGTACAAGATAAAGTGCGGTAGATTTTGCTGCACTTTATAATATGTTGTACGTCGAATTTATCAAGACTATCTCTAATTAATAATAAAATTTAACTAGCTAAATAGGATTAGATAATTGAGAAGCACAAATAATAAAAATCTTGACGAAACAGGCTTTCAGGCGTAACATTCGCAACGATTTAGTAATAAGAGGACATTCACTTTGGACAGTCACAGTCGATACCAGTTGCAATTTATTTTCTAAATCCTGCCTTTTTACTTATCGGCGGGATCGCAGGTAAGTGTTATTACCTATTCAGGTATCTTTTGAACTCCTATAATTTATAGCAAATTTCACCGCACTTTTGTATGTTTCGTTGTTATAGGAATGTTGCGTTCAATGCGTTTGTGCCATTGTTTAAATGGAGATGCAAAATGATAAATGCTTTTACTCTATTAGAAAGTCGCTTAGTTCGCATTGATGAAACTAATGCTGAATTAAATTCGGCTATTTGGCTTGATTTAGTCGAGCCAACCACTGAAGAACGAGAAGTTTTACAAGATGGTTTGGGGCAAAATCTTGCTTCCTTTTTAGAATTAGAAGATATTGAAGCTTCTGCTCGTTTTTTTGAAGATGAAGACGGTTTACATTTGCACTCATTTTTTTACTGTGAAGATGAGGAAGATTACGCTGACCTCGCAAGTGTCGCTTTTACTATTCGTGGAGGACGTCTATTTACTTTACGAGATCGTGATCTACCAGCTTTTCGTTTATATCGTATGCGTTCTCGTAGCCAACGACTAGTAGAATGTAACGCTTACGAAGTCTTGTTGGATTTATTAGAAACTAAAATCGAACAATTAGCAGACGTAATAGAAAATGTGTACGCAGACTTAGAAAAATTAAGCCGTGTAATTTTAAATGGTACACAAGGAGAAGCATTTGACCAAGCTTTAGCAACGCTTACTGAGCAAGAAGATACAAGCTCTAAAGTGCGGTTATGTTTAATGGATACTCAGCGTGCTTTAAGTTTTTTAGTGCGAAAAACTCGTTTGCCAGCGAATCAGCTCGAACAAGCACGTGAAATTTTACGAGACATCGAGTCTTTGCAACCTCATAATGAATCTCTATTCCAAAAAGTTAATTTTCTAATGCAAGCTGCAATGGGCTTCATTAATATTGAGCAAAACCGTATTATTAAAATTTTCTCTGTTGTATCAGTCATTTTCTTACCGCCAACACTAGTTGCTTCTAATTACGGCATGAACTTCAGTAATATGCCTGAACTAGGATTTTCTTTTGGTTATCCTTTTGCCCTAGGACTAATGGCACTTGCAGCATTCGCACCTTACTGGTATTTTAAACGTAAAGGTTGGCTCTAATTTTAAAACTGATTTAAGGAAAAGTGATGGCTTTAAATTTAAATTCTATTCAATTTTTAATTCATACGTTAATTAATGTATATTGCTTTGTGTTAGTACTGCGTATTTGGTTTCAATTTAGTCGCATTGATTTTTATAATCCACTTTCACAAACGCTAGCAAAGCTAACTAATCCATTATTATTGCCTTTGCAAAAAATTATTCCTTCTTTTAAAAATATTAACTTAGCAGGAATTACATTACTATTTATTCTAGGGGTAATCAAATATCCACTCATTAACTTAATGGGCGACAAAATCATTGTAACCTATTGGAACACTTACCTCCTAGTTGGGATATTGCATTTTTGCCGTACGATTGGTGAAACCGTACTTTATGTAATTTTTGTTGGTGCGATTATAAGCTGGTTTAATCGAGGGCAATCTGTTTTGCAATTCACTTTATATCATTTAACGGAGCCACTTTTAAAGCCAATTAGAAACATTTTACCTAATACAGGAATGATCGATTTTTCACCAATGATTCTGGCTTTCATATTATTTTATCTAAATCGAGTTTGTTACGACTTATTCCCTGTCCTTTGGTCATTAGCATAATTTAACTTCTTATTAACGGGGAATTTTAAACATTTATGCAATCCAATGAAAAACTAAATTCAATGGAATCACAAAAACCGATAGAAAAGCAGGGTAATAATTTAAAATTACGAGTTTTTCTACAACCTAAAGCTAGCCGTGATGAAATCGTTGGATTGCATAATGATGAATTAAAGATTGCAATTACAGCTCCACCATCAGAAGGACAGGCTAATGCACACTTGATTAAGTTTTTAAGCAAAACTTTTAAAGTAGCTAAAAGTGCGGTCATTTTGAAAAAAGGCGAGCTTAATCGACATAAACAATTATTAATATTAGACCCTAAACAATTACCGAGTAAAATTAAAGACTTTATTAAATAAATTAATCTGTTAAATTTAACTCAAAAATATTTTTTTGTGGATTACGACGAAAACCTTCATGTTCTAACAAGGGCTGGTACTCACTTAATTGTTCAGTAACTAACCATGTAGATTGAGTATAACGGACAAACTCTTTTGCTTTTGCTAAAAGTTCAGCGTAAATTTCATTTTTATCTTTGATTTCTCGCACAAAAATATCTGCTAATTGCCAATAACGCTGCAAACGCAGTGATGAAATACGTGGATAAAGTTGCACAAAACCAACCGCACTTTTATTGCTATCAACAGCAATAAAAAAGATGCTTTCACTAAAACGAATACGATTACTTAAAAAAGCAAAAGTGCGGTCAGGATTCTGCATCATTCCCTGTGCTACACGATACTCTTCAAAAATTGGCAGTAAATTTTCAAGATTCCATTGTTCTGCTTTAAAAATATTCATAACTAGTTCTGCTCATTTTTTGTTAGTTTTATACAGTAGATTGTAACTTTTAAAATAAAAATAATCATCAAAAAATTTAGTCAAAAGAAAAGGAAAAATTGCCGAAAAATAATAAAATTGGTATATTATCTCCAGTTTTATTTACTTTATTTGGGAGAAAAATTATGGCACGCATTCCCCTAGTCATGGGAAACTGGAAATTAAATGGTAGCAAAGCATTTTGTGACAGCTTAATTTCAGAATTAAAAACTGCATTAGTTGATGTAAAAGGTTGTAATGTAGCAATTGCACCACCTGTGATGTACTTAGCCCAAGCTGAAAATTTACTTACTGATAGTAAGATCGCACTAGGTGCACAAAATGTTGATGTAAACGTGCAAGGTGCATTTACAGGTGATATTTCACCCGTAATGTTAAAAGAATTTGGTGCAAAATACATTATTATTGGGCATTCTGAACGCCGCACTTATCACAAAGAAAGCAATGAATTTATTGCTAAAAAATTCCAGCTTTTAAAAGATGCAGGATTAACGCCTGTGCTATGCATAGGAGAGACTGAAGCTGAAAATGAAGCAGGCAAAACTGAAGAAGTTTGTGCCAGACAAATTGATGCTGTGATCAATACATTAGGTGTAGAAGCTTTCAATAATGCGGTTATCGCTTATGAGCCAATTTGGGCAATTGGTACAGGAAAATCAGCAACACCAGCACAAGCACAAGCAGTCCATGCTTTTATTCGTCAGCATATTGCAAAAAAATCTTCTACAGTAGCAGAACAAGTTATCATTCAGTATGGTGGCTCAGTTAATGATGCAAATGCTGCAGAATTATTCACTCAACCAGATATTGACGGTGCATTAGTTGGTGGGGCATCATTAAAAGCTGCTGCTTTTGCTACTATTGTTAAGGCTGCTGAAAAGGCAAAAGCTTAGTAGCTTATAAAAAACTATTTATATTTAATATAGTTAGTTTCTATAGGTTCATATTAATCTGTAAGTCAAATCAGTAATTCTGATGTTTTCTGTAATAAAGTGCGGTAAAATAATCGCACTTTTTCGTCTTAATCGGTTGAATGAAATGTGGCGTTTTCTTTATACTGTTCTAATGTACTTGATACAGCCCTTTGTATTGTTATTTATGCTGCTACGCAGTATAAAATCACCCAATTATCGAAAACGCCTTCCTGAACGCTATGGAATTTATCATAAATTAACCGCACTTCAACCAAATGGCATCATTATTCATGCTGCTTCTGTTGGCGAGGTTATTGCTGCTACATCATTGATCAAAAAGATCCAGCAAAATTATCCACATCTACCAATTACAGTTACAACCGTAACACCAACAGGATCAGAGCGAGTTAAATCTGCTTTTGGAGACAGCGTTTTTCATGTTTATTTGCCTTACGATTTGCCTTATTCTATTCAAAAATTGATACAATTCGTACAACCAAAACTATGTATCGTGATAGAAACCGAAATTTGGCCAAATCTTATTCATCAACTTTACTTACGCCAAACGCCTTTCATTATTGCTAATGCAAGATTGTCTGCTCGTTCTAGTCAACGCTATGCTCTAGTGAAAAATATAATACAGCCAATACTACAAGAAATTACTCTTATTGCACCACAAGATAAGATCAGCGAGAAACGTTATTTACAACTAGGCTACAATTCACTCAAACTAAAATTAACAGGCAATATTAAATTTGATTTAGTCATTAAAAATAAATTATTAGCCGATATTAATGAACTGAAACTCAGTTTAGGGAAACGACCTATTTGGATAGCTGCAAGTACTCATGAAGGTGAGGAGGAAATTATTCTACAAAGTCACCGCTCTTTGTTACAACAATTTCCCAATCTCTTACTAATCTTAGTGCCTCGTCATCCTGAAAGATTTTCGTTTGTAGAAAATTTGGCTAAAAATCAAAAGCTTAATTATGTGCTACGTAGTCAAAATATTACTCCGCAAGCGGATACGCAGATCTTGATTGGGGATACTATGGGAGAATTGATGTTATTATATGGCGTATCTGATGTCGCTTTTGTCGGGGGTAGTCTAGTAAAACATGGTGGGCATAATCCTCTTGAACCTGCATCATTTAAATTACCTATTATTAGTGGAAAACACACCTTTAATTTTCCTGAAATTTTCGGAAAACTCTGTGATGTACGTGGTGTGATACAAATTGCCAGCGACAGCGAAACTCTAGCGAGAACAGTGAAAATTTTTCTAAACTCTCCTTCACTTCGCTATCAATATGGTAATGCGAGTCATAAAGTATTAACTGAAAATCGTGGTGCTTTACAACGCTTATTTAACCTTTTAAAACCATTTTTAGAGAAATAACAATGAAAACTGCTATCTATCCAGGAACATTTGATCCAATTACTAATGGACATTTAGATATTATTGAGAGAAGTGCAATATTGTTTGATAAAATTATTGTAGCTGTAGCAGAAAATCCAACTAAAAAACCGCTCTTCTGTCTAAAAGAACGAGTAGAATTAGTAGAGAATGCTACTTTACACTTATCAAATGTAAAAGTAATCGGTTTTTCTGATCTACTCGCTAATGTGATTAAGCAAAATAATATTGATGCCATAATTCGTGGAGTACGAGATAGCACAGATTTTGAATATGAACGCCAACTAGCAAGTTTAAACCGTGTTCTCACTAATGGCGTTGAAAGCCTCTTCTTTCCACCCAAGGAAGAATGGAGTTATCTCAGTTCAACTATCGTACGAGAAGTGCATCTTCACAGTGGAGATGTTAGTCATTGGGTACCCAATGTAGTGCTAAATGCACTAAAACAAAAATAACTTTACAGGCAAGATAACTTTTTTTCTACTGAACTAACTTTATCTTGCATATTTACATTTCTATCTCGTCTATCATCAATTTTAATAACTGAATAAACTCTTTTTACACCAGTATTGAAAATAGTTTCTTGAATTTCCCTCGTAGCTTTCAGTAAAAGATCAATATCTCCTTGCATCACCGTCCCCATAGCATTTAATTCAAATTCAATATTATGGTGCTGTAATACTTGTATTGCCTTAGCAATATAGTCACTTACTGATGTATTATCTGTACCAATTGGGATCACACAGAGTTCTAATACTGCCATTTTCTTGTTCCTCTATTAAACTTTATAATATGATGAAAAATTATTCATGAAATTTTTATATTGGTAGAATCTAGACTGTAATTCAATCTTTAATCTTACTTGATTTATGCGTATAATGCTTGGATTATTTTGCATAAAAACTACCTAATTTATTATTACAAGATGGAATAACAATATGTCTAATCAAACTGTCGATTATAAAAACACACTCAATTTACCTGAAACAGGTTTTCCAATGCGTGGGGATTTAGCAAAACGAGAACCAGCTATGCTAAAAAACTGGTACGATAAAAACTTGTACCAAAAAGTACGTGAAGCATCAAAAGGGAAAAAATCATTTATCCTACACGATGGTCCCCCTTATGCAAATGGAACAATTCATATTGGTCATGCAGTGAATAAAATTTTAAAAGACATCATTGTAAAATCTAAAACTGCTCTTGGGTATGATAGTCCTTATATACCTGGTTGGGACTGTCATGGATTACCAATTGAATTGAAAGTAGAAGGCTTAGTAGGCAAACCAAATCAAAAAATTTCAGAAGCACAATTTCGTGAAGAATGCCGTGCGTATGCGAAAGAACAAGTTGCTGCACAAAAAAAAGATTTTATTCGATTAGGTGTATTAGGTGACTGGGATAATCCCTATCTAACGATGAATTTTGATACGGAAGCTAATATTATTCGTGCTTTCGGTAAAATGGTATCAAATGGGCATTTATACAAAGGTTATAAACCTGTACATTGGTGCTTAGATTGTGCTTCTTCTCTAGCGGAAGCGGAAGTAGAATATGAAGATAAAACTTCACCGTCAATTTATGTTACCTTTCCAGCGGAAAATGAAAGTGCGGTATTAAAAAAATTTAATTTACAAGGTGAGGGTAAAGGTCAAATCTCTGCCGTAATTTGGACAACAACGCCTTGGACTTTACCATCAAATCGAGCAATAGCATTGAACCCTGGACTCACTTATCAGCTAGTGCAGTTCAATGACCAACGTCTAATTTTAGCTAAAGAGTTAGTAGAAAATGTACGACAAGCTCTCGGTGTCGAAGCATTACCAGTACAAGGAGAAGCTAAAGGCTCAGACTTAGAACTACTGTATTTTAACCATCCATTCTATAATTTCAGAGTACCATTTATTTTAGGAGATCATGTTACTACAGATGGGGGAACAGGTTTAGTTCACACTGCACCAGATCATGGTCAAGATGACTTTATCGTTGCGAAAAAATATAATTTAGAAATGGCTGGATTGATTAACAATGCAGGTGTATTCAACGATAATGCAGAATTTTTTACAGGGAAAGGCGTATTTGAAAGCAATGACTTAGTAATCGCTAAATTAAAAGAAACTAACAGATTGTTAAAATTAGAAAAAATTCGCCACAGCTATCCGCATTGTTGGCGTCATAAAACTCCTATCATTTTCAGAGCTACACCACAATGGTTCGTAGGAATGGAAACTCAAGGATTACGTGAACAAGCTTTAAATGAAATCAAAAAAGTGCGGTGGATTCCTGATTGGGGTCAAGCTCGTATTGAAAAAATGGTAGAAAATCGACCTGACTGGTGTATATCTCGCCAACGTACTTGGGGTGTACCCGTAGCTTTATTTATTCACAAAGATAGTGAAGAGTTACACCCACGCACTTTAGAACTAATAGAAGAAGTAGCCAAACGAGTAGAAAAAACGGGTATTCAAGCATGGTGGGATCTAGATCCAAAAGAGTTATTAGGAGAAGAGGATGCTAAAAATTATATAAAAGTTCCCGATACTCTTGACGTATGGTTCGATTCTGGAGCAACTTATTATACGGTAGTAAAAAATCGTTCTGAATTTAATGGTCAACGTGCGGACCTATATTTAGAAGGTTCAGATCAACACCGAGGCTGGTTTATGTCATCACTAATGTTGTCCACAGCAACAGATCGTGAGGCACCTTATAAACAAGTATTAACTCATGGTTTCACTGTAGATGGTCAAGGACGTAAAATGTCAAAATCTATCGGCAATATTGTGACACCACAACAAGTAATGGATAAATTTGGTGGCGATATTTTACGTTTATGGGTAGCTTCCACTGATTATACAGGGGAGATGTCTGTATCTGATGAAATTTTAAAACGTGCCGCAGATAGCTACCGCCGTATCCGCAACACTGCTCGTTTCTTACTCGCAAACTTAAATGGCTTCAATCCAGAGAATGATCTTGTTAAACCTGAGCAAATGATCTCCTTGGATCGATGGGCTGTGGATTGTGCATTACGAGTCCAGAATGAAATTAAAGATGCTTATGATAATTATCAATTTCATACCGTAGTTCAACGCTTAATGAAATTCTGCTCTATCGAAATGGGTTCATTCTACTTAGATATTATTAAAGATCGTCAATATACAACTAAAGCAAATAGCCTTGCTAGACGTAGTTGCCAAACTGCATTATGGCATATTGCTGAAGCTTTAGTTCGTTGGATTTCGCCAATTTTATCTTTTACTGCTGATGAAATTTGGCATCATATACCTGGTAAACGTAGTGAATTTGTTTTCACTGAAGAATTTTACAATGGTCTATTTGCTCTTGATGAGAAAGAAATCATGAATGACAATTATTGGCAACAAGTGCTAACTTTACGAGATGAGGTTAATCGAGTATTAGAACAAGCACGTAATGATAAGATAATTGGCTCCGCACTAGAAGCAGAATTAACTATCTTTGCTAATGATGAAATTTCTGATTTACTGAAAAAATTAGAAAATGAACTGCGTTTTGTATTAATCACCTCAAAAGCGGAAGTGGAACCACTTACTCAAGCTGATATTACAGAAGGTGAAATTAAAGGTTTTGCCGTAAAAGTAATACGCTCACAAAATCACAAATGTCCACGGTGTTGGCACTATTCAGATAGTAGAGACAGTTCTTCATTATGCTCACGTTGCATAGAAAATGTAGAAGGTGATGGCGAAATTAGAAAATTCGCTTAATTTATTGAAAGTGCGGTATTTTTTACCGCACTTTCTCTCAACTTAAGGATTTATTATGATAAAACCAAGAACAGGTCTCCATTTTTTATGGCTCGCAATTCTAACTTTCATACTGGATATTTTAACTAAATATTTTGTTGTAACTCGCTTTAGTCTTTACGATAGTATCAATATATTACCTATTTTTAACCTTACCTATGTGCGAAATTATGGCGTTGCTTTTAGTCTTTTAGCAGATCATTCTGGCTGGCAAAAAATCTTTTTTATTGGTTTAGCCATAGTCATTTCACTCGTGTTACTGATAATGCTATATAAAAATAATGACACACAAAAATTACAAAATTGTGCTTATTCATTAATTATCGGTGGAGCATTAGCAAATGCTACAGATAGAGCTTATCATGGTTTTGTCGTTGACTTTTTTGATTTTTATTGGCGTGATTGGCACTATCCTGTGTTTAATATTGCAGATATTGCAATTTGTATAGGAGCTACTTGTTTAGTATTGGATTCTATCAAAAATAGTGATAAAAAGAGCGGTAAAAAAAGTTGAAAATTATTTTAGCTAATCCACGTGGATTTTGTGCAGGTGTAGATCGAGCTATCAGCATCGTTGAACTAGCGTTGGAGATTCACGGAGCACCTATTTATGTTCGTCATGAAGTAGTACATAACCGCTTTGTTGTACACGGTTTACGTGAACGTGGGGCAATCTTTGTAGAAGAATTAAATGAAGTTCCCGACGGAGCAATCGTTATTTTTTCTGCTCATGGAGTATCACAAGCTGTTCGTCAAGAAGCTAAACGGCGTGAACTAAAAATCTTCGATGCAACTTGTCCTCTAGTAACTAAAGTGCATATGCAAGTCGCTCGTGCTAGCCGAAAAGGCACTAAGGCTGTGCTAATTGGTCATGAAGGTCATCCAGAAGTAGAGGGTACGATGGGACAATATGATAATTCAGAAGGCGGTATATTTTTAGTTGAAAATGTTGAAGATGTAGCTCAACTTACTTTAAAAAGTGATGATGAGATCACTTTTATGACACAAACAACATTGTCTATTGATGATACTAGCGAAGTAATTGAAGCACTAAAAGAAAAATATCCCTCAATTCAAGGTCCTCGCAAAAATGATATTTGTTATGCGACTACCAATCGACAGCAAGCTGTTCGAGAATTAGCAAAACAATCTGATTTAGTAATCGTTGTTGGCTCTAAAAATTCCTCAAATTCCAATCGTCTAGCAGAATTAGTTTCGAGAATGGGCGTTGAAGCAAAATTAATTGATGATGCTCAAGACATTAATCCTATTTGGCTTGAAAATATACAAATCATTGGTATTACCGCAGGTGCATCAGCTCCTGAAGTATTAGTGCAATCAGTTGTTAATCGTTTAAAGGAACTTGGTGTCAGTAGCGTTGAAGAACTACAAGGTTGTGAAGAGAACACAGTGTTTGAAGTACCAAAAGAATTACGTATTAAGTCTATTTAACACATTTTAGTATAACAATTACTACTCATTGACATGATACCTATATTTAGGTAGTATAAATTTTGCTTATTATTTTAAATATGGAGTAATCATGAAACCTTCACAAACTCATACTGACTGTGAAAGTATTTACAAAAAAGCACGATCTGATAAAAATGTTCGTGCCGCTGCATTAGCTGGTGGTGTTGGCACAATGCTAGAGCAATTTGATTTTGCTATTTATGGTTTAGCTGCAGCTTTAGTTTTTCCTCAAGTCTTTTTTCCTCAATCTGATCCTCTAGCTGGTGCATTAATGGCATTTGCAGGCTTTGCAGTAGGATTTCTAGCACGCCCAATTGGTGGAATAATTTTTGCACATTTTGGTGAAATTTTCGGTCGAAAATGGGTTTTAGTTGTAACTTTGGCTCTCATGGGAACAGCTACTTTTTTAATTGGCTGTATCCCAAGTTATGAAACTATTGGAATATTATCACCTATCCTGTTATTTTTATTAAGATTATTACAAGGGCTAGGAGCTGGTGCTGAACAGTCAGGTTCAGCAACATTGCTCACTGAGACGGCTCGTATTGGTCGAAGAGGAAGATTAGCTTCATCAGTAATGGTTGGAGCAGCCGCTGGAACAGTCTGTGGCACATTCATGTTTTCTTTAATTCAGTGGATAATACCTGAACAAGATTTCATCAGTTGGGGATGGAGAATTGTATTTTTATTTTCCTTTGTTGTTACTATCGCAGCTTGGTTGATACGACGACATCTATCTGAATCCCCAGTGTTTGAGCAATTAAAAGAGTCAACTCAAGAAAATCATAAAATGGAAGCACCATTAGTACAATCCATAAAATATGGTTGGAAACGCATTATACAAGTAGCTATTATGAACTGGGGACCTAATACTAACTCCTATACCGTTCAAACCTTTTTTGTAACTTATGTAACAGCTCATGTCTACTTAACTGGTACAACAAAATTTTTCCCTCGTTCTACTATTACAGATATTCAACTTATTGGTGCATTTATCGGTATGATTTCAGCTTTTATGTGGGGAACGCTATCAGATCGCTTCGGAAGAAAATCGATGTATTTATTAATTGCTGGTTTAGCAACTGTCATGCCTTTTTTATACTTTAATTTATTAGATACTGGTTCAGTATTTCTTATTGGTATTGCCATAGCATTAGGGTATATTTTCGCTGCTTATGGTAATGTTGGAGTGCAGATGGCATATTTTCCTGAATTATTCGGAACCCGTTACCGATATGCAGGGGTGACTGTTGCTCGAGAAATTTCTTCATTAATTGGTGGTGGTATTGCTCCTATGGTTTGTTCATTCCTACTCTTAACTTATGGAACTTGGCTACCAATTGCAATTTATATCGCTTTCACGATGCTTTGCTCTTTCTTAGCAACATTATTTGTACCTGAAACCCTAGATCGTGACATGACTATTGTAACCGATGCCATTAAAAGTGAAGAACATACAGGTTTCTAAAACTTATAAAAATACTGTTATTGACAGTCTATGACGATAAATTCATTTTTCTACTCAACAAATATCGAAAACTGAGCATTAATGTGATTGCATACACATAAATGCTTTCAGATATAGAGGCTAGTTTAGTTTATTGAGAATTGGAATATGGTAATTAATATTTTTTGCTAAACACACATTGCCTAACTATGGGGTTATTATTGGACAATTAAGCGCCTAGTCGAGGCAATGTTCTATGTTCTTAACATGTTTGTAGGTCATTGATTATTATTTTAATTAGCCTTACTTATTCTCGTTGCTCTTGAGTGAATTATAAACCAGAGGTATTTGAAAAGTATGTCAAGAAAAAGGACATTTCTTAGATAATGGAACAATAGAAGGCTTTTTAGATAGGTTGAAAACAGAATGTCATTTTAGAAAACGGTTTGAGATCTTCACTGAGCAACAAAAAATTCACGAGTATATTCATTATTGCAACGAGTGCATTTCAAGTAAAATTAAAAGAACTGAGCAATGTAAAATACAGAGCACTGTCCTTAAATTAAATCAGTCTAGCTTCTGGGGGACTGATCATTATATAAAAACGCCTACTATGAATTTATGTGAAAAACTGGGTTTGTCCCCCAGAATTAGTTAAGTGTTAATATACTAGTAAAGAGCAAAGTATTGATAAATTTATTGTAGAAAATGCTAGCATCATTGTTGCGTTCATCAAGCAGTTAAGAAACTTATGATATAAACATAAACTCAGCTAATCAAGCAATAAAGCTTTCCTCAAATATCAATAAAAAATCAATATCCAATTTCTCTGATTTTTAAACCAGTGCCAAAAAACTACTTTATTCTTCTAAAATTACTTTACCAATATAGCCTAAATTACGATAATTTTGTGCGTAATCTATTCCATACCCCACTACAAACTCATCTGGAATCGTAAACCCTACCCACTGCACAGGAACGTCTACCTCGCGACGAGATGGTTTATCTAATAAAGTACAAATTAGCAATGATTTAGGATCACGTAACTGCAAAATATCTTTTACTTTTCGCAAAGTATAACCCGTATCAATAATATCCTCTACAATCAAAACATGCTCATTGCAAATATCACCATCAAGATCTTTACTAATTTTTACATCATGATTAGTCGTCATTCCACTGCCGTAACTTGCTGTAGTCATAAATTCAATTTCTACTGGTAAATCAATTTTACGAACTAAATCTGCCATAAACATAAAAGATCCTCGTAACAAACCTACAACAATAAGTTTGGTCACTTTTTTTTGTTTATAATATTCTGTAATTTCAGAACCAATATGCTCAATCCGAGAGTGAATTTCTTGCATTGAAAGTAGTACATCAACATGATGTTTTTTCATAATAATATGCCTTTATAATTTTTAAATTTTTTTTAAAACGAAATTTCCAGCTATTGTAACAAAAAAAAGGCTGAAGTTTAAACCTCAGCCTTTTAAATACCCTAACGAATTTTACTTTCTACTCTACTTTGTTTGGAGTACCTAAAAAATGAACTCTACCAATCATTTTCAATAGCAATACTTAACAAACGCTCGTATTCTATTCGAAATAAAAACCCTTGTCAATAATAATCATTCTCATTTTGGTATTTTTTTAATTTCCTGATACTTTCATATTTTCTATCAAGATAGAACCTGTTTGAACATTAGATCGATACTCAATGTCATCAGCAACAGCCACAATTTGTGAGAACATTTCTTTTAGCTGTCCTGCAACCGTAATTTCTGCTACAGGGAATTGAATTATGCCTTTTTCGACCCAAAAACCAGCGGCTCCACGCGAATAGTCTCCTGTGACCAAATTAATAGCATCTCCCATAAAATCTGTAATTAATAAGCCCGTATCCATTGATTTTAAAAGTGCGGTTAATCCACCAGATAAATTTGGTGTAACTAACCAGTTGTGAATCCCCCCAGCATGTCCTGTACTTTGCATACCTAATTTTCGACCACTATAGCTGGTCAACAGATAACTTTGTAAAATCCCTCTATCAACAATTTCTCTTGAACTAGTACGAACTCCTTCGCTATCAAACGGTGTAGATGCTAATTGACCAAGTAAGTGCGGTCGTTCACTGATATGAAACCACTCTGGTAAAATTTTTTTACCTAGATGATCTAGTAAAAAACTTGATTTTCTATACAAACTACCACCACTAATCGCAGATGCCAAATGACCAATCAAACTAGTCGCTACATCATTTGCAAAAATGACTGGAACATTCTGTGTAGCAATCTTTTGTGGATTTAAACGACTTATCACTTTTTTAGCTACATTCTCACCAACCCAACTTGGTAATTGTAGTTTGTTCAAATCCCGTGAAACAGTGTACTCATAATCCTGCTCCTGCTGTTCATCACCAGCAACAGCAGTACAAGAAATAGAATAACGACTAGATAAATAACTTTGTAGCATTCCATGACTGTTACCGTATACACGCACTCCAGTATGACTATTAAAGGCGGCCTCACAGTTAGTTATTTTTTCATCATAATCTGATGCTGAACTTTCTGTTTTTAATGCTAAATCTACTGCATTATCTACATCAATTTCGGCAGGATAATAAAGTTCTAAATTAGGTGCATCAAATGCCATTAACTCTTTATCTGCTAGGCCTGCACAATCATCTGGTGAAGTATATTTTGCGATTGATAGTGCTGCATTTACTGCATTTTTAATTGCTTGTGGAGTTAAATCAGAAGTAGAAGCGTTACCTTTTTGCTGTCCTAGATAAACGGAAATACCTAATTCACCATCATTATTAAATTCCACATTTTCTACTTCTCGCAATCTAGTGGAAACTGATAAACCAGTTACTTTTGTCACTAAAACTTCTGCACTTGCTCCAGCAGCAGTGGCAATTTTCACTGCATAATCTACTGCTTCTCGTAATTCTTGTTCTTGTTGCTGTAAAAGTGCGGTCGGTTTTTCTTGATTTTTCATATGTAATCCCATTAAACTGAAACTTTTCGCATTTTATCTTATTTCACAATCTGTCGCTACTAATTGACAAATTGTGCTAAACTAAGACAGATTTTTTAATTGAGAAAATAGTATGACTAAAAGTAGAAAAGCTAAAAGAATAGCTAAAAATGCAGATATTTTTGACTGGGAAGAAGAACAAGAAGAGATCATTTGGGTAAGTAAAAGTGAAATTAAACGTGATGCACAAGCCTTAAAAAAATTAGGCGAAAAATTAGTAAGTCTTAATAAAGCTAACTTAGCCAAAATTCCGCTAGAAGAAAATTTACTTGATGCTATTGAATTAGCTCAACGCTTACAGAAAGAAGCAAAACGTCGACAATTACAATATATAGGTAAGTTATTGCGAAATATTGATGTTGAACCTATTCAACAAATATTAACAAAAATTGAGAATAGAGATAATCAACAACAGGCTATGCTACATAATTTAGAATTATTACGAGATGAATTAATAGAAAAAGGCGATTCTAGTTTGACAGAATTGATCAACAATTATCCTCAAGCAGATCGACAATTTTTACGCAATCTAATTCGTTCAGCTCAAAAAGAAAAGAATCAAAATAAACCAAGTAAATCTTCTCGTGAAATTTTTCAGTATTTGAAAGAAATCGTGTTAATAGATTAACGTTAAAAACTATCTTGTATAGCAAATAAAGTGCGGTAAATTTATAAATAATGTTTAACAAAAATAAAAATGGTCATCTATAATGAATGACCATTTTTTACTTTTACAAAATTATTTCACAGGTCTTTGCATAAACTGAAAAAAATCACTATCTGGTTTTAAAATCATCATATTTTCAGATCCTGCAAAACTTGCTTCATAAGCTTTCATGCTCCGCAAAAAGCTGTAAAATTCAGGTTCATTAGCAAAAGCATCAGAGTATAATTTTGCAGCTGCAGATTCTCCAGATCCTCGTAACTCTTGTGCAGTTTTATTAGCTGTCGCTAAAATTAACGTTACTTTACGATCTACATCTGCTTGAATAAACGCAGCTTTTTCTTTACCCTGCGAGCGATGTTCACGTGCTACCGCATCACGTTCTGCACGCATACGTTGGTAAATAGAGGAAGATACTTCATCTGGCAAATTAATTTGCTTAACACGCACATCAACTACTTCAATGCCCAATTCAGCCGTGCTGTCTTGTCCTGTATTTAAAGCTTTCTTTGCACCTTCCATCAATTCTCCTCTAGTGCCAGAAACAATGTCTTTAATTGTTCTTGAACCAATCTCTGATCGCAATCGATCACTCACTTTACGGCGAAGTAAATTTGATGCTTGAGTATAATCTCCACCACCTGTAGCCGTATAAAAACGACCAAAATCACTAATTTTCCATTTAACGTAAGAATCCACAAGCAAATCTTTTTTCTCGACCGTCACAAAACGATCTGCTTGACCATCTAGAGTCCGAATCCGAGCATCTAGAATTTTAATATTATCAATAAAAGGAATTTTGAAATGTAATCCTGGATTATACACAACTACTTTATCATCAGAATCACGATGAACTTTGCCAAAACGCAACATGATGCCACGTGTTCCCTCAGATACTACTACAATACTTGAATATAGAAGAGCAATAATCACAATAATAGACGAAGCTAAAAATTTACGCATTAGTTAAATCTCCCTTGACGACTCTCTGTATTTTGTTCTACAGGTTCACGATCTGAGTCAGAAAAAACGCGAGTATTTACCGCACTTTTTGGTGTTGGCAATGCTTTTTCTTGCTTAACCTCAATCGCTTTTTTAGCTGATAAAAGTTGTTCTAAAGGCAATACAGTCAAACTATTACTATTATCCAACATGACTTTTGGCGTACTAGACATAATTTTTTCCATTGTTTGAATATATAGTCGCTCTTTTAACAATTGTGGTGCAACTTTAAACTCAGGTAATAAGCGTTTAAATCTCTCCACTTCACCCTGAGCATTTAACACTACTTGATCTTTATAAGCAGTCGCTTGTTCTACGATACGCTGAGCATTACCCCGTGCAATTGGCTCTTGCTCACGTGCATAAGCTTCAGCTTCACGAATATAGCGTTGTTCATCTTCTTGAGCTTTAATAGCATCATCAAAAGCCGCTTTCACTTCTTCAGGTGGTCGTGCAGATTGAAAGTTAACGTCCAAAACTTCAAGCCCCATATCATACGCTTGAATAATATCGTTTAAGGCTTTCCACGTATTTTCACGAACAACTGAACGCCCTGTCGTTAATATATCATCCATTGTCATATGACCAATCACATAACGTAAAGCACTATCTGTAGCTTGATTTAAACTATCATCGGCATTAGTTACACTGAAAAGATATTTTGCAGGATCATGAATTTTATATTGCACAGTCATCTCCACTCTTACCATATTTTCATCTTGAGTAAGCATGGCACCTTGTGTTCTTAACTCTTTTACTTGCTCCACATTCACTGGAACAACACGATCCACAAATGTTGGTTTCCAATTTAATCCAGGTTGAACTATTGAGTGTAATTCACCAAAACGTAATACTACGCCTCTTTCAGCCTCTTTAATCGTATAAAGACCGCTAACTCCCCAGATAATGAGGGCAGCAATAGTAGCTATTGGTAAAAATTTAATTAAATTATAGGAATGACTATTTTTGCTCCCTTTATTCCCTGAACTATTATTACCTGAAAGTTTCTTCAATAAACTATTGAATATTTCCTCAATGTCAGGGGGGGATTGTTCTTTCCGCTTCCCATCATTTTCCCAGTTCCGCTGATCGCCTTTATTACTTTCAGGCTGTTTACTGCCACTAGGCTTAGCCCAAGGATCTTGATCCGAACTATTTAAAGACATTTTTCTCTCCGTTTTGTCAAAAAATTGTTACACAGTGTAAACAAAATTATTTGCTAAGTCTAATAAAACTCAATATTTCTGCTATTTATGGGTTATTTTTTATTTTTAAAGTCAGAGCACAGTCAATTAACTTGATATTTCAATTGTTTGTTTAATTTTTCTTCAATTAATTTATCATGTTGCAACAAAAAATACCGCACTTTTTGTGCATTTCTATTAGAAAAATATGCTAAATAGAAAGGTAATTCTGATGTAAAAATAAGTTCACCTTGAGGGCAAAATGGCGTATTGATCTGCAAATCTAGCGGATTATGTTCAATACTTGATAATTTTGCTATACCTACTCCTTGTGATTTCAATACTGCCTCTCGTAAACACCATATCCGATAAAAACTAGCTTCTTTATTCGATTGTTTTTCAAACCAATTTTGCTCTGATTTAGCGGTGAATTGTGTTAAAAGTGCGGTGTAATTTCTTGATCTAACTGGAAGTTCAATATCAATTCCTACCACACTTTTTTGTTCTTTATTCGAGACTTTTAAAATAACAGCCACCCAATCAGATGAATGACTAATATTGAAATCAACATGTTCCGCTTGAAAATGAGGACGACCACTCACTGTACGTTCAATTTTATTCAAAAGTGCGGTAGAAATTTCAGCTTCTTGTAATAATTGCTTCAATAAAAAATAAGCTAAATAACGGCACTTTTGACGTTGCTGAATACGAGAATTTCCATTATATTTCAACAAGTCATCATGAACTAAATTTCTTCGAATTTGTTGCCAACAACTATTTTCAGTCGTTTTTCCCCATGCAATCAAAATCATTTTATTCTGCCAAGCACATTCAAACGTTGTTGACAAAATCGTTCCTGCGTATCTAAACTCATTTTCTGCACTTTAGCACGACTTATAGTAAAATTCTTCCGTAATCGCTCTAACTTTTGCTTAGCTAATGAGGATTTATCCAGATTTTCTTTGATTACATTAAAATAACGCTCACAGCTAGGTGATAATACATGCCGTTCATTATGAATTACAGAACAAGATGATAATAAAACACAAAATATTACTAACTTAATTTTTGGCATAATAATCCTTAAATAATAAAAAGGCGTTACTTGTATAAATAACGCCTTATTTTAATTAATTTTATTAAGATAACAACTGATTTACTCGTTTAATAAATGCCGTTGGATTTTCTAATGAACCACGTTCTGATAGCATTGCCTGTTCTAGCAATAGTTCAACCCAATTCGCAAATTCATCTTCATCTGCAATATCTGCTACTTTTTTTACTAGATGATGATCAGGATTAAGCTCAAAAGTATATTTCACTTCTGGTACTGGCTGTCCTGCCGCAGCAAACAATTTTGCCATTTGAGTTGTCATTTGATCATTATCTGTTGATACCACAGCTGGCGTATCTGTCAAACGGTGAGTTAAACGCACATCTTTAACTCGTTGTCCTAGTAAAGTTTTTACTCTTTCAACAAAAGATCCAAATGCCTCATCTTGCGTTTTTTGTTGTTCTTCTTTATCTTCCAATTCACCTAAATCTAAATCTGCTTTAGTAATCGGTTGCAATTTTTTACCATCAAATTCAGTTAAATAGCTTAGCATCCATTCATCAATACGATCTGAAAGTAACAAGACCTCAATATCTTTCTTATTAAATAATTCCAAATGAGGGCTATTTTTTGCAGCAATATAACTATCAGCAGTAATATAATAAATATCTTTTTGACCTTCTTTCATGCGAGAAATGTAATCTTCTAAGGACACATTTTGTTCACTACTATCATTTTTAGAAGAGGCAAAACGAAGTAATTTTGCAATACTTTCTCTGTTAGCAAAATCTTCTGCAGGACCTTCTTTTAAAACTAAACCAAATTCTTTCCAAAATTGAAAGTATTTTTCAGCATCATCTTTAGCTAATTTTTCTAACATTTGCAAAGATCGTTTAGTTAATGCTTTACGCAACGCCGCTGTAACCTTATTATCTTGCAAAATTTCACGAGATACATTTAATGGCAAATCATTACTATCAATCAAACCACGCATAAAACGTAAGTAATTTGGCATAAATTGTTCCGCATCATCCATAATGAAAACGCGTTGTACGTAAAGTTTTAATCCATGTTTATGTTCACGATTAAATAAATCCCAAGGTGCTTTAGATGGTACATATAACAGGCTAGTATACTCTTGATTTCCTTCTACTTTGTTGTGCATCCATAATAATGGATCGGCAAAGTCATGACTAAGATGTTTATAAAATTCTTTATATTCATCGTCACTAATTTCAGTTTTTGATCTCGTCCATAGTGCTTGTGCTTTATTAATTTTTTCCCATTTTACACCGCACTCTTTGTCCTCATCATCATAATCTTTAGTCAACATTTCTACAGGTAAACCAATATGATCAGAATATTTGCTGATGATTTCACGTAGCTTCCATTCACTTGCGAATTGCTTTTCGTCAGGACGTAAATGTAGTGTAATTTCTGTTCCACGTTCTTGTTTCTCAACATCCGCAACACTATATTCCCCTTCTCCAGCAGACTCCCATAACACGCCTTTTGACACAGGCTCACCTGCTGCACGACTCTTGACCGTCACTTTATCTGATACTATAAATGCAGAATAAAATCCTACTCCAAATTGACCAATTAATTGACTATCCTTAGCTTGATCACTACCAAGTGCGGTCAAAAATTCTTTTGTTCCTGACTTCGCAATTGTACCTAAATGATCAATTGCTTGCTCACGTGTCATACCAATACCATTATCACTAATAGTAATAGTGCCCTTTTCTTCATCAAAACTGATCCGCACTTTTAGATCACCATCACCTTCATAAAGTTCGGGCTCAGACAATGCTTTGAATCTTAGCTTATCTGCTGCATCAGAAGCGTTAGAAATTAGCTCACGTAGAAAAATTTCTTTATTAGAATAAAGAGAATGAATCATCAGTTGCAAAAGTTGCTTTACTTCTGATTGAAAACCCCTAGTTTCTTGATTATTGCTCATCATTTTTTCCTTATCTATCTTATAAAATTCAGTCTAATGACTCTGATATAGGTATTAAAAGTAAAATTTCAAGTTTTGAGTTAACAAAGTAATAAATTTTTATCTATTTCACTTATCTAAAATATTCGATTAAAAATCACCGCACTTTTGACTTTGCTTTAACTAAACATTATTTATTTTAAAAATAAAAACGCCTCTCTTGGTTAGATAAAATTAACTTTTTATCACAACCAAAGAGAAACGCTTATTACTCTATCTTAAGATTAAAGTGATTTAATTCAATCAGATAATCTTATTTAACATTTTTCTTGTAATTAACTACATTAAAAAAACGTTTTCCTTCCTGTTTCCCAGCATACCCACTTTTTTGCCAAAATGCATTTTTTAGCCAATTTTCAAATTGTTGGTGAGTTGGGAAAGTCATTTCACCAAAATTTGGATCAAAGAAAATCACTTTTGAACCATCAATCGCAGCAGATACTGTATGAGATCCACCTTCAAGATTGATAGAAATTTTCTTAACCCCATTGGTTTCATTACCTGTATCTAAAATAGCTTTTACTAATGAGGAAACATCATTTTTAGAAACAGTCCCCGAAACTTCATCACGACGAGTGAAATCTGCAACGCTTCTTTCTTTAGGAACCACGCCTTGTTCTTGTAACCAATTATCTGTTAGCTTGAACTGCTGAGTTGCACTACCACTATTAATAAATTCAGTTTGAAGTTTTTTAATAGAATCAATAGTTTCTTTCTTTAAATGCCCTTTTTTACCTCCTTCATAAAGGGTATTAAAGAAATTTTCATCAGTGGGATTAACATTTTTTGCAATCCAATGAGCACAAGTGGATTCACATACTCCATTTTGTGTTTCAACATGTTTAACAATTTCTTTATAAATTTCACCTTTTGATTGAGCAAATTTAAAGCTTACTTCTCCGCCGAACTCTTCAACAGAGGAACGTACAGCATTAATTTTACTCTTCACTTTCAAAGGTTGAAATTGATCTTGAATGCGTTGCAATACTGTGCGAGGCTGTTCAACGAGATCCTTATTCGCCACTAATTCGCTAATAGGTTTAGCTACTACTGCTTCAGTTGCAACTACATCTTGTCTAGCCAATTTAATATTTCCATCTCCAAATCCTGTAGGACTTTCTATTCTACTTTCTCCCAAAGTTGCAGAAGTGCGGTCAATTTCCGTCGAGTTTTGTGGAGATACTTCCATCGACTCAGCTATCCCACCTTTTTTCACCAACTCTTTCAAAAACTCTTGCACTACCTCACTACTTGTTGCTGATTTAGTCGAAGCTTTAGTTTGTGGAATTATTTGTGGTTCAAATTCATCACTAAACTTAGTGAATGCAGGGTAACCAGCATCAAGTAAAATTTTATTTACAATAACACGAGCCATACGACCATTCCCTTCCGCAAATGGGTGATAGGCAATCAAACGCTGATACACTAATGCACTCAATACGCTTGGTTCAACGCCTTGAGCTTTCGCTTGATTAATAAAGTCAACCGTCTCTGCCAATTGAATTTTAGCCGCTTGTGGACTAGAAAATACTGCATTTTCTTTAGTTAAATTCTCTTTTTTGTAAAGTAAACGAGCTTCCCCTTCATCTGGACGTAATCCATAATTAAGCTTCTCTATCATTTCTACTGACAAAGGTTTACCTTGACTGCTTTGTAGGAACTCCTCTATTGCAACTTTCAGCTGTTCTTTCAATTCAGGCGTACGTTGAATCGTTTTTGATGTTGCCGCCAACGCTTCAGTAATTTCTGTTGTTTTTGTAGAAATATCCTCAACAACTTGCGTTCTCGGTAATTTTTTCACTAGCTGTTGAATTTCTAAAAATTCATCAGTTGAAGGTTGAAACGTTATTGCCTTATTAATACGACTTTCTACTTTTTTAGCCCCTTCTGTAAGAATGTCATCAAATTCAGGTAAATGAGACATTTGTTTAACTGTTGATTCAGGAATCGATTTTTTCGAAATTTCTCTTGCCTCATCTAAAAATTTATCATTTTTCAATACATTATCTTCAAACTTGGCATTTCGATCACTTTCCAAAGAAATCAATTCTTTTAGATTCAACTTATCTTCTAACCCTTCATAGTTCGGTGTATCCACAGAATCATCTTTTTTCAAAGGTTTGGCATTAGCACCTGTGAAGAATTGTTTAACTCGTTGAAGAAGACCAACTTTTTCCTCTTGTTCACCTTTAGCTTTGGGTGCTTCTTTTACTTTTTTATTTCCACCAGCAGCATTTTGTAACTCTGTTGCAACAGCCGATAAATCTGCTACCTCACTTTTTACTGTATCTGATTTTAAATTTAACTCTGTTCCGCTAACTTCACTTTGTGGTGACTGTTTCGCAACGAGTGTATCTACAGATTGAGTGTCTTTAATATCAGTAGTATTTTCAGGTTCTGCTGTATTCACCGTTACTGTTCGCTGTGCTTGATTATTTCCATCTTCTTGCGGTAAAGATTTTTTACTTAATTCAGTTAAAAACTCTTTCACTACTTCACTGCTTGTCGCTGATTTAGCTGTCGCTTTTGTTTGTGGGATAATCTGCGTTTCAAACTCAGAGCTAAATTTAGTAAACGGTGGATAGCCCGCTTCAAGTAAAATTTTATTTACTATAACTCGAGCCATACGACCATTCCCTTCCGCAAATGGATGGTAAGCAATTAAGCGTTGATACACTAACCCAGCTAAAACACTTGGTTCTACATTTTGCTTTCTCGCTTGATTGATAAAATCTACTGTTTCATTTAATTGAATTTTAGCTGCTTGTGGACTAGAGAATACTGCATTTTCCTTAGTTAAGTTCTCTTTTTTATACAACAATCGATCGTTGCCTTCATCTGGACGTAATCCATAATTCAGTTTCTCTATCATTTCTACAGTTAAGTCTTTGCCCTGACTATTCTTTAAGAACTCTTCAACAGCACCTTGAATTTCTTCTTTCAATTTTGGATTACGTTGAATTGTCTTAGAAGTATCTGCTAAAGCTTCTGTAATAGCTGTCGTTTTTTCACTTAGTTCTTCTACAACATTTCCTTTTTGTAGATTTTTTACTAACCCTTGAATTTCATTAAATTCATCAATAGAAGGTTTAAAAGTTAAAGCATCATTGATGCGTTTTTCTACTTTTTTGGCTCCCTCTGTTAATATCTCATCAAACTCAGGAGAATTTCCCATCTGTTTAATTGTTGATTCAGGAATATATTTTTTAGCAATTTCTCTAGCTTCTGCTAAAAATTCAGGATTTTTCAATACATTCTCTTCGAAAGAAGAAGAACGAGTATTTTCCAACGCTAACAAGTTTTTCAAGTTTATATCATCTTCCAAACCGTCATAATTGAATTTAGAAATGCTGTCTTCATCAGAATTCATTTTCTTAGCCTGTGATTGATTTGACTTGGCAAAAAAGAAGTCTTTCACTTTTGCAAACCAAGATTTATTTTCTGACTTTCTTGTTTCTACGGTATTCGGCGTAGCACTTCCAGCTTCTTCAGCTTTCTGTTTTTGATTGCCATTATTATTACGATTACTTTCCGCTAGCGTTTTTCTTACTGTATTTAGTGACTCTGTAGATTCTTGAGTCTCTACTTGGACAGTTAAATCTGATGATCTTGCAGGTAGTGCTGGTGGCACTTCTTCTTCATCATTTTTTACTTTAGCAATCAAACCTTGACTAGCTTCATCTCCTCTTAATTTAGCCTTTGCTCTACCCTCAGGAGTTTTATCCAACTGTGCATAAATAGGCTCAACAGTATCTACAACTGCTTTTATAGTGCCTGTTTGTTCTGCTAAATTGGACTGCACTTTTGGCTCACTAGATTCTTCTGCATCTCCTAATATAGCGCGTTTAGAACGTTTAGAGCGTAAAGAAGGCTTTTCCTCAGTACTTTTTACTACCGTTGGAATCGTTTCATAATCACCTTCACTATCAAGTGATGAGACTCTTGGAGCCAAAGGCTGATTTCCAATCTCAGCATAATCGCCATTATCGCTCACAGGTGTTTTGGAAGCGTCTTCTGGTATTGTAGGTAAAGCTCGTCTTGCCTTACTTGCTATACTGTTGATTTCCTCATAAATATGATCCGCTAAGTCTGCTCCCTCATCTAATCGGGATCTCATCTCAAATGGAAGCTCTGGTAAAGCATCCGCAGGGTTGCGTGTTTTCGATGTTATCTCAGAATAAATTTCATTACTAACTTCTTCCACTTTATTTAAAAGTTTTTTAACTGTTGGTAATTCTGGTAACGGATCATTAGTTCCTCTTCTTACTGTATTATAAAGAGGATTATCTACCATACCCCCATCAAGTGCGGTTCTATTTTGAGATATTTTACTGTAAAGATTATCACTTAACGTACTATAAGGTCCCGTTCCTACTTCTTCGTAAATATGTTCCGCTAGTGCTTTTGATTTACGTGCTATATCGGAGTTGACATCACCTACAGTGCTGTAAGTTTCATTATCACCTTGTGAAACTTTCGTTCTAGTATTTACTTCACTTAACGTACTATAAGGTCCCGCTCCCACTTCTTCGTAAATATGTTCCGCTAGTGCTTT
>NZ_JBHTJN010000012.1:0-196151 GCF_042675725.1 Seminibacterium arietis
TCATAACCCTACTAATCACTAACGTAATTTCTCAATGAATAATCAGTCAGCACTAATAAAGCTTAGTTAATTCAATATATCAATATACAAAAAAACAAATCTCCAAAGTGCCCACACAGATTGTCTACCAGTTGTTAAAGAACAAAAAACCATATCAAATTCACTTTGACATGCAATCAATTTTAACTTCAAAAATAAAACCACTAAATCTTTAGCGGCTTCATCTAGAATTTGGCTCCTCCTGCTGGACTTGAACCAGCGACATATGGATTAACAGTCCACCGTTCTACCGACTGAACTAAGGAGGAGTTGGTGCCTCGAGGCGGAATCGAACCACCGACACGGGGATTTTCAATCCCCTGCTCTACCGACTGAGCTATCGAGGCATAACGCTTAACTGCGTCAACGGCGTGTATTAAACTTTTTTTTAGCGTCCAAGTCAACAAATAATTTAAAAATTTATACTTTTTTTTTCTATTTGAACATTTAACAAACGAAAAGCATATAAATAAACCAAATTTACAGTGAAAAAATCACATTTTGAACCGCACTTCTGGCAATACCTATTTTCTTACTCTATAGCTTTTTTGTGCTTTATCTACTTTGATAAGATAATTCCTAGCCTGTTCTGAAGGGTGGTTTTGAGTCAGAATTCGATAAACTTGCTCTGGATAAAGGCTATTAATTTTTTCTATAGCTACTTCGCGGTCTTCATCAAAAACACGTAAAACTGCTCCCGCACCACTATTATATGCGGAAATCATGGCAAAACGCTTTGAAGCTGGATTCGTTATACCATCTAGATATTTATTCTGTAATATCCACAAATAAGCTGCTCCAGTATCAATGTTTTTTACAGGATCAAATAAATAGCGTTTTGATGGCTCACCACTTTCACCTTTCAGCTGAAATACATCACGTCCTGCTGTATGTGGAACTATTTGCATCAAACCAATAGCATTTGCATAGCTAATTGCATAAGGATTAAAGCTTGATTCTGTTTGCATAATTCCCAATATCAAACTTTCATCCAATCCATACCGCCGTGCTGTTGCTCGTACTATAGGAACATATTTCTTAGCCCGTACAGCAATATGGTTAGCAATCATTGGAATAGTAACAAACAATACATTTTTACCATTTTTTAATATTCGAGATTGCAATCTATTTTGAATTAAATATGAAGCAAAATTAGTAGCGACTGCAGGATCTTTAATCTGTCCCCCTAAATGATCAACTACTTGTCCAAGTAAAAATGGTCGATTGCTAATTGGCACATCGCCTGAATCAAATAAATCAATACCTTTCGCATCAGAACCCATCAATAAAGTATGCACGATAGCGTAATGTAATCGATTAACATCACTTTGAGTCTCAATACTAATTATCCCCTCATCGAAGCTAACATGACTTCTTGTATAATAATTATCGGTGTACTTTACGTAATCTTTACGACTAGCTACTAATAATTCGGTCACTCCCCAAATTTGATCAATATTATGAGAGAATTGTCCAGTTAAGATATCTAAGCCTTGAGTATCTTTTGCAAATGCTTCATCAAATTGTAATCCTTTTTTATTTGAGCTACCACATGCAAATAAAAAAGGGATTAAAACCATAATAATATATTTTTTCATCTTATTTTTCTGTAGGTGCAACATAGCCTTCAATATGAATATCTTTTCCTTCAAACAAAAAACGAACCATCTCTTGTTCTAACAATTTACGGTGTTCAAGGTTCATCATATTTAATTTTTTTTCATTAACTAACATTGTCTGTTTTTTGATCCACTCACTCCAAGCTTGTTTGCTGATTCCATTAAAAATACGCTTACCTAGTTCATTTGGATAAAGTTGGAAATCAAGTCCTTCTGCTTCTTGTTGTAGATATTCGCAAAATACTATTCTTGCCATGTGTTACTTCTCTCTTTGAAATTGAATTAATAAATTTTTTACAGGAGTTGCTAACCCTATTGAATCAGGATTTTTCAGATCATACCAATATTTGACCGCACTTGATACAGAAGATTCATATTCAACTAAATTTTCCTTAATTATCTTCCAGTCTGTACTCTGAGTTTTAATATGAATAGGCTGTAACTGAGCATAAATTGGATAAATATCTAAATGAAAATGACTAAACGTATGACGAAAGCTTTCTCCCTCTCGATAGTATTGCACTCCTAATTTTTTTAAATAAATCAGTAGGCTATCTTTTGTTTGAAATTGCGGGAAACAATATAAACCACCCCAAATACCCTTACTTTCACGCTGCTCCAACGCTACTTTTCCATTATCCGATAAAATTAAAAAATAAGATTTACGTTCTGGTAAAGTTTTCTTCGGTTTTTTTGCTGGATACCGATTCCAACTTTCCATTAGATTTGCCTGACAATCTATTTTTACTGGACATAAATTACACTTCGGGTTTGTTCTAGTACAAACCATCGAACCTATATCCATCATGGCTTGATTAAAATCAGCGACTCTTTCCGTTGGTGTAACTTGTGAACTTAATTGCCATAAACGATTCTCTACTATTTTTTCACCAGTCCAGCCCTCGACTGCAAAATATCTCGATAATACTCGTTTTACATTACCATCTAAAATAGGATAAGGTGCATTTAAACAAGAAGATAACACTGCTCCTGCGGTACTTCTTCCAATTCCAGCAAGCTGCAAAACCTGTTCAAAATCTGTAGGAAATTGCCCACTATATTGATCACGAATAGTCTGTGCTGTTTTATGTAAATTTCTTGCTCTCGCATAATAGCCTAATCCTGTCCACAAATGTAATACTTCATCTAAAGGTGAGTTGGCTAGTGCAATAATAGTTGGAAAAGTTTTAATAAAACGCTCGAAATAAGGAATAACTGTTGTGACTTGTGTTTGTTGCAACATAATTTCTGATAACCAGACTTTATAAAGAGTCTTATCTTGTTGCCAAGGTAAAAGCTTACGACCAAATCGATCATACCAAGTCAACACAGAACGAGCAAACAATGAGTCAACAGAAGCTTGAGCTAACATAACAAAAGTGCGGTTAAAATAAGGCGAAGTTTAACAGGGTTATTACTTTTGTCAAATCGACAAAAGAAAACTGCGATTGTATCAATCGCAGTTAATCCTTACTAATTAGTTATTCTACTCTTACTCCATAGAACGAACTATAACCAAATGGACTCAGTTTATAATCTTTTACTCTCAAACTTAGTGGAGTAAAAGTCACTGAATGAGCGATTGTAATCCAAGGTGCTTGCTCTTTTGCAATAACCTGTGCTTTTTTATACAATTCTGCACGTTGATTTTTGTCTTTTAAATGAATGGCTTTGTCTAACAAAGCATCAAATTCTTTATTTTTCCAGCGAGAGTAATTACTGTTCCCTGCATTATCTCCACCAAGTAGTGGTGATAAAAAGTTATCAGGATCACCATTATCACCCGACCAACCATAAATACCTGCTGTAAATAGCCCCTCTTTAGTTCGCTTAATGTAATCACCCCATTCATAGCTAACTAATTTTGCTTTTACACCTATCTTTTCCCAATCACTTTGTAAAATTTCTGCTGTACGGCGAGGATTTGGATTAGAATTCCGTACTACTGGTTGGACCCAAAGTTCTGTTTCAAATCCATTTGGATAGCCTGCTTCTGCTAATAACTGCTTAGCTTTTTCTAGATCATAAGGATAATCTTTAACTTCATCATTATAACTCCAAATTGTTGGTGGTAGCGGATTTTTCGCCACGATACCCGCACCTTGATAAACTACACTAATAATAGTTTTTTTATCTGCAGCGTAATTCAATGCTTGACGAACTTTGACATTATCAAAAGGCGGTTTTTCTGTATTGAACGCTATATAAGCAACATTCAACCCTTCTTGAGACATAAGCTGCACTTTTGGATCCTTTTTCATCTGTTCTAAATCAGCTGAATTTGGAAAATCCATCATATCGCAAGCTCCTGTGCGTAATTTTGCATAACGAGCTGTGGCATCTGGCGTAATACTGAAAATTAAACGATCAATAGGTGTTTTTCCTTTCCAATAATCTTTATTAGCAAAAAACCGAATAGCTTGGTCTAACTGATAGCCTGCAAATACAAAAGGACCAGTTCCAATTGGTGTAATATCAATAGTCTCTGGTTTACCTGCTTTCATCATTTTATCTGCATATTCTGCGGAATAAATAGAAATAAAATCCATTCCTAAACTTGCAAGAAAAGTAGCATCAGGCTTATTCAATGTAATCTTAATAGTATAGTCGTCTATTTTTTCAATTGATTTTAACAACTTATCAAACTTCATTGCTTTGAAATAAGGGTAGGTTCCACTTGATACATTATGATAAGGATGATTAGGATCTAATTGTCGATTAAAAGAAAACAGCACGTCATCAGCATTAAAATCACGACTAGGTTTAAATTCCTTACTAGAGTGGAATTTTACTCCTTTTCGCAAGTGAAAAGTATAAACTAACCCATCATCGCTGATATCCCAACTTTCAGCCAATCCTGGTTCTAAATCTGTACTTCCCCGTTTAAATTCGATTAAACGATTGTAAACTTGCTGTGAACTAGCATTATAAGAAATACCATCCATTACTAAAGCTGGACTAAACCCTGTAGGTGAACGACTAGTACAATTAATAAAAGTAGCTTCTTTAGCTTGTACTATTTGAGTAAAAGTAGCTAACGATACTGCTACAGCCGCTAATGATAATGCTGGTTTTAAATTCATATTTCCTCCGAATTATCAATATGATTATCAGAATAGCCTAACTATATAGTTAAAGTGCGGTTTATTTAAAGAATAAAATGATATTTACTATAACAAAACACTATAAAATTACGAAAAATTACTATTGTAGTATAATAAACATACAAAAATAAAAATGTAACTAAATTTTAATTTAGTCCACCGCACTTTGTATTTCACTTAATGAAAATAAGTAGCAATTTCTACAAAAATCTTAAGCAAACTCGCATTTAATAAGTCAATAAAAAATGCTCCGACCATAGGCACAATTAAGAAGGCCTTGTGTGATGGTCCATAGTGTGAAGTAATTACTTGCATATTAGCCACGGCCGTTGGTGTTGCTCCTAGACCAAAGCCACAATGTCCCGCACTTAATACGACTGAATCATAATCTTTGCCCATTGCTCTATAAGTAACGAAAGTGCTGTATAGTGCCATAATCAACACTTGAACTATTAATAAAATAAAGATCGGTAATGCTAATCCTGCTAACTCCCATAATTTTAATGACATCAATGCAATCGCTAAGAAAATAGATAATCCTACTGTACCTAAAACATCTACAGCTTCCTCTGCAACTTTAAATTTAAATAAATGAGAAAGCGTATTTCGAATAACTACCCCCGTAAATAAGCACCAAACAAACGTTGGTAATTGTAATATTGTACTTTTTGTTGAGGCATCTAAATATTGTCCTACAAATAGACAAATGGACATCATCGTTACTGTTTCAATAATAGAACGAGTATTAATTTTGCGACGATACTTTGGTTTCTCGAATGCTGCCTCTATATCATCGACACTTTCATCTTCCTCAATCTCAGCTTTCTTCATGCGTTTTAATAAAAAACGAGCAACAGGTCCTCCTATCAAACCTCCTGACACTAAACCAAAAGTGGCACAAGCCATTGCTAGCTCCATCGCTCCCTGAACGCCAAATTGTTCAGTAAATACTTCAGCCCAGGCTACACCTGTGCCATGACCACCAGTCAACGTTACGGATCCCGCAATTAGCCCATAGACAGGTTTAAGCCCCAATGCAATTGAACCTAAAATACCCACCGTATTTTGAATAATAATTAGCCCAGCTGCTACAAAAAGGAAAACGATTAAAGGCTTACCACCTTTAACCAAACGAGAAAAATTTGCACTTAGCCCAATAGAACTAAAAAACACAAGCATCATCGTACGCTGTAGATTAGTATCAAAAGTAAATGTCAACTCCCAAACCTGATTTAAGATTGTAACAGCTACCGCTACGATGAAGCCACCTACTACTGGCTCAGGGATATTAAAATCATTTAATAATTTTACTCGTTTTACTAAAAAGTAACCTAATAACAATGCCAAACAGGCCAATGCCAATGTTTCATAAATATCAAATATCATATAATCTTCTCCTTGATTATTTGCTTATATACTACTCTACAGCGAATAAAAAAGAATGAACTTAAACTAGTAGCTCAACCAAACTCTGAGACATACCAATATAAGTAGCTGGTGTCAGTTTCTGTAAACGATTTTTTTCCGATTCAGGTATTTCTAAATTATTAATAAATACTCTTATTGCTTGCTCATCAACCCGTTTACCTCGAGTTAATTCTTTTAACTTTTCATAAGGTTTTTCAATACCATAACGTCTCATCACTGTCTGTATTGGTTCTGCTAATACTTCCCAATTTTGATTAAGTTCGCTAAGCAAGTGCGGTTCATTTACTTCTAATTTACTGATTCCCTTGAGAGTAGCAGCATAAGCAACCAAACAATAACCCAATCCAATCCCAAGATTTCTCAATACAGTAGAGTCTGTTAAATCACGTTGCCAACGAGAAATTGGCAATTTAGCTCCTAAATGACTCATGATCGCATTCGCCAATCCCAAGTTACCTTCAGAATTTTCAAAATCTATTGGATTTACTTTATGTGGCATAGTGGAAGAACCTATTTCACCTGATATCGTACGTTGTTTAAAATGGTTAAGTGCAATATAACCCCATAAGTCACGATCAAAATCAATGATAATTGTATTAAACCGAATGATATTATCAAAAAGTTCCGCAATATAATCATGAGGCTCAATTTGAGTAGTATATGGATTCCAGCAAATACCTAGTGAAGTTACAAATTCTTCACTAAATTTGTGCCAATTTATATCAGGATAAGCAGATAAATGAGCATTATAATTACCAACAGCACCATTAATTTTTCCTAATATTTCAATTTGTTGTAGCTGTTTAAACTGACGTTTCAAGCGATACACCACATTTGCCATCTCTTTACCGATAGTTGTTGGTGATGCAGGTTGACCATGAGTACGAGATAATAATGGTATATTTTTATATTCCATTGCTAACCGACTAATTTCATCAATTAGTTTTTGCCACTGAGGTAAAACTATCTGTTCTCGAGCTGTTTTTAACATAAGAGCATGAGAAAGGTTATTAATATCTTCAGATGTACAGGCAAAATGTATAAATTCACTCACTTTAGCTAACTCAGATTTTGCCATTATTTTCTCTTTAAGAAAATATTCTACAGCTTTAACATCGTGGTTAGTTATTCGCTCAATCTCTTTGATACGTTGAGCATCTTCCAAATTAAATTGTTCTATAATGTGATTGAGATAATTTTGTGCTTCTTGCGATAAAGCTGGAACTTCTTTAATTTCTACAGTAGATGCCAATTTTTGTAGCCATCGAATTTCAACAATAACTCGAAACTTCAACAAACCAAATTCACTGAAGATACAACGTAAATCGTTGACTTTATCTTGATAACGTCCATCAATAGGGGAAAGTGCGGTTAATGCGGTCAATTGCATGTAAAATAGCTCCTAAAATGTTGAATGAATTTTTTGTGCAGTGTTAATAAGTTTGCCACGTGAAAATAGAATTTGCCATTTTGTACCACCTACTTGTCGCCACAAAACAGCTGATCGTATTCCCGATAACAAACAGGCTCTGATACGATGATGCATCGAAATTTGCTGTAAATATTTAGGCGAACCTTTAACTTGAATTTTATTGCCTAATGGACTAATAATATCAACGTAAATATCTGCTAACTTAGCTATAAATTCACTATCAAACGACTCATTGTGATATGACTGAATTGGTAAATGGCGTATTCTGTGAGCAAGAATAGCTTTAGCTTTACAGTTTTTATTTAATTTATTTTCTAATGCCAATATGTTCAACCAATATTGATTTAAATCTACATCATTACCATTTAATTGATTAATTAGAGTCTTCAATCCTAATGTTAAATTAGATTCTTGCCCACCATAAACATCTAGAACATCTTTTGGTGCAGTTTGTAACAAAGTACAAATACTGGTATTAAACGAATTTTCATCAGCTAGTCCTGTTATTGCTAGTTCCTGTACTAACTTTGCTGATTGACATACGCCAGCTAAGGCTAAAGTAATTTCGTAAAAATTTGCCATAGTCATGATGAAATAATAAAGAAATTGTCGGCAATATATCACTTTTCTGTTATCTTTTAAAGATAATCAAGGAATGGTATTATGGCTGCTCTACGTAATAAAACCTTATCAAGGACACTCCTATGAAAAAATATATCTTGTTATTAGCAGGGTTGCTACCAATAACTAGTTTTGCAACAATAATTGTTGAAAATCCTACTGTATTTGCAACAAATAGTTCTAGCGAACCAAGTGCCATATTTATGCGATTAAAAAATACGTCAACTCAACCTGTTAACTTACTAAGTGTTGAAAGTCCATTAAAATCTCGTTTGGAAATGCATGGGATGAAGAACAAAAAAATGACTCCTGTATCAATGATTGAGGTTGCACCTAAAAGCGTGACAGAGTTAAAACGAGGAGGGCTACATATTATGGTTTTTGATTCTGCTCAACCAATAAAAACAGGAACTGATTTCCCTCTTACACTTTATTTTGATAACGGCGAAATAATTTCTATACAAGCGAAGACAATTTCTCGCTAAAGAAAATTGCCAATCTTTACAAGCTCATTAAATGAGCTTGTTAGTGTAATACATTTTTACAAAATCACTTCAGTTTTTTCTCAATAGTGCCACCGCCAAGACAAACCTCACCTAAATAAAATACGGCTGCTTGACCTGGTGTAACGGCTATTTGTGGTTCATCAAATTGCACTATAATAGTATCATTATCCAATGGGGTAATTGTACATGGAATATCCACTTGACGATATCTAGTTTTTACTGTGCAACGTAGCATTTCTGTTACAGGATTGCGATTTACCCAGTGTAATTGACAAGCAACTAAACCACGAGATAGTAATGCGGAATTATCCAATCCTTGTCCCACTATCAATACGTTATTGATTAGATCTTTTTCAACAACATACCATGCGTTTTCGTCTTTTCCTTTGACACCACCAATACCAAGCCCCTTCCTTTGTCCAAGAGTGTGATACATTAAACCTTGATGACGACCTATAACTTCTCCTTCTGTGGTCTTAATATATCCAGGTTGTGCAGGCAAATAGCGAGAAAGAAATTCTTTAAACTTTCTCTCGCCAATAAAACAAATTCCTGTAGAATCTTTTTTCTTAGCAGTAACGAGGCTCAACTCTTCTGCTATAGCACGTACAATAGATTTCTCTACGCTTCCCACAGGAAACAAACTTTTTGCAAGCTGTTGATGGCTCAATGTATATAAAAAATAACTTTGATCCTTATTAGGATCTAATCCACGTAATAAGTGCGGTTGTCCATTAAGATCTTTTTGCCGAACATAATGACCTGTAGCTATAAAATCTGCACCTAAATCTTCCGTCGCATACTCTAAAAAAGCTTTAAACTTAATTTCTTTATTACACAAAATATCGGGATTTGGAGTTCGACCAGCTTTATATTCAGCTAAAAAATGTTCAAATACGTTATCCCAGTACTCTGCTGCAAAATTAATTTTATGTAAACAGATCCCCAACTTATCACAAACAGCTTGTGCATCTGCTAGATCTGCTGTAGCTGTACAATAATCCGAATCATCATCTTCTTCCCAATTTTTCATAAACAGTCCTTCCACTTGATAGCCTTGCTGTTGCAAGATATAAGCAGAAACAGAAGAATCAACCCCCCCAGACATACCAACTATCACTTTAATTTTGGCATTTGCCGCTAATTGTTCATTGGATATTATAGGAAAATACTGTTGATAAGTTATTGATTTCATAAATTCTCACTTGTCAGTAGGATATTGTTATTTCACTTCATAAAAATGAGATCTAAAGCGTTCAAGTTCTGCGGGATTAGCTTCTCCTTTAGCAACTTTAGTCTTTAAATTATCACAGGGCTCTTCACAATCGCACATTTTTTCCATACCGAGAGCCGTAATTCCACCACAACTACCTGTAATAGATTTTTTCTTCACTACATATCCTAAGGACATTGCTAAAATAACTAATAAAAAAAATCCGAATGTAACTAAAAATAGATGCATAATTATTCCTTATCAACGAGCTTTTTAAACGCTGATGACATTTTTGTTTCAAATCCATTATTTGTTTTAATGATTAAATAAACAGGTAAATTCTGTTTTTCAGCTAGTTCAAAGGCTTTATTTTCACCTAATACAAACAATCCTGTTGACAAACCATCGGCAGTCATAGAAAGAGGTGCTAACACAGTGATTGATGCTAATCGATGCTGAATTGGATAACCTGTCTTTGGATCTATTTCATGTGAAAAACGCTTTCCATTTTCCTCAAAATAATTGCGGTAATCACCAGAAGTTGCCATCGCAAAATCTTTTAAACCTAAAACATATTCTATCTCTCTTGCACCATCAAATTTTGGTTTTTCAATAGCGATTTGCCAGTGCTTACCTTTAGAATTTTTACCTTTAGCACGAATCTCCCCACCGATTTCAACTAGATAATTTTTAATTCCTTGGTTTTCCATATAATCAGCAACTTGATCAACACCAAAACCTTTGGCAATCGAACTTAAATCAACATAAAGTTGGGGAATGCTTTTTTGCAAATAAAATTTATCCGCACGTTGTGTTAATTTTAATTTATCAATGCCCACCCAACTTTGTCGCTGTGCTAATTCTTGTGCTGTTGGAGATTTCTCAATTCGTTTTTCTGGTCCAAATCCCCATAGATTCACTACAGGTCCAACAGTAATATCTAATGCTCCTTCTGTTAATTCATTTAACTCAATAGCTTTTTTAATTACTTTAGCAAGATCTGCAGAAATTTCTATAGGACTATTCACTTGCTGACTCTTATTAAAACGACTAAGTTCAGAGCTAGGAATATAAGTAGACATTTTATCATTAACATCTTGTAATATAGCTTTAATTTTTCCGTGAATTTGCTCTACGTTATACTTCGAATCCTCATCATTAAGGAATTGGACATGATAAGTTGTTCCCATTGTCCTACCATTAAGATGAACAGTTTCAGTTATGTTAGTTGATGCTATAGACAAAGAAGGAATAAAAATTAAAAACCAAGTAAATAAGTGTTTCATTTTCATGATTATTAGCCTAATAAATTTACTACTATAATAAAAAATTTCTTTGTTAAAAATAGATAAAACGGTCAGAAAACTGACCGCTCTTTTTAATTATATTATATTAAATTAACCACCAAAGTCATCAAGTAAAATATTTTCATCTTCTACACCGAGATCTTTCAACATACTAATCACGGCCGCATTCATTACAGGAGGTCCACACATATAGTATTCACAATCTTCTGGTGCTTCATGGTTTTTCAAATAATTTTCATAAAGCACATTATGAATGAATCCTGTATAGCCAGTCCAATTATCTTCAGGTAGAGCATCTGAGAGTGCTACATGCCATTCGAAATTATCATTTTCTGCTTGTAATTGATCAAAATCTTCTACGTAGAACATCTCACGTTTTGATCTAGCTCCATACCAAAAAGACATTTTACGTTTTGAATGGAGACGTTTAAGCTGGTCAAAAATATGAGATCGCATTGGTGCCATACCAGCACCACCACCAATAAATACCATTTCAGCATCAGTTTCTTTAGCAAAAAACTCTCCAAATGGTCCTGAGATTGTCACTTTATCTCCAGCTTTCAAAGACCAAATATAAGATGACATTTGACCTGGAGGCACATCTGGATTACGTGGCGGAGGCGTTGCAATACGTACATTAAGCATAATAATGCCTTTTTCTTCAGGATACGAAGCCATAGAGTAAGCTCTAACAATAGGCTCATCTACTTTTGACACATAACGCCAAAGATTAAATTTATCCCAATCCTCATGATACTCTTTTGGAATATCAAAATCTTTATACGCTACAGTGTGAGGCTCAGCTTCGATTTGAATATAGCCTCCAGCACGGAAAGGCACTTCCTCTCCCTCAGGAATCGCTAATTTTAATTCTTTAATAAATGTAGCTTTATTATCGTTAGAAATAACCGTACATTCCCATTTTTTTACACCAAATACTTCTTCGGGAAGTTCAATTTTCATGCTATTTTTAACGTTTACTTGACAAGAAAGACGATATCCCTCTTTAGCCTCTCGCTTAGAAATATGAGAAAGCTCTGTTGGTAAGATATCACCACCACCTTCTTTTACTTTAACAACACATTGCCCACAGGACCCCCCGCCCCCACAAGCAGAGGATACGAAAATACCTTTACTCGCTAATGCACCAAGCAGTTTTCCACCAGCAGGTAAATTAATAGCCTTGTTTGGATCATTATTAATTTCAATAGTAATATCACCTGAGTTTACTAGCTTCGATTTAGCAAATAAAATAACAATAGCTAATGCCAACACAATAACAGTAAACATTGCAATTCCAAGAGTAATTTCCATTTAATCCCCCTTACAACTGAATACCAGAGAAAGACATAAAGCCAAGAGCCATCAAACCAGCTGTAATAAAGGTAATTCCTAAACCACGTAAACCCGCTGGTACATCAGCATATTTCATTTTTTCAGTAATACCTGCAAGTGCCACAATAGCAAGCATCCAGCCGACTCCAGCACCCACGCCATATACTACTGATTCAACAAAATTGTAATCTCTCTGTACCATAAAAGAAACACCTCCAAAAATAGCACAGTTTACCGTGATTAGTGGTAGGAAAATACCCAATGCATTATAAAGTGCAGGAAAATATTTATCTAAAATCATTTCCAAAATTTGTACAAGTGCTGCAATAACACCTATAAATGTAATAAAATTCAAGAAACTTAAATCAACACCTTCCACTAAAGCACTATCTTTCAAAATTAATGAATATACTAATTGGTTTACTGGTACAGAAATACCTAAAACTACAATAACAGCTATTCCTAAACCGAAAGCTGTGGAGACTTTCTTCGAGACAGCAAGGAAAGTACACATACCTAAGAAGAAAGATAACGCCATATTTTCAATAAATACTGACTTAACGAAAAGACTAATGTAATGTTCCATAGACTATTTCTCCACCTGTTCTGGTTTCCAAGTGCGAATACCCCAAATAATAAATCCAATAATGAAGAAAGCACTTGGTGCAAGTAAAAATAAACCATTCGTTTGATACCAACCACCATCTTGGATAGTTTTTAAAATCGTAATACCAAATAGTTTTCCAGAACCAATTAACTCACGTAAAAAAGCAACGCTAATTAAAATCGCACCATAGCCCAAACCATTTCCAATTCCATCAACAAAACTTTCAATTGGTTTTGATTTCATTGCAAAGGCTTCAGCCCGTCCCATAACAATACAATTCGTAATAATCAACCCAACAAAAACAGAGAGTTGTTTTGATAAACTATAAGCATAAGCACGTAAAATTTGATCTACCAAAATTACTAACGATGCAATAATGGCCATTTGTACAATAATACGAATGCTATTAGGAATATAATTACGAATTAAAGAAATAAAAAAGCTCGAAAATGCTGTTACGAAGCTCACTGAAATAGACATTACAATAGCAGTTTCTAATTTAGTTGTTACAGCAAGTGCGGAACAAATACCCAAAATTTGCAAAGCAATCGGGTTATTATCTGCTATTGGTGATAATAGCAATTTTTTAAGATTTGAATTACCCATTATTTAGCCTCCGCTCTAAGTTTTGTAAGGTATGGAGCAAAGCCGTTTGTGCCAAACCAATAATCAAAAGTACCTTGTACCCCTTTAGAAGTTAAAGTTGCACCTGAAAGACTATCAATACCATGTTCATGGTCAGATGATGCTCCTTTAGCAATGCGAATCGCTGGTTCATTATTGCCATTAAATAATTTTTTACCAACAAAATGAGCTTGCCATTTTTGGTTTTCAATTTCACCGCCTAGCCCAGGTGTTTCACCATGTTCATAGTAAGTTATACCTTTTAGTGTATTACCATCAGGCTCAACTGAAACAAAACCATACATGACAGACCACAGACCCGTACCATAAATGGGCAATACGATTTGACTGATTTTTCTATCTTTACTTTTCACTAAATACACTTCTGCTAATTTAGCTCGTTCACGCAAACCTGCTTTATCTAATTCAGCAGGAATCGCGACATTTTGTTTTGGATCTTTAGCTGCTACTTTGGCGTCAAAATTAGCTGGACAATTTACATAGTTACCCGAATCTAATTCAACACAACGAGCTTCAATACTTTGATCAAAAATAGTTTTAATTTCACTATTCTTAGTTTCAGGTTTTAATAAACCAGCAACGCTTAGAATATTTTTTTGTTTATCAAGTTGCTTCTGCTCTTCTTGAGTTGGTTTTAATAACACTGCCGAACCTGCTACAATAATAGAGCAAGCTAAACTCACTAGGATCACGATTGAGATCGTGCCGCCAATACTGTCTTTATTTTTAAACATTGCGAGATCTCCGACGTTTGATATTCGCTTGGACAACAACATAGTCAAAGAGTGGAGCGAATAAGTTAGCGAACAAGATAGCAAGCATCATACCTTCAGGATAAGCTGGATTAGCTACTCGAATAAGTACACACATTACCCCTATCAACGCACCATACCACCATTTTCCTTTATTAGTAAACGCTGCAGATACAGGATCAGTTGCCATAAATAGCATACCCAAAGCAAACCCACCCAAAACTAGATGCCAGTACCAAGGCATAGCAAATAAATAATTAGTTTCTGAACCAATTAAATTAAACATGGTTGATGTTAAAATCATACCAATCATTACGCCTGCAATAATTCGCCAAGAGGCAATACGAGCAAATACAATAATTGCCGCACCAAACAATAATGCTATAGTAGAAACTTCACCAATAGAACCAGGAATATTTCCTAAAAACGCATCAAGCCATTGGATATTCTGACCTGTGGAAACATGTTTTAAGGCTGCTTCTCCTCCTGTTGCCCACTGTGAAAGTGCGGTCGCTCCAGAGAATGCATCAGCACCATTTGCACTTGCATGATAACCAGCTGTCCACACTAAATCTCCCGAAATCTGAGCTGGATAAGCAAAGAATAAAAATGCTCGTCCAGCAAGGGCGGGATTCATAAAGTTCTTTCCCACTCCACCAAATACTTCTTTAGCAACAACCACACCAAAAGTTGTAGCTAATGCAGCCTGCCATAATGGTAAAGTTGGTGGAACGATTAGTGCTAACAAAATAGAAGTAACGAAGAAACCTTCATTGATCTCATGCTTGCGAATAGTAGCAAACAAAACTTCCCAAAAACCACCCACTAAAAACACTGTAATATAAATTGGCAGAAAGAAAATAGCTCCTAATGCTATTTTTGCTAATACACCTGAGTCAAGAGAAATTAAACCAAGAAAATTGGCTAATGCAAAATGCCAATCATGAGTCACACTCGCTACTAAGTTTTGTGAAAAATCCCCAGTACTCGCCAATGCTAAAATGGACTGATTACCCACATTAAACATACCATAGAACATTGCAGGAAATAACGCGAGCCAAACCAACACCATCATACGTTTAGAATCTAGTGCATCACGTACATGGGAAGATTTCACCGTTACTGTACCTGGCGTATATAAAAACGTAGCTGTTGCTTCATACAAAGCATACCATTTTTCATATTTACCACCAGGTAAAAATGCAGGTTCCATTTTCTCTAAAAGATTTTTTAAACCCATTTTTAACCTTCCTTCTCAATCTTATCTAAGGCAGCACGCAACATTGGACCATATTCATTTTTACCAGAACAAACAAAAGTGCAAAGTGCTAAATCCTCTTCATCTAGTTCTAAACAACCTAAAAGTTGTGCACTATCTGTATCACCAACACTTAAATCACGCAATAGTAATGTTGGTAGTATATCCAACGGCATTACTCGTTCAAATGAACCAATAGGGACTATTGCACGATGCCCACCGTTTACCGACGAAGTAAAGTTAAATAACTTATTACTAAAATGTCCTAATACAGTGCGAGTAATTGAAAATTTATTTGAACCTGGTGCTATCCAGCCTAAAAATTCTTTATCGCGACCTTCTGAAATCACTGAAACTTGTAGAGCATAGCGACCTAAAAAATCTACTGCACCTTTTGCAGTTACTCCACTTAATACTGAACCAGAAATTACTCTGTTCTCACCATCTTTTAACTCATTAACAGTCAACTGAGACAAATTCGCACCAAGTCGAGTACGAATCAAAGTAGGATTTTTTACTTGAGGACCAGCAAGAGATATTACTCTATCAGTATAAATTTCACCTGTTGTGAATAATTTACCGATAGCAACTACATCTTGATAATTTATATACCACACTTGTTTAGTAGCACTCACTGGATCAATAAAATGTATGTGTGTACCACTTAAACCTGCAGGGTGAGGTCCTTGAAATTCATGGATTTGCAAATTAGTTAATTGAGTGGTAGGAATTTTACTTCCTGCTGCTTTACATAAATGCAACTTGCCATTATGTAAACGACTTAATACGGTTAAACCATTAATAAAATCTTCTTCCAGCCCTTGCAAAACTACTTCTGGATCTGCTGCCAATGGATTTGTATCCATTGCATTGACAAAAATCGATGCTGGTGTTGCATCAACCATTGGAATTTTACTGAATGGACGAGTACGAAGTGCGGTCCACAAACCAGAAGTTTGTAATTGTCGACGCACTTGTTCAGAACTTAATGTCCCTAATTCATCAGCGGAATATTGAGCAAAAGTTAATTGCTCATCACCGACGATTTGAATCACGACTGATTGTAAAACTCGCTTAGCTCCACGATTAATTGCTACTATCGTACCACTAGCTGGTGCAGTAAATACAACACCAAGATTTTTTTTGTCTTCAAAAATAACTTGGCCTTTCTTTACTATGTCGCCCTCACGCACTTTCATCGAAGGACGCATCCCCACATATTCTTCACCAAGCAAGGCAACTTCAGTCACAACATTACCATTACGGATTACTTGTTTTGGCTTCCCTGATATAGGAAGATTCAAGCCCTTTTTAATCGTAATCATATTGTTTGCTCTACTTTTATTAGATTAAAAATTACAGTTACCGCACTTCAAAATAAAAGCGACAATAACCTCTTCTTGAGTAATAGTTTTTGAATCTATATCTAAATGTCAGATAAATGAGACAATAACAAATTCTCCAACTATCTAAATCTAAAACTCAAATTTTATAAAATTTATATTTTGTATTTAGCAATAGCATAAACAAAATATAAGTTAAATTTTTGTTTTTGATAAAAAAATGATTTGCTATTTTAACTAAATAACAACGTCTATTCCACTTTATCGAGCACTTTTTTTATAGTTTTACTAAAAGAGGCTATTTTTTTGCTCTAAATCAAAAATTATTTCAAAATAAAATCAATTGTTACCTCATATTAGGTATAAAAACAAGATTACTTTTTTCTAGTAATACAGCTAGTTGATTTGGGGATAACTTTTTCTAACAATTCCCATTCTGATAACGTATAAATATGTAACGACAAAGCATGAAGTCCATTATGAAATTCATCAGATAATAGTTGATAAATTTGACGATGGCGGGAAATCTTAGTTATATTTTCAAAATAGTCACTCACAATGACTACTTTAAAATGAGACTCACCGCCCAACTCCAAGCTGTGTCTATGGCTTTCGTTTTCAACAAGAATAAAGTGCGGTGAAAATTTCTCGATCAACTTTGTTTGTAATATTTGCTGTTTTAACATATTTATTTTTTCATGTAACATGGCTTTATCAAGTAAGGACTATACATTATAAAAGAAGTTTGCAAAAATAAAGAGAAATCTTTTCATCGTTGAGGTCTAATATGAAATTTAAAAAATTATTTACAATATTTCTATCGTTATTTTCAGTATTACTTAGTGCCTGTCAGGGAGAAACTAATTCAGTTCTGTATTTTAATCCTCCATCACCAATAAACAATTTCAATCCGTTAAATCAAAATGCAATACTAAATATTGTTGTTCGTGACAACCGTAATAAACCTGAAGTATCAAATTATGTATCTGCTGGAAAAAATTTCAACCTTTACGCACAACCTCAAGTAGCACAATTATTTGATCAAGTTATAAAACAAGATCTGAATGCAAAAGGATTTCATATTGCAGCCACTCCCGTACAAGCTAATACAAATTTAATTGTAAATGTAAATCATTTTTATGCTAATGTTGAACAAGGCAGTTTGCGTCATAAGATAACTTCTAGCATTCAATTAAACATTCAAATTCAAGGAGTAAAAGGGCAATTTAACAAAAATATTGGAGGGACAAGGACAGTAGAAGGTGCCTTTAATGCAAAAAATGAAAAAATCCAAAAAGTATTGAGCGACACATTAAATGATGTAGTACGATCTATTTATCAAGATCAGGAAATTCCCAATGCAATTAATCGCTATTTAAATTAAATATCAAAATTACTATACTAAAATTATGAAATCTACACCTTATTAATCGACTTTAAAATAAGAAGTAAGGTGTGGATTTATTTATAATATAACTTAAAGTAATAAATCCTACTGGATTAAATTCTTTTTTGTTAGCTAAATAAACATTGGAAATAAAATAAAGCTTGTGTCTGTGCTAAAATAGTCTTTCTGTTATATCACTTAATAAATTTAATAATCATAATAACTTATTTCAGATAAACAATCTCTATATAGAATTCGTATCTTGCTTTCTAAGAAAAGTTGAGTTTTGAACAAATCTCTCATATCGCCTAGTATAAAAATGGTAATATCATCAATTCATAAAAATTTAGAAAATAAAATTATCATTGAACATATAAAACATATAATAAGAATAATTCATCAAAATCAATCACAAAGTGCAGAATAAAGGAAATAGGAAGAAAAAGAAAATAATAAAATAAAACCCCGATAATTATTAATAAATCGGGGTCAATTATTATATTTAGATTTTATTCCGCTGCTGAAACTTCTTCAGAAACAGCTGGGCGATCAACCAACTCAATATAAGCCATTGGTGCGTTGTCACCAGCACGGAAACCACATTTTAAAATACGGGTATAACCACCTGCACGTTGTGCAAAACGTGGACCTAAATCATTAAACAATTTTGCAACAGTATCAATGTTGCGAGTACGAGCAAAAGCTAAACGACGATTTGCAACGCTATCTTCTTTTGCTAGTGTAATTAACGGTTCAACTACACGACGTAATTCTTTTGCTTTTGGCAAAGTAGTCTTGATGATTTCATGACTTACTAATGAACTTGCCATGTTACGAAACATCGCTTGGCGATGGCTGCTATTACGGTTTAGTTGACGACCACTCTTACGATGGCGCATGATCTTATCCTTCTCAGAAAAATCTTAACCTATGACTAAATTAGTCCTCAGCAATACTAGCTGGAGGCCAATTTTCAAGTCGCATACCTAGTGTTAGACCACGTGAAGCTAAAACATCTTTAATCTCAGTAAGAGATTTTTTACCTAAATTAGGGGTCTTTAATAGCTCAACTTCTGTACGCAATACTAAATCACCGATATAATGAATTGTTTCTGCTTTCAAACAGTTAGCAGAACGAACTGTCAATTCTAAGTCATCAACAGGACGTAACAGAATTGGATCAAATTCTGGTTTTTCTTCCTTGACTTCAGGTTGACGAACATCTCGCAAATCAACGAATGCATCTAATTGCTCTGCTAAAATTGTTGCTGAACGGCGTATTGCTTCTTCAGGATCAAGTGTTCCATTTGTCTCTAATTCAATAACTAATTTATCCAAATCAGTACGTTGTTCAACACGAGTTGCTTCTACATTATAAGCAATACGGTTAACTGGACTATAACAAGCATCAACCAATAACCGACCAATTGGTCTTTCTTCATTTTGACTATGAACTCTAGTAGATGCTGGAACATATCCTCTACCACGCTGAACTCGAATACGCATATTAATTGATGCATTTTCATCTGTCAGGTTGCAAATAACATGATCAGGATTAACAATTTCAACATCACCGTCATGAATGATGTCAGCCGCAACAACAGGGCCAATTCCAGACTTGTTAAGTGTCAGAAATACATCATCTTTATTCTGCACTCTTACCGCTAGACCTTTTAAGTTTAGAAGGACTTCAATAATATCTTCTTGAACACCCTCTTTACTGCTGTATTCATGCAATACGCCATCAATTTCTACTTCCGTTACGGCACAACCCGGCATTGAAGATAAAAGAATACGACGTAATGCATTTCCTAGAGTATGACCGAAACCACGCTCCAACGGTTCTAAGATCACCTTAGCATGAGTAGAACTAATTTGTTCAATATCAACTAACTGTGGCTTTAAAAATTCTGTAACAGAACCCTGCATTTTATCCTCTCTTTGCTATGAAACTTTAACTATTATTTAGAGTAAAGCTCAACGATCAGATGTTCGTTAATGTCTGCTGATAAATCAGAACGCTCAGGAACACGTTTGAATACACCTTCCATTTTAGCTGAATCAACATCCAACCAAGTTGGTTTTTCTCTTTGTTCTGCCAATTCCAATGAAGCTTTAATACGAGCCTGTTTCTTGGACTTTTCACGAACAGCGATAACATCATCAACTGAAACTTGGAAAGATGGGATATTAACCACACGACCGTTTACAACAATAGCTTTGTGGCTCACTAACTGGCGAGCTTCAGCACGAGTTGCTGCGAATCCCATACGGTAAACAACATTATCCAATCTACCCTCTAATAATACTAATAAATTTTCACCAGTATTACCTTTCAAACGGTTTGCTTCTTTATAATAGTTACGGAACTGACGTTCTAAAATACCATAGATACGACGAACCTTTTGTTTTTCACGTAACTGACTACCATAGTCTGATAAACGTGGTTTGCGAGCACCATGCTGACCAGGTGCTGTATTAATTTTACATTTTGAATCAATCGCACGTACACCTGACTTAAGAAATAAGTCAGTGCCTTCGCGACGGCTTAGCTTGAGTTTAGGACCCAAATATCTTGCCATTTTACTTTCTCCAACTATCTTACGCCATTAAACACGACGTTTTTTCGGTGGACGACAACCGTTATGTGGAATCGGAGTCACATCAGTAATGTTCGTGATACGGAAACCCGCAGCATTCAACGCACGAATTGTTGACTCACGACCAGGACCCGGTCCTTTAACCATAACTTCCAAGTTCTTTAAGCCGAATTCTTTAACAATTTCAGCACAACGTTCAGCAGCAACCTGTGCTGCAAATGGAGTTGATTTACGAGAACCACGGAAACCAGAACCGCCAGCTGTAGCCCACGCAAGAGCATTACCTTGGCGATCAGTAATAGTAACGATAGTATTGTTGAAAGAAGCGTGGATATGAGCTACGCCATCTACAACTTGTTTTTTTACACGCTTACGTGTACGAACTGGTGTTTTAGCCATTTAATTTACCCCGACTTATTTTTTGATCGGCTTACGTGGACCCTTACGGGTACGCGCATTAGTTTTAGTACGTTGACCACGTACTGGTAAACTACGACGATGACGTAAACCACGATAACAGCCTAAATCTAATAAGCGTTTTATGTTAAGTGTTACTTCACGGCGTAAGTCACCTTCAACGGTAAATTTACCAACTTCGTCACGCAGCTTATCAATCTGCTCTTCAGACAATTCTCTGATCTTCACATCTTCAGCAACACCAGCTGCTGCACAAATGGCTTTTGAGCGTGTTTTGCCAATACCATAAATTGCTGTCAAAGCAATCACTGTATGTTTGTGATCAGGAATGTTAATGCCTGCAATACGGGCCACTATGCACTCCTATTATTTTAACTAATTGATACACTGATCTTGAAAAGCCCGTTCTCAGGATACTCAAACAGTATATCAAGGACATAAATGAGCTGAGCATTTTACATGCTCAGCAGTTTTTTTGCAAGAAAAATATTAATTAACCTTGACGTTGTTTATGTTTTGGATCACTACACAAAACACGAACAACACCATCACGTCTAACAATTTTGCAATTACGACATAATTTCTTTACGGAAGCACGTACTTTCATTGCCTATCCTTTCTTTCTATTGGGACAATTATTGTCCAAAACCTTTAAGGTTTGCTTTTCTCAACGCAGATTCATACTTCGTTGACATTAAATGACTTTGAATCTGAACGATGAAATCCATAATTACCACAACAACAATCAATAATGATGTTCCACCAAAATAAAACTGGACATTCCATGCTGATGTCATGATATAAGGAACTAAACATACAAACGTAATATAAAGACCACCAATCAATGTTAAACGGATCATGATCTTATCTATATAGCGTGAAGTTTGTTCACCTGGTCTAATTCCGGGGATAAATGCATTAGATTTTTTCAAATTATCTGCTGTATCTCGCGGATTATATTGCATTGCAGTATAAAAGAAACTAAAGAAGATAATCGCTACTGCATACACAATCAAGTATAAAGGTTGACCTGGATGCAATAACATCGACAAATCAGTCAACCAATCTAAACTTGAACCCTGTCCAAACCAAGATGTAATGGTAGCAGGGAACAATATTATACTCGAAGCAAAGATTGCAGGAATAACGCCAGCCATATTTACTTTTAATGGCAAATGAGAAGTATGCCCTCCCAAAATTTGGCGACCTTGCTGACGCTTAGCGTATTCAACTTTAATTCTTCGTTGTCCTCGTTCAACAAAAACAACGAAATAAGTTACTGCAAACACAATAACTGCAATTAACAAAAGCACTAAAACATGCATTTGCCCTTGACGTGCTTGCTCAATAGTTTGACCAATTGCAGAAGGAAGACCTGCTACAATACCAGCAAAAATGATTAAAGATATTCCATTACCTATACCTCTTTCTGTGATTTGTTCACCTAACCACATAAGAAACATAGTCCCAGTTACAAGACTAATTACTGCGGTAAAGTAGAAGCCAAAACCCAAATTTGGTACAAGATCAGGCAACATATTAGGTAACCCAGTTGAAATACCAATTGCCTGAATAGTTGCTAAGGCAAGCGTCGAGTAACGAGTGTATTTACTGATTTTACGTCGACCGCTTTCTCCCTCTTTCTTTAATTCAGCTAATGCTGGATGAACCGTTGTCAATAATTGAATGATAATCGATGCCGAAATATAAGGCATGATACCCAAAGCAAAAATCGAAGCTCGGCTTAGTGCACCACCAGAAAACATGTTAAACATATCAATGATAGTGCCCTTTTGTTGTTCAAGTAATTGAGCTAACACGGCTGCATCAATACCAGGGACAGGAATAAAAGAGCCAATGCGAAACACAATCAACGCACCTAAAACAAATAATAACCTGCGTTTAAGCTCGCTTGTGCCACTTTGGGTACTCCTTGTTTGATAACCTGGTTGCTTAGCCATCTCTTAATTATTCCTCAATTGAGCCACCAGCAGCTTCAATCGCTGCTTTTGCACCTTTAGTTACACGCAATCCACGAACAATTACCGCACTTTTCACTTCACCTGCAAGAATTACTTTTGCAAATTGAATATCTTTAGTGATAATGTTCGCAGCTTTTAGTGAATCTAAAGTAACAATATTGCCCTCAACTTTAGATAGTTCATTCAAACGAATTTCTGCAGTAACAGCAGACTTCATTGAAGTAAAACCAAACTTTGGTAAGCGACGGTATAAAGGCATTTGTCCACCCTCAAAACCGCGACGGACACCGCCACCAGTACGAGCTTTTTGACCTTTATGACCTTTACCACTGGTTTTACCTAAACCAGAACCAATACCGCGACCTAAACGCTTAGCAGAATGCTTAGCACCCTCAGCCGGAGATAGAGTATTTAAACGCATCTATTACTCCTCCACTTTAACCATATATGAAACTTGGTTAATCATACCACGCACTGCAGGGGTATCAATTAATTCTACAGTATGATGCATACGGCGAAGACCAAGACCACGCAACGTAGCTTTATGCTTCGGTAAACGAGCAATTGAACTACGAACTTGTGTTACTTTAATAGTTTTAGCCATTTTCAATTACCCCAAAATTTCATCAACAGTTTTACCACGTTTTGCAGCAACCATTTCTGGTGATTTCATATTTTCTAAAGCATCAATAGTTGCACGAACAACATTGATCGGATTCGTTGACCCATACGCTTTAGAAAGAACGTTACGTACACCTGCTACTTCCAGTACTGCACGCATAGCACCACCAGCGATGATTCCTGTACCCTCACTAGCTGGCTGCATAAACACACGTGAGCCTGTGTGGGATCCTTTAATAGGATGTTGTAAAGTACCTTCATTCAATGCGATATTAATCATATTGCGACGTGCTTTTTCCATCGCTTTTTGGATTGCTGCCGGAACTTCACGGGCTTTACCATAACCAAAACCTACACGACCATTTCCATCACCTACTACTGTTAAAGCAGTAAAGCTCATGATACGACCACCTTTTACAGTTTTTGATACACGGTTTACCGCGATTAGCTTCTCTTGCAGTTCACCAGCTTGTTTTTCGATGTTTGCCATCTAAAATTACCCTCTATTAGAACTGTAGACCAGCTTCACGGGCAGCGTCCGCTAAAGATTGGACACGACCATGATATTTAAAACCAGAACGATCAAAGGCTACATTTGTAATGCCTTTAGCCAATGCTCTTTCTGCAACAACTCTACCTACTGCTGCAGCAGCATCTTTATTTCCAGTATATTTCACTTGCTCACTAATTGCTTTTTCAACTGTAGAAGCAGCAGCAAGCACTTCCGAACCGTTTGGTGCGATCACCTGTGCATAGATATGACGAGGAGTACGGTGAATAACTAAACGAGTTGCACCTTGCTCTTTCATCATATGACGTACACGAGTTGCACGACGGATACGAGCTGATTTCTTATCCATAGTGTTACCTTAATTATTTCTTCTTAGCCTCTTTTGTACGTACTACTTCATCAGCATAACGTACACCTTTACCTTTATAAGGCTCAGGACGGCGATAAGCACGAATATCCGCAGCCACTTGACCGATTAACTGTTTGTCCGCACCTTTCAACACGATTTCAGTTTGAGATGGACATTCAGCCGAGATACCAGCGGGTAATGCATGCTCAACAGGGTGAGAATAGCCTAAACTTAACGCAACGACATTGCCTTTAATTTGAGCTCTGTAACCAACACCCACCAATTGTAACTTTTTAGTAAAGCCTTCTGTAACACCGATAACCATTGCATTGACTAACGCACGTGCTGTACCAGCTTGAGCATTAGCACCTACTACACCTTCACGAGGTGAAAAGGTTAATTCATTATTATCTTGTTTAACTTCGACTGAATTGTGAATAGTACGAGACAACTCACCATTTTTTCCTTTAACTGTTAGTAACTGACCGTCAAGTTTTACCTCAACGCTGGCAGGAATACTAACAGGTGCTTTTGCAACACGAGACATCTTCCTACCTCTCTATTAAGCTACATAACAGATAACTTCACCGCCTAAGCCTGCTTGACGAGCAGCACGGTCAGTCATCACACCTTTTGATGTAGAAATAACAGCGATTCCCAATCCACCCATTACTTTCGGTAATTCATCTTTACGTTTATAAATACGTAAACCAGGACGACTTACACGCTGGATACTTTCTACAACTGGTTTTCCTTGGAAATATTTTAAAGTAATTTCCAATTCAGGTTTAACACCTTCTAAAATTTTGACGCTATCAATATAACCTTCATCCGCTAATACGTTGGCAATTGCCACTTTTAGCTTGGAGGAAGGCATAGTGACCGCAACTTTATTCGCAGCTTGACCATTACGAATTCGAGTCAACATATCTGCGATTGGATCTTGCATACTCATTGTGCTTTTTCTCCGATTCCAAAATAAAGTGGTAAATTACCAACTTGCCTTTCTAAGACCTGGAACTTCACCACGCATCGCTGCTTCACGAAGTTTTATCCGGCTTAAACCAAACTTACTTAAAACACCATGTGGGCGACCAGTTTGGCGACAACGGTTACGTTGACGGCTTGGGCTTGAATCACGCGGTAGGGTTTGTAATTTTAACACCGCATTCCAACGTTCTTCATCAGAAGAATTAACGTCAGAAATGATTTTTTTCAACTCTACACGTTTAGTATAGAATTTTTCAGCCAATTTTACGCGTTTTACATCGCGTGCTTTCATTGATTTTTTAGCCATTTGTAACCTGCCTTATTTACGGAAAGGGAAATTAAAGGCAGCTAATAGTGCTTGACCTTCTTCATCACTTTTCGCAGTGGTTGTGATAGTAATATCTAAACCACGAACACGATCCACTTTATCATAATCGATTTCAGGGAAGATGATTTGCTCACGCACACCCATACTATAGTTACCACGTCCATCAAAAGATTTCGCACTTAAGCCACGGAAATCTCGAATACGTGGAACAGCAATAGTAATTAAACGTTCTAAGAATTCCCACATACGCTCACCACGTAGTGTCACCTTACAACCGATCGGATACCCCTGACGGATTTTAAAGCCAGCAACAGATTTGCGTGCTTTTGTTACTAAAGGTTTTTGACCGCTAATTGCCGCTAAATCTGCTACCGCATTATCAAGCAATTTTTTATCGGTCAATGCTTCACCCACACCCATATTCAGGGTAATCTTTTCGATTCGTGGGACTTGCATGACAGAAGCGTAGTTGAATTTCGCTTTCAATTCATTTACTACCGAATCTCTGTAGTAATCATGCAGTTTCGCCATCGCATTACTCCAGTTTGTTAAATAATTTCATTATTAGATTTAAAGAAACGCACTTTTTTTCCGTCTTCAAATCTAAAACCTACACGGTCAGCTTTATTTGTTTTTGGGTTGAATATAGCAACATTTGAACCATCAATTGGTGCTTCTTTTTTCACTAAACCACCTTCTTTTCCTAATGCAGGAACTGGCTTCTCATGTTTAGTGATGATATTAACGCCTTCAACAACCACTTTACCGTTTGGTAACACTTTAGTTACCTTACCACGTTTGCCCTTGCTTTTGCCAGCAAGTACAATCACTTCATCATTTTGACGAATTTTTGCAGCCATTTTTCACTTCTCCTTACAGTACTTCTGGTGCCAAAGAAATGATCTTCATGAATTTCTCAGAACGAAGTTCACGAGTCACTGGTCCAAAAATACGAGTACCGATTGGTTGCTCACTGTTATTATTTAAGATAACACAAGCATTACCATCGAAGCGAATGACAGATCCATCTGGGCGACGAACACCCTTCTTGGTGCGCACAACAACTGCTTTTAACACATCACCTTTTTTCACTTTACCGCGAGGAATTGCTTCTTTAACAGTAATTTTAATGATGTCACCTATAGCAGCATAACGACGGTGCGATCCACCTAGAACCTTGATACACATTACACTGCGAGCGCCTGAGTTATCAGCAACGTCCAGCATAGTCTGTTCTTGGATCATCTTAGTACTCCGCTAAAATTAATAACACCCTTTCGGGACGAACCTATTTACCCCAATGTAAATAGGGAGCGTAGTCTATCAAATTCAAAAAAAAAAAGCAAATGTAATTTTGTATAGAAGAAAGAGGAAAAATGCAGTTTAAAAAAACTGCATTTTTAAAAATTTAAAGTAAAGATGCTAAAAAACCACCAATCAACTGTATTGACTGGTTACGTAATAATCCATTAGGAATATTCGGGAAAGGTAAGACCGCTACAATCGTTCCATTTTTATTTCGTTTCCATTTTACTTTTAGTCCATCAATCAGCTCCGTATCAAATCCAACATCATCATCATCAGAGAAAGCTTGATGAAATTCATTTTCATAAGATAAACCAAAGCAAATAACTAATCTAGGCTGATGCTTTTGTGCTAATTCATTAATTACTGGAAAACGATGACGTTGGCACCAATTAAGATATTCATTTTTATCCCTAAACGAAAGTAAATCAGATAATTCTTTCGTCCAACGATTCTCATCTGTATCTTTAAACCACAACGGATACAAATTCAATTTTAAGTAGCCCGTTTTTGCTCCCTTATGCAAAACCTGATGTTGCTCAGCAAACTGCTCATAGTCTTCTACTTGTCCACCTTGAATGGCACAAAGCAATTTGCATAAACTTATGTTGTAACGCGCTTTGATATAACCATCATCAGGCTCAAATCCCCCAATTTGCTCCCAATCACGGCTCTCAAAATAATCCAGTACCGCTTTTTCATTAATACCATCTCCACCCCACTCAATACCACAACACCAAATTGACGGACGTTCAGGTGAACCAATATCGCCACCGCAATATCCTGAATAGCCTAATAAAAACGATTCAATTTCTTCTTTATTCATAATTTTTCCTTATTCCTTGCTCACATTTTCATCTATCTACTTAAGATAGCTATTAAAATCAGCTTAATCTCATAAATAAAAGTGCGATAGTTTTTTTATGAATTTTACAGTTCTCGTTCCATTGCTAATTCTTTGAATTTTTTGATGTAAATATCCATTTCTTCAGCAATTTGGCACATTAAACGTTCACATTTACGTGGATTTTGTAAGTATAAAAAAGCAGGCGAATCCAGCTTCCAAAAATCAAGCTGATTACGATCTGGTTTCCGCCAACCAAACCACCAAGGTGAAGTAGAAAATCCTACGATTTCATCAACACAACTTTGAACATTTTGATTCTCTTCATTTTCATATTGACGAATAAGTCCATAATAAAACTCGTTTTCTAACTCCACAGCAAACTTAACAGTATATCCATTTTTTAAAGTAAAAATGGGGAATTCCAATCGATAATAACGGTGACGATTTTTCGATCTCGCATAGTATAAGGTCACATCTGAAGAAAAATCTTTTTTATCAAACTGATAACCTAATTTCAATAACTGATTTTGCAGTTCATCCCAAAAATAATTCTGAACTTCATACCTATCAAGCTCTTGTTCATCTATAAATAAATCACAGCTTTCTAACAACGCTTTCACTGTTTTCGATTCAATAGCACTTGCAGACTTGCCATATAAGTCTGCTTTCAAAATCGCAACAATTTCAAATAAATGAGAGGAAAGCTGAGAATAAAAATGAGGCAACTCTCTTTGCTTATGAATACCTTCAGTTTCATATTCATTTAGCACTTGAATAATTTCGGTGACCTTCTTAAAAATTGCTTGTGTATTTTCTTCTGAAGTATGCAACTGTACATAACCTAACTGAAAAAGCAAATCCTTGAGTTCATCAATTGTTTCTTGCTGATTCTCTTTTTGGGTTGCAATAGTAATTTCACTATCCATCACAATTTTCTTAAAATTTTCTAGAAAGTTATGGTAGACCTCTTGCTTTTTTTCAAATACCAACAAATTCTTATCTCGATTTTCTTCAGAAGCAGACTGACCATTTAACAATAACACAGTAATGATTGCTGTCACTACTACTTCAAATAACGTACCACTGATTTGAGAAGGAAGCTCACCTATATCAAGCAATCGAAAGAATATAGAAATTACGAGAAAAACGATAGTAAAAACCATAATCCCATAAATCCATTTATTTGATTTATCTGATTTATTCATTTTTTACACCCTAATAATGAGCATAGGCAAAGCTATGCTCAATTCGATTACCACAAATTTAAAACTAATTGACCCCATACTACAAGAATAGAATAACCATTTGTATCATAAGTATTCCGAGATGTTGCACCAAACTTAGGCTTAATCTTATCAGCTACTTTTTCCCAAGTATTTGATGAATTAGCCCCTATTTTCGGTTTTAAAATATTACCATCACAAACCCAATTACGAGACAAAGTTATCTCAGGCATAATTATCTCCTTATTTATTATCAGCATGGTGTTTTACTTGTTATGTCAATAACAAGTAAAAGGAGTATACTCCTTTTGAAATTAACTCTTTTTTAAAAAAAAGTGCGGTCAAAAATTAAAATTTTTTGACCGCACTTTTAAAAATAAAAAAGCCCCAAAGTATTAGAGGCTTTTAATTATTTAATGTAGAAATCAAGCATTAACTGCTTTTTCAACTACACGAACTAAAGTCCAAGATTTGGTTTTAGAAATAGGGCGACATTCACGCACCTCTACAACATCACCAAGTTTTGCTTCATTGTTTTCATCATGTACATGTAATTTAGTTGTACGACGGATAAACTTACCATAAAGTGGATGTTTAACTTTGCGTTCAATAGCAACTACAAATGATTTTTCCATTTTGTCGCTAACAACTTTACCTTGCACGCTACGAATTTTATCAGTCATTACTCACCAGCCTTTTCAGTTAATACAGTTTTTACTCGTGCAATATTGCGACGCACTTGTTTCAACTGATGGGTTTGTTGAAGTTGACCTGCGGCTACTTGCATGGATAACTTGAATTGTTCACCAGCAAGGTTAAGCAACTCAGCATTTAGCTCCTCAACAGTTTTTGTACGTAGTTCTTGAGCTTTCATTACATCACCGTCTTAGTTACGAACGTTGTTTTAATTGGTAATTTCGCTGCTGCTAATGCAAAAGCGTTTCTTGCAATTTCTTCAGACACACCGTCCATTTCATAAAGTACTTTACCCGGTTGGATTAAAGCTACCCAGTACTCAACGTTACCTTTACCTTTACCCATACGGACTTCTAATGGTTTTTCAGTAATCGGTTTATCTGGAAACACACGAATCCAAATTTTACCTTGACGTTTCACTGCACGAGTCATCGCACGACGAGCGGCTTCGATTTGACGAGCAGTTAAACGCCCACGACCGATAGCTTTCAAACCAAAGGTACCGAAACTAACTTCTGTACCTCCAGCAATACCACGGTTACGACCTTTGTGGACTTTGCGGAATTTTGTACGTTTTGGTTGCAACATTTAACAGTTCTCCTTACTTACGACCTTTGCCACGTGGTGCTTTTTTAGGCTGGGCAGGTTGCTGTTCAGTTTTTTGTGTAATTGCAGCCATTCCACCAAGAATTTCACCTTTGAAGATCCATACTTTTACGCCAATAACGCCGTAAGTAGTGTGAGCTTCTGCAGTGTTATAATCGATGTCTGCACGTAATGTATGTAGTGGAACACGACCTTCACGATACCATTCGGAACGTGCAATCTCCGCACCACCAAGACGACCGCTTACCTCAACTTTGATGCCTTTAGCACCTGATTTCATCGCATTTTGTACCGCTCTTTTCATAGCACGGCGGAACATTACACGACGCTCAAGTTGTGACGCGATACTGTCTGCAACTAATTTTGCATCTAATTCAGGTTTTTTAACTTCAGCAATATTGATTTGTGCTGGAACACCTGTAATTTTCGCAACAGCGTTACGTAACTTTTCAACATCTTCACCTTTTTTACCGATTACGATACCAGGACGAGCTGTGTGAATAGTAACACGAATACTTTTTGCTGGACGCTCAATAGTAATGCGTGAAACTGAAGCATTCGCTAATTCCTTATTCAAGAATTTACGTACGTTAAAATCGCCTTCTAGATTAGAAGCGAAGTCTTGTGTATTCGCAAACCAAGTAGAGCTCCAAGGCTTAACAATACCTAGGCGAATACCATGTGGATGTACTTTTTGACCCATTGTTATTCCTCTACGATTAACGATCTGACACAACCACAGTAATGTGGCTTGTACGTTTTAAAATACGATCCGCACTGCCTTTAGCACGCGGCATAACACGTTTCATACTAGGACCTTCATCAACGAAAATCTTAGCAACTTTGAGATCATCGATATCTGCACCATCATTATGCTCTGCATTAGCAATTGCAGATTCAAGCACTTTCTTCACTAACGCCGCAGCTTTTTTGTTAGTATAAGTTAAAATTTCTAATGCTTGAGCTACTTTTTTACCACGGATCAAATCCGCAACTAATCGAGCTTTTTGTGCTGAAGTGCGAGCGTAACGATGTTTAGCAATAGTTTCCATCTTTTACCTCTTACTTCTTAGCTTTCTTATCCGCAGCATGACCGCGGTAAGTACGAGTCGGTGCAAATTCACCTAATTTATGTCCGATCATTTCATCAGAAACATAAACTGGAACGTGCTGACGACCATTATGGACTGCGATGGTCAATCCGATCATTGAAGGAATGATCATTGAACGACGGGACCAAGTTTTAATTGGTTTTTTATCCCCGCTTTCCACCGCCTTCTCTACCTTCTTCAACAAGTGTAGGTCAAGGAAAGGACCCTTCTTGAGAGAACGTGGCATGGCTTATCCTCTTTAATTAATTAAATTATTTGCCACGACGACGTACGATAAATTTATCAGTACGCTTGTTGTGACGAGTTTTCTTACCTTTGGTTTGAACGCCCCAAGGAGTAACTGGATGCTTACCAAAGTTACGACCTTCACCACCACCATGTGGATGGTCAACTGGGTTCATTGCAGTACCACGAACAGTTGGGCGAATACCTCTCCAACGACTAGCACCTGCTTTACCAAGTACGCGAAGCATATGCTCTGAGTTACCAACTTCACCAATAGTAGCTGAACATTCTGCTAACACTTTACGCATTTCACCAGAGCGAAGACGTAAAGTCACATAATTACCTTCGCGTGCGATAATTTGTACATACGAACCAGCGGAACGTGCTAATTGACCACCTTTACCTGGTTTCAATTCAACGTTATGCACTGTTGAACCAACTGGAATATTACGCATCGGTAAAGCATTTCCCACTTTGATCGGTGCATTTATACCAGCTTGGATCTGATCCCCTGCACTTAAACCTTTAGGTGCTAAGATATAGCGACGTTCACCGTCTTTATAAAGCACTAAAGCAATGTTCGCAGAACGGTTTGGATCATATTCAAGACGCTCAACAACCGCTGGGATATCTAATTTGTTACGTTTGAAATCAATTAAACGGTAATGTTGTTTGTGACCACCACCGATATGACGGGTTGTGATTCTTCCTAAATTGTTACGTCCACCAGTTTTAGATTTAGTATCTAACAATGGAGCATAAGGTTTCCCTTTATACAACTCAGGGTTTACGATTTTAACAACGTGTCGACGACCAGCGGAGGTCGGCTTACATTTAACGATAGCCATAATATATTATTCCTCCGTAATTACTCTGCCGCACCTTCAATGAAGTCAAGTGTTTGACCATCTTGAAGAGTAACATAAGCTTTTTTCCAGTCACTACGGCGACCTAATTTAGCACCACGACGTTTAGTTTTACCTTTAACTAAAACAGTGCGAACAGAATCAACCTTTACTTCAAACAATTGTTCAACTGCGTTTGCAATTTCTACTTTATTTGCGTCTACTGCTACTTTGAAAACAATAGTATTTGATTTTTCTGCATTATTTGTCGCTTTTTCAGATACATGAGGTGCCTTTAACACTTTAAACAAACGTTCTTGTTGAATCATGCTAACATCTCCTCAACTTGTTTTACTGCATCAACAGTCATAACCACTTTATCAAAAGCAATAAGACTTACAGGATCAATACCCTGAACATCACGAACATCAACTTTATAAAGATTACGAGCTGCTAAAAATAGATTTTCATCAAGATTTGCAGTAATGATAAGTGCGTCAGATAACGCCATATCTTTTAATTTTTGAACTAAAATTTTAGTTTTAGGTGCTTCAATTTCAAATTTTTCAACAATAACTAAACGTTCTTGACGAACAAGTTCAGAAAGAATGCTTTTGATTGCACCACGGTACATTTTTTTATTCACTTTTTGGCTGTGATTTTGTGGTTTCGCTGCAAAAGTTACACCACCAGAACGCCAAATTGGCGATTTCACATCACCAGAACGTGCACGACCTGTACCTTTTTGACGCCAAGGTTTTTTACCTGAACCAGACACTTCTGCACGAGTTTTTTGTGCACGTGAACCTTGACGAGCACCTGCTGCATAAGCAACAACTACTTGGTGGATCAATGCTTCATTAAACTCACGTCCGAAGGTAGTTTCAGAAACAGCGAGTGCATTTGCACCAACAACTTGTAATTCCATCTCTATCTCCTAGACTTATGCTTTAACTGCTGGTTTAACGATAACATCACTGTTAGTCGCTCCAGGTACAGAACCTTTAACTAACAATAATTTACGCTCAGCATCTACACGGACAACTTCAAGTGATTGAACAGTCACACGTTCAGCACCTAAATGTCCAGCCATTTTTTTACCTTTAAACACACGACCCGGAGTTTGGTTTTGACCAATAGAACCGAGAACACGGTGTGATAAAGAGTTACCATGAGTAGCATCTTGAGTACGGAAATTCCAACGCTTAACACCACCTTGGAACCCTTTACCTTTTGATGTACCAGTAACATCTACTTTTTTAACATCTGCAAAGATGTCAACGTTAATTTCTTGACCTAGAGTGAATTCTTCACCTTCAGTAGTACGAAATTCCCATAAACCGCGACCAGCTTCAACACCTGCTTTCACGAAATGACCTGCTTCAGGCTTAGTTACACGACTTGCTTTTTTAGAACCTGTGGTAACTTGAATTGCAGTATAGCCATCGTTTTCAAGAGTTTTAACTTGAGTCACACGGTTGGCTTCGATTTCGATAACGGTAACTGGCACTGAAACACCGTCTTCTGTGAAGATACGGGTCATACCAACTTTACGACCGATTAAACCAATCATTGTAATAACCTCTTAATTAACCTAGGCTGATCTGCACGTCAACGCCGGCAGCCAAATCTAAACGCATTAATGCATCAACAGTTTTTTCTGTTGGCTCTACGATATCCACTAAACGCTTGTGTGTACGAATTTCGTATTGATCACGTGCATCTTTATTTACGTGTGGAGAAATCAACACGGTAAAACGTTCTTTGCGAGTTGGCAAAGGAATCGGTCCACGAACTTGCGCACCAGTACGTTTAGCTGTTTCTACGATCTCCGCTGTAGATTGATCAATTAAACGATGATCAAATGCTTTTAAGCGGATACGGATTCTTTGGTTCTGCATTAGACCAGAGCTCCAATAAATTTAGCTAATAATAAAACTGACACCGCCATTTCTTCTAAAACTGAAACAAGAATGGAGTGCAGTAACCTGTTTGTAGCCTCCAAATCGGAAGCATTTTATGTATTGTTTAACACAATACTCTCTTTAATAAATGATTACATTAAAGGACTCTAATACCGAGTGGGGCGGATTATACGCAAAATACATGCACATTGCAAGCTATTTTGTTTATTTTTTGTATTAAATATACATTGTGATATTTTTTACTTCAATAAAACCGAATTTAAAATTCACTCTCAGTTAAAGCTTTAATATCTGGCAAAAACGAAAACCCAAAGCAATATTGATCAGTTTTTAATCTATCACAATAAAAAATCATCTATTTTTATAGAAAAAAATTTTATTTTCTCGATCTATATCGCAAATATCAATTATTATACTGGAAATTTTTTTCATAAAGAACATTATAGAAATGTAAATCAAGAACCAGCTTATTCTAGTATATTGATTTTTTTAAATTATTTTAAACCGAAAATAGTTAAATAAATGGAGGTAACGATGAGTAAAACGGAAAAAAATACACTAGAAATTAGAAAAATTCTTAGTGAATTGATCGGAGAGGTGACAGCTAAAGGTTTGTTTACTGGCTACGGTATATTTTACGGTGGTGATATGTTTGGTTTATACCAAAACAATCGTTTTTACTTGAGGGCAGAACAAGATTTTGCAAAAAGCTTAGAGGAGCAAGGAGCAGTATCTTATTCAGATATAGCAATGAGTTCTAAACTCAATATCAGTAATTATTACCGTTTACCTGCTTCTATTCTACAAGATAAAGAGCGATATAAAGCTGTGCTTATTCTTTCTATTCAACAAATTAAATCACAAAAATTGGCTAATGCTTTGGCAAAAAAATCTCGTATTAAGGAATTACCCAATCTAACAATCAAGCACGAAAGATTACTTGCTAAAATAAATATTAGAACTGTAATGGGATTAAAAGCTGTTGGTGCTGCTAATTGTTACGTAAGGCTAAAAAAATTGGGCATCTCTGTAAATATTACTTTTTTCTTTAATTTAACTGCTGCACTTTTGAATAAAAATACTATTTTATTATCAAAAGAGGAATGCAAAGAAGCTATCGAAACGTTAAATAGGACATTACGAGATGCTGGACTAAGACCTGTTGTTAATAGCATTGATTTTATCAATTAATGTCATCTACTACTCATATTTATTTCAAAGTGCGGTTTAAAATAAAAAATTTTATATTTTTAAACCGCACTTTTACTATAATAAGTTATTTTTTCAGAGTACCTAAAATTCCACGCATAATTTGCTTAGTAATTTGGTTACGAATATTACGTCCTATAGATTTACTCACGCCACTGACTAATTGCTCAGTTACTGTCAACTGCTCACCTTTTTTCTTTGTCCCAAAAATCATACGATTTAAACTAGCCATAATCCCATGCTCTTCTTGTTGATGAACTTGCTCAGCTTGTTTTTTTGTTACTGCATCAAGGTCTGCTTTTTGTTGCAACACTTCAAAAGCGGAAATATTGTCAACATAATTTTTGTAAAATTGATAGAGTTCATCATCTTTTACCCAATTCCAACGTTGCTCAGCTGTAATTGGTGAGAGTTGGCTCTTAGGCGGATAAATATAAGCAATCTCTACTGGCGTTGGCATTCCTTTATCATCTAAAAATGATACTAAAGCTTGACCGACTCCAAGAATAGAAATACTTTCAGCTACGTCAATACTAGGATTTGAGCGAAAAGTTTCTGCTGCAGATTTTACTGCCTTTTGATCACGTGGAGTAAATGCACGTAATGCATGTTGCACTCGATTACCAAGTTGCCCAAGTATACTATCTGGCAAGTCAAGTGGGGTTTGTGTAACAAAATAAATACCCACTCCTTTAGATCTGATTAACCTTACAACTTGCTCTATTTTATCAATTAACGCGGCAGGAGCATCATCAAATAACAAGTGAGCTTCATCAAAGAACATCACGAACTTTGGCTTATCAGGATCACCAACTTCTGGAAGTTGATCAAATAATTCCGACATTAACCATAATAAAAATGCACTGTACATTCGAGGAGAATTGATCAATTTATCTGAATTAAGGATATTAATAACGCCTTTTCCATTACGGGTTTGCAACCAATCATCAAGATTGAGTGCTGGCTCACCAAATAGATTTCCTGCCCCCTCATTCTCTAATACCAGTAAAGCACGTTGAATCGCACCAACACTAGCGGCAGATACATTTCCGTATTCAAGTTGATAACTTTTAGCGTTTTCTGCAATGTGTTTGAGCATTGCTCGCAAATCTTTAAGATCAATTAGCAATAACCCTTTATCATCAGCTAGTCGAAAAACTAAATTAAGCAATCCTTCTTGAGTTGCGTTCAAATTTAATAAACGAGAAAGGAGCAAAGGCCCCATTTCAGAAATAGTAGTCCTCAACGGAATTCCTGATTCGCCAAAAACATCCCAAAAAGATACAGGATACCCACTTAAATAATTCTCTCCTCCTAAATTGAACTGCTCTATACGTTCTGCAATTTTTCCTTGTAATTTTCCTGCTTGAACTAAACCTGACAGGTCTCCTTTTACATCAACTAAAAAAACTGGGACCCCACTATCACTAAAACTTTCAGCAATTTTTCTTAGTGTAACTGTCTTACCTGTTCCTGTCGCACCAGCAATTAAACCGTGACGATTTGCCATATTTGCACTAATACCCAAAGCTCGACCCTGTTCTGTTTGTGCTAATAAATATTGCATAATTTCTCCTTTTTGTATCTTGCTAATTTGTTCTATAATAAGGAAAAAAAATAGTACGGTCAAAATTATAGAGAATTTGTGATACGCTAAGCATAAATTAAACTACATAGCTAATGACGTTAAAAATGAACGCAAAAACGACTTCCTTTTGCCCTTGTCAGTCGGGTAAACATTACGATGAATGCTGCCATTTATTGCATTCTAGTCAGAAAATTGCTGAAACAGCAGAAATGTTAATGCGATCTCGTTATGCGGCATTTTCACTACACTTGATCGATTACATCGTAAAAACGACCGTGCCAAGTCAACAACATTTATTAGACCAACATGCTCTACTAGCTTGGGCAACAAATACTCAATGGATAAAGTTGAAAATATGTAACACAATGTTATTAGACAAAATTCATAGTGCGGTCGAATTTCAAGCTTTTTTTATTGCCAATGAAAAAGAACAAGTTCATCACGAAAAATCCCTATTTGTGAAAATTAAAGGACAATGGTTTTTTGCCGATCCTAGTGTTTCACTGCCAGCAATGAAACAACCTTGTATCTGTGGTTCAGGGAAAAAATTTAAACATTGTTGTGGAGAAATGTTATGCACGTTTTATGCGGAAATATAAAAATATTTTTTAATGTATTAAATCAACGTGTTCGACAAAACAAACTAACTCAGGCTGCTGGATATTTGACTTATAGTACAATGCTCGCTCTCGTACCACTAATTATGGTCATGTTTTCAATTTTTTCTGCTTTCCCCGTCTTTAACGAAGTGACTGATGAGATAAAACATTTTATTTTTGCTAATTTCGCACCAGCTACAGGTGATGTAGTAGGAGAATACCTTGACCAATTTGTTGCTAATTCTAAACAGATGAGTGCGGTGGGAACTGTCAGTTTAATTGCTGTAGCATTAATGCTAATCAATTCTATTGACCGCACTTTAAATTCTATCCTACGCGGTGGAGAACATCGACCGCTTATGTTCTCTTTTGCTGTGTATTGGCTTATTTTAACTTTAGGTCCTTTAATTGTAGCTCTTAGTATAGGCATCAGTTCTTACGTAGCAACTAAAGCAGATCAAGTTTTAGGCAATGAAATAGGTATCTTTGGAATTCAAATATTAAGTATCGTTCCATTTATTTTAACTTGGTTTATTTTTACTCTAATTTACACAATTGTTCCAACTAAAAAAGTGAGCATAAAACACTCTATGGTAGGGGCATTAGTTGCTGCAATCTTTTTTACTTTGGGTAAGCAAGCTTTTACTTGGTATATTACTCACTTTCCCTCTTATCAATTAATATACGGGGCAATGGCTACATTGCCAATAATGCTGTTATGGATTTATCTTAGCTGGACCGTAGTTTTAATTGGTGCCCAAATTTCTGCTACTCTTGATGAGATCTATCCATTGCATAATGTTAATCAAGATATTTTGGAATAACACATTGATTTTAAATTTAAATCAACCAAATTGATTAAAACATAATCAATTGATATTTATTTTTAAAATTTTTTGTCAGAATTTTTCACCTGCTCCGTCTAACAGTTATTTCAAGAATTGACGGAGTATTGAATGTCAAACTATTCATTCCAACCTAATGCAAAGCAAATTGCCACTCAAGGCGTAAGCTTTCTTATTTTACGTTTATTTTTAGCCTATGAGTTTTTTGAATCAGGGCTAAGTAAGTTTCAAGGAGAAAATTGGTTTTCTGATATTCAAGCAATTTTTCCTTTTCCATTTAATTTATTGCCTGCTGACATAAATTGGTTATTGGCAATGAGTGCGGAATTATTATGTCCTATTTTATTACTGCTCGGATTATTCACCCGTTTAAGCAGTTTTACTTTAATAATTGTAACTGTCGTTGCATGGTATAGCGTTCATGCGGGATCTGGCTATAACGTTTGCAACAACGGCTATAAAATGGCGTTAATCTATTTAGTGATGCTATTACCACTATTATCACAAGGCGCTGGTTCAATTTCTGTTGATTTTCTATTACAGAAAACTCATTCAAGCAAATATTGCTTGAAATTTATTAACTTTAATTTTTGGAGAACTAAATGAAAAAATCAAATTTATTAATTGCTCTTGCTGGAGCTTTAACCGTGGCAACTATGGCACAAGCTGAAACAATGATGACTAATAGCAAAACCCAACAGTGCATGGAAATGAAAGATGGTAAATGTGTGAAAGCATCCAAAACAACTGAAGGTAAATGTGGTGAGGGTAAATGCGGTAGTGCAATGCCTGTACAAACTAAAGCTGCTGAAGGTAAATGTGGCGAAGGTAAGTGCGGTGCTAATCACTAATTTTTTAATTAGATGAAATTAATCCCTCTTAATTTTTAAGAGGGTATTTTCCATATCACTTATTGCATAGGAATATATAAACAATGAAGGCATCAATTATTACAGGATCAGGCTTAGGTTATCGACGTGATTTAGCAGATGGTTTCTTAAATTTAGAAGATAATAACCTTGTTAATTTTATGGAGGTTTCCCCTGAAAATTGGATTAAAATGGGAGGTCAGGCTCGCTATTATTTTGAACGCGTTGTAGAGAAAATTCCGCTTGCGATTCATGGATTATCACTTTCACTAGGTGGACAATCTCCTCTAGACTTTGAGCTATTAAAAAATATAAAAAAAATGATGAAACAATACAATTGTCATTTTTTTTCTGATCACTTAAGTTACTGTGAAAGTGATGGACATTTGTACGACTTATTACCAATGCCATTCACAGAAGAGGCTGTAAAACATGTTGCAAACCGCATTAAACAAGTACAAGATTTTTTAGAGATCCAGATTTCTCTTGAAAACACATCATATTATTGGCATTCGCCCCTTGCGACAATGAATGAAGTAGAGTTTTTAAATGCTATTGCACAAGAAGCAGATTGCGGTATTCATCTTGATGTGAATAATATTTATGTTAATGCAGTAAATCATGGCTTGCTCGATCCTTTTGTATTCATTGATTGTGTAGATAAAAAAAGAGTCAATTATATTCATATTGCAGGACATGATGCAGAACATAATGCAGCTCGTGAAATTTGCTCACCAACAACTGATTCTTTTAATTTAATTAAAGGGCAATATCGACATCTGCCTAGCTTATTAATTGATACTCATGGAGAGACAGTACAAAAAACTGTTTGGGATTTACTTGAATATACTTATCTTCATTTACCCCATATTCCACCCACTTTATTAGAGCGTGATTTTAATTTCCCTCCTTTCGCTGATTTACTCAAAGAAGTAGAACACATTGCGGCTTTACAACAAAAATATGCAAAAATGGAGGTGAAATGTGCTTAACCTTGCAGATTCACAAATTGCACTTGCACAAGCAGTTCGTCAACAAAACGCTAGTTTTTTAGGAGAAAATACTGACCGACATCGGATCAATATTTATGCACGCTTGGTACGCAATAATACTTTTAGCTTTATTGATCGCTGTTATGTAGAAACACAAAAACACATATCACCATCGGATTGGTTGCATCTAAAAGAGCGGTTTGTTTGTGAGGGAAAATCTAATTCCCCTTATTTTCAAGATATTGCTGAGCAGTTTTTACAATTTTGCAGAAAAAAAAGTGCTGTTTCAGCAACTATCTTAGAACTAATGGATTTTGAACAAGCTCAACTACTAGCTGAAGTTGCTATAGCAGATGTACCACAGGAATTTGAGTGGGATAACAACGTAATCATGCAATTATCTAGTGCTACACAGCTACGGCAATACAGCGTTAATTTTATTAGTAGTCATTTTAATGTACTAGAAAAAATGCCAGTTTATGTGATCATATGGCGTAACAGTAATTTTGATGTGATATATCAACGTGTTGATGAATTAGATTTTTTATTATTTAATTTATTGAGTGACAACCCACTTTCTTTTAATTCTATAGCAACAAAATTAAATGAAATTGGTTATAATTCACTTAAATTATTACAAGTTTTACAACAACGCTGGCAAACTTGGATTGAACAAGACGTTATTTATCCTTTTAAATGAGTGAGCAATATGAACTCTGTTTCTTTATGGCAAATATCATCATCACAGCTGGAAGAAATTCGATTACACATGCTGAAATTTGCACAATTACAACTTAAAAATTATGACCTAGCTGAAGATATGGTACAAGAAGCCTTTTTAAATGCTTATAAATATGCAGAACAATTTAAAGGTGAAGCAGCACTAAAAACATGGATTTTTGCAATTTTAAAGAATAAAATTTTGGATTTCATACGAAAAAAACAAAAAGAACTGCATTTCTCTGAATTAAATGATGATGATCGAGATTTGAGTGATAAATTGTTTAAAAGTGACGGTGAATGGGATCAAACTCTTTACCTTTCAAAGCATTGGCAACACACAGATAGTGCAGTTTATTCAGATCAATTTTGGCAGGTATTTGAGCTTTGTTTAAATCATTTACCATCAAAACAAGCCCAAGTCTTCATGATGCGATCTCTACTAGAAATGCAGACTGAAGAAATTTGCCAAGAGTGCCATATATCTACTGCTAACCTACACACTCAACTTTATCGAGCCAGACTACAGTTACAAGTTTGCCTTTCACAAAAATGGTTTGGAGAAAACAATGTTAAAATGTAATCGCATTACTCGTCTAGTTTCTCAACAACAAGAACAATCACTGCCTTTTAGTCAATTAATACAAGTAAAAATGCATCTGGCTATATGTAGTCGCTGTCGTGCTTTTGATAAAAATAATCAAAAACTCACCGCACTCATGAAAAAATTTAGCGAGAAGTAAAAGGCTGAATACCAAAAATTTTCCTTGAATGAACTTATAGAAATCGTCATAATTCAACTAGTTACTATAAACTTTATTAAACTTAAATAATATTGGAAAGACTAAATGATCGCATTAATTCAAAGAGTTACTGAAGCTAGCGTTGAAGTAGAGAATAAAATAGTCGGACAAATCAAACAGGGACTTTTAGTTTTACTAGGAGTAGAAAAAGAAGACTCTCAAGAAAAGGCTGAACGTTTAGTGCAAAAAGTGCTTAATTACCGTGTTTTTGCTGATGACCAAGGAAAAATGAATTTAAATGTGCAACAAATTAATGGTGAAGTGCTAGTTGTATCTCAGTTTACTTTAGCTGCAAATACACAAAAAGGATTGCGTCCAAGCTTTTCTGACGGAGCTTCCCCTTTGTTGGCTGAAAATTTATATCACTATTTTATTCAAAAATGTGGTGAAAAAGTACCAGCTTCTACAGGCGTATTTGGAGCTGATATGAAAGTGAGCTTAATTAACGATGGACCCGTTACTTTTTGGCTAACTGCATAATTTACCCCTTTACAAAATAAACAGTACATAATCGATTTTTATCTAGAAGATCAAAAAAATTAATCTAACATTTCTTCTAATAACTCTTGTTGCTCAAACCATTCAACTTCAATTTGTTCTAGCTGTTTTTTATATTGGTTTTGATCAAATAAAATTTTAGTTAGTTTTTGCTTATTTTCTAGTAAGTAAATACTAGCATCAGATAATTGCAATGTAATCTGCTCTAGTTTTTCATTATATTCAGTTATTTTCTGCTCACACTCCACAATTTTTTTACGAATAGGTGCCGATTTTTGCCTAAGTTCAGCTTCACGACGTTTTTGTTCTTTGCGGTTGCTTTGAGTCGAATTTTCTTTAGGATTTATGACCGCACTTTCTGATTTTTCTATTTTTTCTAACTTATCAATTTCTGCTAGCCACTTTTGGTAATCCAATAAATCGCCTTTAAATTCTTCAACTTTCCGATTATGAACTAAATAAAACTGTTCTACTGTACTACGCAATAAATATCGATCATGAGAAACAACAACAAGCGATCCTTGATAATCAACTAAAGCCTCTGTTAGTGCTTGCCGCATATCTAGGTCTAAATGATTTGTTGGCTCGTCTAAAAGCAATAAATTTGGACGTTGCCATACAATTAATGATAAAACTAAGCGGGCTTTTTCTCCACCCGAAAAAAATTTAACTAATTGGTTAACTTTATCACCGTGAAAAGCAAAACTACCTAAGTAATCGCGTAGTTGTTGTTCTGTTTGTTGAGGAGCAATTTTTTGTAAATGCCATAATGCAGTTTCATCACATCGCAAAATATCTAGTTGATGTTGAGCAAAATAGCCAATTTTAACTCCTTTTGCAACTTCTACTGAACCTGAAATTGGGCTTAATTCTCCTGCTAATAATTTAATTAAAGTAGATTTTCCAGCACCATTTCTGCCTAATAAACCTATTCTTGATCCTGGCACTAGATTCAGCTTAATTGCATTTAAAATTTCTACCGCACTTTCTATGTTTTTATATCCAGCCACTGCTTTATCAATCGACATTAACGGATTTGGTAGCGAAATAGGATCGCGAAATTTAAATGTGAACGGATTATCTACGTAAGCAGGAGCTATTAGCTCCATTCGCTCTAAAGCTTTAATCCTACTTTGAGCTTGTTTCGCTTTCGTTGCCTTTGCTTTAAAGCGATCTATATATTTTTGTAGATGAGCTACTTTTTGTTGTTGCTGACGATAAAGTGCGGTCTGTTGTGCTAATTTTTCTGCTCTTTGGATTTCAAAAGAAGAATAATCTCCCGTATATTCATTAAGCTGTTGGTTCTCAATATGCAATATTTTATTTACTATAGGATCAAGAAAATCCCTATCGTGAGAAATTAAGATTAGTGTTCCTTGATATTGCATTAACCAGCGTTCTAACCAAATTACAGCATCAAGATCTAAATGGTTAGTTGGTTCGTCTAATAGCAATAAATCAGATGGACAAAGTAGAGCTTGAGCCAAATTTAGTCGCATACGCCAACCACCCGAAAAAGATTTAACAGGAAGTTGCAATTGTTGCTGTGAAAACCCTAAACCATGTAAAAGAGTCGCCGCTCTAGCTTGAATTGTCCAGGCATCAATTAAATCAAGTTTTGCATGAATGCGAGCAATATCTTCACCATTATTACGTTCATTTGCATTTTTTAGTTCTAATTGTAAGCGACAATATTCACGATCCCCTTCAATAACATAATCCAAAGCTGTTGTTTGTAGAGATGGAGTTTCTTGATTTACCCAAGACAAAGCCCAATTAATAGGATATTTGATGTCTCCACTTTCTGCTACTATTTGTTTTTTTAACAAACTAAGCAATGATGATTTTCCACAACCATTTTTCCCCACTAATCCTACTTTTTGTTTTGGATTAATAGTTGCAGTAGCATTTTTTAATAATAAAGTTTGACCTTGTTTTAAGGTCAGATTAGTAAAAAAAATCATTATTTTTAGCTATTTTGTTATAAGATATTAATCAGTGTTCCACTTATTTTTGACTATTTTCCACTTTTTTCTCGGAGTTGCCAATGTTTGATTCCCTTATTGTTCAATTTGTTGTGTTATGGGCTGTAATTGATCCTATCGGTTCACTACCTGTTTACTTAACTAAAACGGTTGGTTTATCAGTAGAAGATCGTCAAAAAATAGCTCTTAAAGCAATTTTAATTTCAACTGGTATTTTATTATTTTTCTTAATATTCGGACAAATTTTATTAGAAGCTATGCAAATTCCACTCACTGCATTTCAAATTGCAGGAGGTTTGGTGTTGCTGCTTTTTGCATTAACAATGATTTTCGGTGAAGGGAAACCAGAACAAGAAATTAAAATGTCTGCTAGCTTGAGTGAACTAGCAGTTTATCCTTTAGCTGTTCCCTCAATTGCTTCACCAGGAGCTATGATGGCAATTGTATTACTAACGGATAACCATCGTTTTAATTTATTTGATCAAGCAATGACTACTTTAATAATGTTGACTGTATTACTTATTACTTATTTGCTTTTTCTAGCGGCTAATAGAATACAGCGAATTATAGGTAATACTGGAGCTGCTGTTATCAGTAGAGTTATGGGACTTATTCTTGCCGCTGTGGCTATCAATAATATGTTAGTTGGAATTCGAGATTTTTTTACACAAATAGGCTAATTAGGACATCTATAGGATAAAGTTTAATTTTACGGCATTCTGCTTTAATCTTTTTCAATTATGTGATCCACTTCAAAAAAATTTTTTGTAAAAAAGGTTATCATAGCAAGGTTGTTTTTTATGCTGAGGTATAACAATGACTAATGCACAGCTTATGCAAGAAGGTATTAATCTAATGATTGCAGGCATGGGATTCGTCATGCTTTTTCTTTGGATTTTAATTATTGCCGTTGGCTTAATGTCAAAAATCATTAATAAATTCTTCCCTGAACCTGTAACAATTACAGCGGATTCACCAACAATCCATTCACAAACTAACGATGCTCAATTACGAGCAGTGATAGCCGTGGCAATAGCTCACCATCGTCGTTGTAAAGGTCTTAAATAATTTGGAGTTGATAAAATGAATACACAAAATAGAAAAATTGATGTTACTGATGTTGTATTACGTGATGCTCATCAATCGTTATTTGCTACTCGCTTACGTCTTGAAGATATGTTGCCAATTGCAGCGGAGCTAGATTCTGTAGGATACTGGTCTTTAGAAGCTTGGGGGGGAGCAACTTTTGATGCTTGTATTCGTTTTTTAGGAGAAGATCCTTGGGTACGTTTACGTGAATTAAAAAAAGCTATGCCAAAAACGCCACTACAAATGTTATTACGTGGTCAAAATTTATTAGGTTATCGTCATTATGCTGATGATGTAATAGATCGTTTTGTTGAAAGAGCAGTGGAAAATGGTATGTCAGTATTCCGTGTTTTTGATGCTATGAACGATCCACGTAATATGCAACAAGCATTAAAAGCAGTGAAAAAATGTGGTGGACATGCTCAAGGAACATTAAGTTACACAACTAGCCCAGTACACACATTAGAAACTTGGTTAGACACAACAGAACAATTGCTAGAGATTGGAATAGACTCTCTAGTTATCAAAGACATGTCGGGAATTCTAACCCCTGTTGAAGCTTATAAATTAGTGAGTGAAATAAAAAACGCTATGAAGTACGTTTACATTTACACTGCCATGCTACTACAGGTATGGCTGAAATGGCATTATTGAAAGCTGTAGAAGCTGGTGCTGATTGTATTGATACTGCAATTTCATCTATGAGTGGTACTTATGGTCATCCTGCGACTGAAGCTATGGTTGCTACATTACAGGATACCCAATATGATACGGGACTTAACATTCCTCAATTAGAAAAAATAGCAGCTTATTTTCGTGAAGTGCGGAAAAAATACCATAAATTTGAAGGGCTATTAAAAGGAGTAGATAGTCGAATTTTAGTTGCTCAAGTGCCAGGTGGAATGCTTACTAACTTAGAGGGTCAATTAAAACAACAAAATGCAGCCGATAAGTTGGATTTAGTGCTACAAGAAATTCCAAAAGTTAGAAAAGATTTGGGCTATATTCCATTAGTTACTCCGACATCGCAAATTGTTGGTACACAAGCAGTAATCAACGTTTTGATGGGAGAACGTTATAAAACTATTGCCAAAGAAACAGCAGGTATTTTAAAAGGAGAATATGGGCGAACACCAGCACCAGTAAATCTTGAACTACAAGAAAAAGTACTAAATGGTAAACAACCAATTACTGATCGTCCAGCAGATCATCTTGCACCAGAAATGGATAAGCTTACTGCAGAAGTAAAACAACTTGCTAAAGATAAAGGTATCTCTTTATCAGAAAATGAAATTGATGATGTGCTGATAGTAGCGTTGTTCCCACAAGTGGGATTAAAGTTCTTAGAAAATCGCCACAATCCTGCTGCATTTGAAGCGAAACCAAGCATTGAAAAAACCACAGAAAAACCTGCTTCACCTTGTCCACCAAAAGACAACAAATCTTCAGTTTATACTGTTGAATTAGAAGGTAAAGCTTTTGTTGTAAAAGTGAGTGAGGGGGGAAGCATTGATAACATCAGCGTAGTTACTCCAGCTGCACAATCACCCGTAATTTCTCCAGAAAACAAATCACCTGCTACAGCAAGTGGTACATCTGTGAATGCACCAATGGCAGGTAATATTTGGAAAGTAGTTGCAACAGAAGGGCAAACTGTCGCAGAAGGAGACGTGCTATTAATTTTAGAAGCTATGAAAATGGAAACTGAAATTCGAGCAGCTTGTGCGGGAACAGTGCAAGGTATTAAAGTAAAAGCAGGCGATGCTGTTAGTGTAGGCGATTCACTAATGACCATTGCATAAGGTGGTAAATATGGGAGAAAGTATTTTAGCCTTAATTAATGGTATGGGCATAATGCACTTAAGTTTGGGACAAGCAGTGATGATAGTAATCAGTTGCTTATTGCTATGGCTTGCTATTGCTCGTAAATTTGAACCGCTCTTGCTATTACCAATTGGTTTTGGAGGATTACTATCTAATATTCCTGAAGCTGGCTTAGCAATGACAGCATTAGATAATTTACTTCATCATGGAAATATGCAACAGCTTTTAGTAATTGCAAAAAAATTAAACACTGTTGCTGATCCTGTTGCAATAAAGACCGCACTTAGTAGTGCATTACCGTCAGTAGTCAATGAACTCGAAGCAATAGCTGGGGATATGGGATACAGCGCAGGTGTATTAGCATTGTTTTATAAAATAGCTATTGGTTATGGTGTCGCTCCTTTAATTATTTTTATGGGAGTAGGTGCTATGACTGATTTCGGACCATTGCTCGCTAATCCACGTACACTACTATTAGGTGCTGCGGCACAGTTCGGCATTTTTGCTACTGTATTAGGTGCATTAGGTTTAAATTGGCTAGGTATTATTAATTTTACACTACCACAAGCTGCAGCAATAGGTATTATTGGTGGGGCAGATGGTCCAACAGCGATTTATTTAGCAGGTAAATTGGCTCCTGAATTACTTGGTGCAATAGCTGTAGCGGCCTATTCTTACATGGCTCTTGTACCGTTGATTCAGCCGCCCATCATGAAAGCTTTAACAACAGACAAAGAGCGTAAAATCAGAATGACTCAATTACGCACCGTCAGTCAGAGAGAGAAAATTCTATTTCCTATCGTACTATTGGTTTTAGTTGCATTATTACTACCAGATGCAGCCCCTTTATTAGGCATGTTCTGTTTTGGTAACTTAATGAGAGTGAGTGGCGTAGTTGAAAGATTAAATGATACAGCTCAAAATGCTTTAATTAACATCGTAACTATTTTTCTCGGATTATCAGTCGGTGCAAAATTAGTGGCAGATAAATTCCTACAACCGCAAACAATAGGAATTTTAGCATTAGGTATTATCGCTTTTGGAATTGGTACAGCTAGTGGGGTGATTATGGCTAAATTAATGAATAAATTTAGTAAAAATAAAATAAATCCTCTTATTGGTGCTGCGGGTGTTTCTGCTGTGCCGATGGCTGCTCGAGTAGCAAATAAAGTTGGTTTAGAAGCCGATCACCAAAATTTCCTGTTAATGTATGCAATGGGTCCAAATGTTGCTGGAGTAATAGGATCTGCTATAGCTGCGGGGGTAATGTTGAAATACATTTCTGCCATGTTATAATCCAAGCTTATTAATTGATCAACAAGGCGGTTTTTCCGCCTTTTATTTTAGCAACAAAATTTTTTAAAACTCACCGCACTTAGCACGGAAAATATAACTATCATGTCGTACTTAGAACGCGTTTTTCATGCTATTTTGTTTGAAGTTAGCGTTATTATTTTATCTATTTTCGCTTTATCTGTTTTTATACAAAACCAAACAGGTTCAGTCTCTATTGCTGTCATTTTAATATCTGTTATCGCCATGTTATGGAACTTTATTTTTAATATTGGGTTTGATTACTTTTTTACAGAACCAAGAGAGCAAAGGACAATTTTAATTAGAATATTACATACTGTTTCATTTGAAAGTGGACTATTAATTTTTACGTTGCCACTCATTGCTTATATTCTTAATATGGAGCTTATAACTGCTTTTATTACGGATATTGGATTAACACTAATTATTATGTCATACACTTTTATTTTTAATTGGGCCTATGATCATCTTCGAGCTTTAATAATAAATAAAAAATCAGAAATATCTGCTAAAACGCACCGCACTTTAGAACGGAAAAATATAACGCTATCAAGTAAAAACAAAAAGCGACAATAAATCGCTTTTTGTTTTTCTAAATTATTAGCCTAAAGCTACTCTAGCTTCTGTGTAAGGATAGTCAAAAGCTTCTGAAACACCTTTAAACGTACATTTTCCATTATAAGTATTTAAACCTTCTAAAATAGCAGGATCACTTAAACAAGCTGATTTAACTCCCATGTTAGCAATTTTTAGCCCAAATTCTAACGTTGAATCCGTTAACCCCAAAGTAGCCGTATGTGCAACACTACCTGGCATATTGGCGACACAATAATGAACAATACCATCAATCAAATAAACAGGGTCATCATGAGTTGTTGGATGTGAACTTTCAACCCCCCCCCCCTGATCAATTGATACATCCACTAAAATTGTCCCTTTCTTCATTAAGTTAAGATCAGATTTATTAACTAAATGCGGTGTTTTTGCACCAGGAACCAGTACTGCACCAATTACTACATCAGCTTCTTTGAGACATTTTTCAATATTTCCCCTTGAAGCGACTAACGTTGTAACCTTCATACCAAAAATTTGGTCAAGATAGCTTAATCGCGATGCATTAATATCTAAAACTGTAACATCAGCACCAATTCCAACTGCAATTTGTGCTGCATTTAATCCAACAACTCCCCCACCAAGCACGACAACTTTTGCTTTAGGTGTACCTGCTGTACCACTCAACAAAATACCTGAACCGCCATATTTTTTTTGAATAAATTTAGCAGCTTCAAGCGTTGCCAAACGTCCTGCAATTTGGCTCATTGGCGTTAAACAAGGTAATCCCAATGATGTTTTGATCGTTTCATAAGCAATAGCTTGAATTTTTTTAGCAAGTAGCATGTCTGTTAATTCTTTGTCCGCAGCTAAATGGAGATATGTATATAAAATTTGTCCCTCACGAAAATAATCATACTCACAAGCGATTGGTTCTTTCACTTTAATAATCATTTCACTTTTAGTGAATAATTCAGCTTTATCAGTAATAACTGCACCCGCTTGTTGATACATTTGATCAGTAAAACCGATGGCTGCTCCTGCGTCTTTTTCTATATAGACTTTGTGTCCAGCAGCAACATAACTTTTAACATTTGCTGGAGTTAATCCAACACGGAATTCTTGAATTTTTATTTCTTTCGGACAACCAATAATCATATAAATTCTCCTATTGATGCAAGATAAGATAAACGAGAGGATAACAACTTTAATCAATATTAACGTTGTATATATGTTTGATAATTATGCAACTTTTTAACCTCTTTTGTCTGTGAACTTCGTCACAGATTTGATTAAATATACGAAAAGGATTAATTTCTAATTAAACAAGAACTTTTGATTGTCGTATTCTAGTTAGAAGCATAAAATACGAGTTGTTATCATTTTTATAAAATTTGTAGGTAATTCGAATTTATGAAATTCAAAAAACTCACTTTTATTTTGACCGCACTTTTTGCTTTACTTTCTAATAGCTCCATTGCAAAAGAGAGAATAATAAGTATAGGCGGTGATGTAACAGAGATCATTTATGCATTAAATGCTGAACAAGATTTAGTTGGTCGAGACAGTACAAGTTTAATTCCAGAACAAGTTAAAAAATTGCCCGATATTGGTTATATGAGACAATTAAATACAGAAGGAATTTTAGCCCTAAAACCAACAAAAGTTATTACAACTTCTGTAGCACAGCCTTCAATTGTTTTAGAACAGTTGAAAGCCGCTGGAGTCACAGTAGAACAAGTTCCATTACAATATACGACAGAAAGCGTAGTGACAAAAATTAAACGAATTGGCGAAATTGTAGGTAAAACCAAACAAGCTAATATATTGACAGAAGAGTTTACTAATAAAATTAATGCTATAGAAAAAACACCTCTTGATGTAAAAATTATGTTTATTTTAAATCGATCAGGATCTACTCAAATGGTTGCTGGAGCTGGAACTGTTGCTGATACAGCTATTCGACTTATTGGAGCAAAAAATGCTGTGGGAAATGTTGCTCGTTTTTCCCCAGTATCTCAAGAAGGCGTGATAGCTGCTAACCCTGATTTAATTGTAATAACTAATTTAACTTTAAAAAGTTTGGGCAATATTGATAATGTTTGGAATTTACCTGGAATGGCTATGACCAATGCGGGGCAACAAAAAGCAGTTTTAGTGGTTGATGATATTGCATTTTTAGCTTTTGGACTAAGCATTCCAAATGAACTTCAAAAAATTCGTCAAGCTGCTGAACAAGTCAATAAAAGTGCGGTGAAATAATGAGAAAATCCTATTATCTCATTCTGCTTTTAATTTTTTTGTTACTCACTTTATTGATTACTTCTAATATTGGTGCCGTTTCTTTGACATGGCAAGATTTATGGCATACCGATATAAATAGTAGTCAATGGCAAATTTGGTTGCATATTCGTTTGCCTCGCCTATTTTTAGCATTAATTGTTGGACTCGCTTTAGCTGTATCTGGCACCCTATTTCAAGGTTTATTTCATAATCCAATGGCAGATCCTTCATTAATTGGCGTTAATAGTGGAGCGTCTTTAGCTGTGGGATTATCTATTATTTTACCTAGCATATTACCTTCGCAATTTACTTTGTACAGTACAATGGTTTCCGCCTTTATTGGTAGCCTTACAGTATCTGCTTTAATCTATGGGCTGAGTTACCGATCATATGGTTCCATAAACAAATTGCTACTGTCTGGAATTGCTGTCAATGCTTTGTGCTTTGCTACAGTAGGAATACTAACCTACATCAGTAATGATCAACAACTTCGTCAATTTAGTTTATGGACAATGGGAAGTCTCGGACAAGCACAATGGGAACCCTTGTTAATAGCCACAATATTGATTTTACCTACCGCACTTTACACCTTTACATTAGCGAATAAATTAAATTTATTACAACTTGGAGATGAAGAAGCTCATTATTTAGGAGTAAATGTACTTAAATTAAAAAAACAATTAATAGTGCTTGGTGCGTTATTGGTGGGATCTGCCGTGGCAGTCAGTGGTGTAATTGGATTCATTGGTCTTGTTATTCCTCATTTAGTAAGATTTAAATTGGGAGCTGATCATCGCTGGGTTTTACCTGCTTCTGCATTATGTGGAGCAACTTTATTGATTATTGCAGATACACTAGCACGAACAGTCGTTAGTCCAGCAGAATTACCTGTAGGCATGCTAACCAGCTTTATTGGTGCACCTTATTTTTTATGGTTAGTAATAAATTCTTCTGAAGGAAAACAATAATGGACTATCAATTTCCACTGATTGTAGAAAATGTCACCTTAACTTTGTCGGGAAAAACTTTACTTAATAATATTAATTTTGCTTTACCAAAAGGAAAAATTACAGCACTTATTGGACCAAATGGTGCAGGAAAATCCAGTTTAATCAAGGTGTTATCTGGTTACCTAAAACCACAAAAAGGGCAATGTGTATTTCATGCCAAACCTTTATTAGATTTTTCTACTTTAGAACTAGCAAAATGGCGAGCAGTGATGCGTCAAAATAACCAAATTAATTTTGCGTTTTCTGTAGAAGAAGTTATTCGTATGGGAGCTTATCATCGCTGTAAAAAAGAGATTGCAATTCATTTAGAAGAAGTTATCAAATTGACTGATTGTGAATCTCTTCGACGCAAATTTTATCATCAACTTTCTGGTGGAGAACAACAACGTACTCAATTAGCACGGGTATTATTACAGCTGTGGAGTGAAAATATGAGCGGAAAAATTTTATTTTTAGATGAACCTACATCTGCTCTTGATCTCTATCACCAGCAACATTGTTTACGTTTACTAACCGCACTTTGTCGTGAAAAAAATTTAACAGTTTGTACTGTACTACATGATCTCAATCTAGTTTCTTTGTATGCAGATCAATTAATATTACTGGCACAAAATAAAGTTCAAGTGAAAGGAAATGCAAACGAAGTCATTACTGAAAATAATATTCACCAATGGTATAACGCTGAGATAATTACATTACCTCACCTTATGACTAAAACCCCTCAGTTACTATTTAAAAAATAAACGACAATATAATAAATTACTTGAGATTTTTATGAAACCATTTAGAATTACCTTTCTGCTTAAAAATAAAAATAATTATCAAATGTTTATATGGTTTAAAAGAAGTATTTTCTTATTTGTTTTATTAATATCACTCGTAGCATGCTCATCATTAAATTTGCAAACTGAGCAACTTGGTTATGCGATAGATCTACGTTCAGGAGAAAAACTGACAGCTACTGAGTTAGCACATCGTTTAGCTACACAAAAGCGAGTGTTACTCGGTGAATTACATGATAGTCCTCGCCATCATCAAGCACAACATTGGTTATTAAAACAATTTATATCAAAACGTCCTCAAGGAAGTTTGGCACTTGAAATGCTAGCTGTGAATCAACAACCTCTAATAGATAGAATTTATGCAAAAAGTGCGGTGAAAAAATCCGAAATTTATGACTTGTTACAGTGGAAAAAGTCTTGGAATTGGGATTTTTATGGTGACATCGTTTATCACGCTTTTAACACGCCTTATAGCCTTGTGGCAACCAATTTAACTAATGATGAAGTACAAACTATTCTACGAGGTGCTGTGCCGCTAAAAGGTTATGTTTCAACGACACCAGAAGTAAAAAAACAAATTGCTGACTTGATTGCTAACCACCATTGTGCCGATTGTATAGATGTTAAATACTTACAAGCAATGGTTGAAGTTCAACAGTTTCGTGACCGGCGTATGGCAGAAAAAATCTTGCAAGCATCTACACCCGCACTTTTAATAGCTGGCAATCACCATGTAAATCGTGCTTTTGGTGTTCCCTTACATTTATTTGACTTATCTCAACAAGAGACAGCAACTGTTGTTATAGTTACTGACTCTGTTGCTGATTTTACTCAACGAAATGCTGATTACCTTTGGATTATTCAGGAATAATTATGTTATATCGAATTGTATTTTTTACCCTTTGTATTTTATTTTCTCAAATTGGTTTTGCTAATGAAGTGGTTAATGCTCAATTACCCATTGACTTATCACCACAGTCCTTATACCAAAATGCTCATGTTATAGTAAAAGCAGTAGTAATTTTATTGCTTTTATGCTCCATAATAACTTGGGCAATATTCTTATTAAAACTTTATCAGCTTTTTATCGGAATTAAAGCGATAAAAAAAGATCGTGTTATTTTATCCAACTATAATTCTTTTGATAAATTAACCGCAAATAAAGATCTCAACTTTAAAGTTGCAAATCTATTTATAAATGAAATGAATCAAGAAATTATTCATTCACAATCTTATTTTGACGAAGACATAAAAGCTCGAATTAGTTATCGCTTAGAACGTCAAATTAAACAGTTAACAATGCGGATGAAACAAGGAATCAGTATACTGGCTACTATTGGTTCAGTTTCTCCTTTTATTGGCTTATTTGGTACGGTATGGGGCATAATGAATAGTTTTATTGGCATTGCTCAAACTAGAACAACCGACTTATATGCAGTAGCTCCAGGTATAGCAGAAGCCTTATTTGCAACTGCACTTGGATTAGTTGCAGCCATTCCAGCTGTAGTAATTTATAATATTTTTGTGCGAGTTATCCAACATTATAGTGAGCAATTAAATTCCATTACTGCATTACTACAACTAGCATTGCGACGTGATATTTCTTTAAAAAATTAGGATACTAATATGATGAATTTGGATAGTAAAGACGAGCAACAAGAAGAAATTAGTGAAATTAATGTTACACCTTTTATCGATGTAATGTTAGTATTACTAATTATTTTCATGGTTACAATTCCTTTAGCTACCGTCAATATCCCATTGAATTTACCAGCAATTTCTGAAGAAAAACAGGAAAATACTGGCACACCAGTAATATTGAGTTTAGATGCACAAAAACAACTATTTTTAGGAAACGATCAAATATCCTTTGAGGATTTAGTAGAAAAAATAGATATTGCAACTCAAAAAAACAAAGACATAGTAATTTTTTTTAGAATAGATAACTCAGTACAGTATGAAGAAATGATGCGAATTATGAATTTATTACGTGGAGCAGGGTACTTGAAAATTGGACTTGTTGGATTAGATCAGGCAACAGATTATGCGAAATAATCCTTTATTTTCAAATTTAGGCTCTAAATGGCTAGTATCTATTATTCTTTCTTCTTTATTACATGGTGCAATATTCTATTATTTCTTTTTTAAAAAAGAAATAAAGCCAGCACCTTTAGTAGCTTCAGCTGTTATAGTGGAGTTTTCTAATCCTCCCCAATCCATCAGTATTATTCATGATTTACCTATAGGTCCTCTACAAAATATAGCTGTAGCACAAATGATAGAATCTTCCGCTCCAACACGAGAACAAAAAATGGAAGACTTACCTACAGTAGAACAGGAATCGCCACAAGATGTTACACCTGAAATTATTGTAGAAAAAAAAGAAACTAAGAAAAAACAAAATAAAAAGACTCTGAAACAGGACAATATAGTAAAAAAACTAAATCATCCAAATAAAGTAAAGAAAAAAGCGTTACAAAATAAATCTTCACCAATTACTCAGGCGGGTTCAAGTGGAGCAGAAACAGCTACAGCACCTCCTACTGGAAACAGTGATAAAATTGCTGCAGAATTTAATAGTAGTGGTAATAGCAATGATATTTTAGCTAATTGGCGAGGGCTTATAAAATCTCGTCTAGAGCGGAGTCTTAAATATCCTGAACAGGCATTGCGTAAACGATGGAAGGGTAAACCAAAAATTAGAATTTTAATTGATCGAGAAGGTAAAGTTATTTCTGTGGAAATTGATCGCTCTAGTGGTAAACGAGAATTTGATATAGAAGCTGTCAATAATGCTAAAAGATCATCTCCATTACCCAAACCGCCAGCGGAATTGATTAAAGATAAATCTACATTATCATTAACTGTTCCAATTAGCTTTGACTATGAAAAGCATAGGCTATAACAACAAAAATAATACACAATAATAGTTTATAATTGCTAAATCTAATTCAAAATAGCTATTTATTTAAATTTTATTTAAGGAGCTTAAGTGTCATCATTAAAACAGCAAGTTGCCGATTATTTATCAAAAAATCCTAATGCAATGACTCTTGAAATAGCTATGCATTTACAGCATCCTGAAGGGGCTGTTTTATGTGCATTGCCAGATTCATTTGTTCGCATTTTTTCAGCCCAAAGAGCGGAAGAAATTCTAACAGAAATCAGTCAATGGGGAATGTTTACTACGATTATTGAGAAAGAAGGGTGCATCTTTGAAATTAAAGATCGCTTTCCAATGGGTATTTTAGCAAGAGGATATTACAATTTAAATATACAGGACAGAGATAGTACTTTTCATGGACATCTTAAACTAGATAATATCGCTAAAATTGCATTCGTCAGCTTACCATTTCGTGGTAAACAAAGCTATAACATCGCTTTTATCGCTCATAATGGGCAAACTATTTTTAAAGTTTATCTCGGTAGAGATGAAAATAATGAACTTTTCCCCGACCAAGTGGATAAATTCAACGCATTTCAATAACTAAAGGAGTAAATAATGACAACAAATCGTCAAGAGGTTTTACAAAATCGTTTAGGACCTGAAATTCAGGAAATGAAACAACAATGCAAAACATTACAATTAGCAACTGTTGATGCTAAAGGCAATCCAAATGTTAGTTATGCTCCTTTTATTATTAATAATGGTGAATATCAAGTTTTGATTTCAACTATTGCACGTCATGCTCGCAATTTACAAGAAGTGCCAAAAGTATCGTTAATGCTAATTGATGATGAAAGTAAAACGCGTGAGATTTTTGCTCGTCGTCGTTTAACTTTTAATGCTACTTCCAGAATGGTTGAACGGCATAGCGAGGAATGGAATGAGGCAGTAGAAGCATTAAAAGCTCGTCATGGTGAACTAGTTGATGAACTTTCCCAATTGCAAGATTTTAATTTGTTTTGTTTTAAACCAAGTCATGGATTATTTGTAAAAGGTTTTGGTAAAGCCTTTCAAGTATCTGCTGATGATTTAGTAAATTTTGTTCATTTAGACATTGGACATATTAAAGAAGGCGAATAGAAAACAATCTAACTAACCGCACTTTAATTTATTATTGGTAAATATGTAAAAGTGCGGTGTCTTTATTTGTAGTTTTAATAAAATCTATTATGCAATGATTCCAGTTTTGAGTTATTGAGATAAATCCAAGTTTATATTGTTAAGTGATTGATTAATTTTACTTTCTAAATTTTATAACTATGCATTTTTTGGTATTGAGAGTCTAGTTTTTTAATCTTGTAATAATTGGCTAAAAGTAAAAAATAAGCTGGACATCTTTGCTGACATCATATTTATTGATACTAGCTCTATTGTAATTTAGCAACTTTTTAAGTTGCTCTTTTTTGCTCTTCTTTCTCTGAATGTTTAACTAAAAAAATTTTCTCACAACCAAATTTTTCAAGTTCTGTTATTTGATCATTTAAGTATTGTTTTAGTTTACTAAAACTATCGTATTCTACTAACACCTCAATTAATTACTTTGTTTGAAAGCTAAAGTTTTTAATAGTTTTAGTCTAACATAATCAAAAACTTATAATTTATGATTAAATATTAATCACAATAATTTAGGCTATTTTCATATATGCCAACCTCTAATTAGATGATTTTTTTATTTAATACATTTTATAAAAAAATATTTCTAATGATTACAAACCCAAAAATGAATAAAAACAACCAATAAGATTAAAAAAAATCATTTATATGATCTATATCACGGTTTCTTGTTATATTTTAAAATATAATTATCAATAAAAATCATGATGATTAAATTTAACTATAAAAATATAAGGGGTATATATGAAGCCAATTTTAGGAATAACAATGGGAGATCCTACGGGTATAGGATCTGAAATTATAGTTAAAGCATTAGAAAATAATCATATTTACTCAATATCACATCCAATTGTTATTGGAGATGAAAAAATTCTACAACGAGCATTAAAAATAACAAACTCTTCTCTAAAATTAAAAACAATACAACAAGATGAAGATTTCCTTGGAAAATTTGGAGAAATCAACGTATTGAATTTAACTAATCTTCCTGCTGATTTACCTTTTGCACATATTGATCCTAGAGCAGGAAAAGCAGCTTATGATTACATTGAAAAAGCAGTTAAACTGGCATTAGAACAAAAAATTCATGCCATAGTTACTGCTCCTATAAATAAAGAAGCATTACATATTGCAGGAAAAAATTTTCCTGGACACACTGAAATCTTGGCAACATTAAGTAACACTATCAATTATTCAATGATGCTAATTAGTAAAAAATTAAATGTTATACATGCAACTACTCATGTTTCTTTACGCAAAGCATGCGAATTAATAAAAAAAGAACGAATATTTAATGTAATTAAACTAGCTGATGAGTATACGAAAATGATAGGTATTACTAATCCTCGCATTGCTGTAGCTGGTCTTAACCCTCACGCAAGTGAAAATGGGCTATTTGGTAAAGAAGAACAAGAAGAGATTTTACCCGCAATAACGCAAGCGAAACATTTAGGAATAAACGTATTTGGACCAATTCCTCCAGATACAGTTTTTCACCGTGCAGCAAATTTAAATGAATTTGATATTGTAGTTGTAATGTACCACGACCAAGGTCACATTCCAATCAAATTACTTGGATTTGAAACTGGTGTAAATGTAACGGCAGGATTACCTTTTATTCGCACATCTGTGGATCACGGTACAGCTTTTCCTATTGCTGGTCAAGGTATTGCAGATTGTCGGAGTATGGAAGAATCCTTACATTTAGCAGCTAAAATGGCAAATATTAAATATACAAAATAAGGAGTCGAACATGTCAATTCAATATCTAGAATCTAATCAAAAAATTTCTGTTCCACTTTATGATTTAATGAACAAAATCCCAGGTGGTTTAATGGTTATTCCTCTTTTATTGGGATCAATAATGGGAACTTTTTTCCCAAGTTATTTAAATTTAGGTTCTTTTACTACCGCACTTTTTAAAAATTCTGCAGGTCCTTTAATTGCACTATTAATTTTTTCAACAGGAATGCAAATTACTCTTCGTAATTCAACCCCTGTTATTGTACATACTGGCGTTATTTTATTATTTAAAACTATTATTCCTGCAGGAATTGTTACTCTACTAGGATTATTAGTAGGTAATGATGGTATTTTTGGTATTTCTTTATTAGCAATGCTAACTGTTGTAGCTAATTCAAATGGAGGTATTTGGTTAGCTTTTGCTGGAAAATATGGTGATTATAGAGACAAAGGAGCATATATTGCTTCTGCTATAAATAATGGTCCATTCTTTGTTTTACTCTTTCTTGGTGTTTCTGGACTTGCTGATATTCCATTTTCATTAATGTTAGCTGCTGTAATTCCTTTATTAATTGGCATGATTGTAGGTAATCTTGATCCTAAGTGGATGAATTTAATGAAACCTACTGGAACAATTGTTATTCCATTTTTTGCTTTTTCATTAGGTTCTGGAATAAATTTAAAAATTATCCTTACAGGAGGAGCTACTGGTATAATTTTAGGAATTATCTCAACTTTAGTTACTGGATTTTTAGTTTATTTAGGTTATAAAACAATTTTAGGTAGAGGAAATCAATCAGGTATTGGATTTGCTGCAGGAACAACTGCAGGAAATGCTATTATCGCTCCTGAAATTGTAACCCAAGCAGATCCAACATTAATTCCTTTTGTACAAACCGCCACAGCTCAAATTGCCGCATCAGTATTAATTTCTGCACTGTTATCACCGCTCTTGGCTGCTTATATATTAAAAAAACAAGGTGGTTTAAAGGAAAATAAAGGAGATATACAATGAAAAAAGAAAACTTATTAATACTAGCTGACGATCTTACTGGAGCAAATGACACAGGTGTAATGTTTGCTGAAGTAAATTTCAATACATTGCTCAATGTATCGCCATCATTAAATGATATAGATTTAAAAAATACCGATGTTATTACAATATCCTCTGACTGCAGACCTTTAGGCTATGAAGCTAAAAATAAAACTAAACAATTGATACAACAAGGTATTAAAAAAGGGATTACAAAAATTTATTTAAAAATTGATTCAACGATGAGAGGATCAGTAAAACATCAGATTGAAGGGGCTATTGATGCTTGGTCAGAAATTTATCCAAATGTAAAAGCTATTATTTGCCCAGCCTATCCTGTTATGGGTAGAACAATAAAAAATGGCATTCTTTATGTCAATAACGTTCCTGTCAACCAAACACCATCTGGCAAGGATCCAATTTGCCCTGTTAATTCTTCATCAATGATAGCTTTAATACCAAATTCTGAATTACTACCTTTATTATCTGAAAATGAATTATTTGATAGAATTAAACAAAGTCAAAATAATAAATTTATTATTGATGCAAATAGTGAACAGGATCTTCAAATAATATCTAATGTGATTAATAAGCTAGGTAAAAGTGTTATTCCTGTTGGATCTGGTGGATTAGCAAAAAAATTAAATCATATAAACGAATCATTTAAAGTAACTAAAAAAATTAACTTTGGAAGATCACTGATTTTAGTTACGTCCATTCATAGTATAAGTCAATTACAAATAGATGATTATATTTCTGAATATGGTTGCGAATCTATTGTATTTAATCCATCACCATCACAATTACTTAATTATTCATCATCAGAAAAAGCATTAAAATCTCAACTTATTGCTTTAATTAACTCCAGTAAAAATAATTTAATAATTAGAGCTAATCCTTTAAAAGCTGTTAATGCATTAACTAATAATGTACTTGATTTGTCAAAAAGAATATCACAATATTTAGCCGATTTAAGTTTATTTTGTTTGAACAATCAAAAATTTGATAGTTTGATTTTATTTGGTGGTGATGGAGCTGCTTCACTACTTAATCAAATGAAAGTAACTAAAATAAAAATTTCTCATCAAGTATTGTCTGGTGTGCCTGTGGGTATAATTGAAGAGGGAAAATACTGTGGAATGACTGTGATAACAAAATCTGGAGGATTTGGTAAACAAAATTTATTGACTGATTTAATCAAATCATAAATATCTGACTGACTAATTAACTTATCTTCTTTTTCGATAACAGTTTTTTTTAAAGACTGTTATCGCTATAATGCAAGTAAGCCATCTATTAGGAATAAGATTATGTCAGAAAATCGATTAGATAAAATTCTTCTATTTTTAAAAAATCATCGAATTGCTACTGTCGATCAGTTAGTTAAGGCTACTTTATCTTCACCAGCAACAATAAGACGAGATTTAATAAAACTTGATAAAGAAGGATCTATTATTAGAACACATGGTGGAGTCAGCTTAAATCAATTTATTCCTTTTCAACCAACTACAAACGAAAAACAACTTAAACAAGTTGCTGAAAAAGAAAGAATATCCGAATATGCTTCTAATCTAGTTTCTGTTGGTGACTCTATTATATTAGATGCAGGAACAACTACATTAGCTATTGCTAAAAAAATAGCACATATACCTTTACGAATAATTACTACAGATATACATATTGCTTTATTGCTTTCTGAATATAAGCAAATTGAACTTATTTTAACTGGCGGGAGAGTAGATAATAGCAGTCAATCTTGCATTGGTAATCATAGCTTAACTTTGTTGCAAAATATTTATCCTGATATAGCATTTATAAGTTGTAATTCTTGGAGTTTTGAAAAAGGCGTAACTACACCTACGGAAGATAAAGCTTATCTCAAAAGATACTTGCAACAAAATTCTAAAAGAAAAATATTAGTTGCTGATAGCTCAAAATATGGTAAACATTCATTATTTTGTTCTTCCAAATTAAATGATTTTACAGATATTATTACTGATAAAGGGCTAGATAAAAAACAAATTTTTAATGAAAAGGATTACAATTTTAACTTAATAAAAGTTTAAACACAGCACATCAACAAAAGAATACCATTACTCATATCTTGTAATAACTAAAAATTAATTTGATATTAAGCACAGGTATTCTTTTATTTTTTATTATTTCTGTGGAATATTCTCTAGTAATTTGATAAGTAAATTCCAATAATTTTTTACTGCTGGAATATAAACTTTCTCATCTGGAGAATGAGCATTTCTAATTGTAGGTCCAATAGAAATAACATCTAAATTTGGATAGATTTTTTTCAATAAACCACATTCTAAACCAGCATGAATAACTTTAATTTTAGGTGAGTACCCTAAAATATTGCTATAAATATTTTGTGCAATTTTTAAAATTTCGCTTTCACATTGTGGCTCCCAACCAGGATAAGCACCAGAAAAACTCACTTTAGCATCTGAAAGTGAAGCTAAAGATAAAAGTAAATTTTCCACATATTCCCTACCACTTTCAATTAACGAACGAATTAGTATTGTTCCTCGTAATTTATTTTCTTCTATTTTTAATACACCGATACTTAAAGAGGTTTCAACAACACCATCAACTACATCGCTGTTTCGAATTACGCCATTTGGTAATAAGTTAATTAAATCAATTATTTTATGATTAGTTTTTGAATCAAATACTTGTGTAGGCTTATCGATAGATTGTAAAAATAAAGCTAAATTAGGTTCAGATAAAGATAATTCATTTCTTAAAATTTCAGCAAAATTTTGTACCGCACTTTCTAATAGTGAAAATTCACCATTAAAACAAAGTGTAGCAAATGCCTCTCGAGGAATAGCATTACGAACTGTACCCCCTTCAATACTAGCAATAGCAAAATCAAAGGTTGGATTATTTTGTTTAAAATAAGCTAAAAAACGAGCTAACATTTTTATTGCATTTACACGTCCAGTATGAATATCACAACCCGAATGTCCTCCACTCAACCCTTTTAAAACTAGTTGACTGTGATTAGCAAAATCATTTTGTTTAAATACTAAAGGTATATTGATGTCAGCATTTTCTCCTCCAGCACAACCAATATAAATCTCACCATCTTCTTCCGTATCTGTATTAATCATAATACTGCCCTGTAACCAATTTGGTTGTAATCCAATAGCACCTTCCATTCCTTGTTCTTCGGTCATGGTTAGTAAAACTTCTAGATCTGGGTGAGATAAATCGCAACTTTCTAATATAGCTAATGCTGAAGCCATGCCTATACCATTATCTGCTCCTAGTGTTGTACCATTTGCTTTTACCCAATCGCTATCAATATAGGGTAGGGTAGGATCTGTTAAAAAATCATGTTTTATTCCTTCATTTGCTTGTGGCACCATATCTAAATGAGCTTGTAAAATAACTGATTTTCGATTTTCCATCCCCTTTGTCGCAGGCTTACGAATTAAAATATTACCAACTGAATCACGTTGTACAAAAAAACCTTTTCCCTTAGCCCAATCTAAAATAAATTGGGCTAATTTTTCTTCATGATAAGAGGGATGTGGAATAGCACAAATTTTATCAAACCAATTCCATAATAATTTAGGTTGTAATTGTTGGATTTCTGACATTTTTATCACCTATCAAATAAAAAATTTATCAAAATCATAGCATAAAAATTTATTTCGCGTTATGCTAATGCAATTTTATTTTTAGACAATATTTAATAATTTTTTATAAATCAAAGGTGAGTTATGAGTGAAAAATATGTTGTCACTTGGGATATGTTTCAAATGCATGCCCGCAAATTATCAGAACGCTTACTCCAAAAATCACAATGGAAAGGAATAATAGCTGTCAGTAGAGGAGGATTATTTCCTGCAGCTGTACTTGCTCGTGAACTTGGGATCCGTCATATCGAAACCGTATGTATTGCTAGTTATGATCACAATCAACAAGGTACATTAAATGTTGTTCATGCTGCCAAAGTAGAAAATGGCGGAGAGGGATTTATTGTAGTTGACGATTTAGTTGATACTGGAAATACTGCTCGAGCAATTCGTGAGCTTTATCCTAATGCTCGTTTTGTAACAGTTTTTGCTAAACCAGCTGGCGTTAATTTAGTTGATGACTACATAGTAGATATTCCACAAAATACATGGATAGAACAACCTTGGGATATGGGTATTTGTTTTGTTCCACCATTAGCTAGAAAATAATAATTCTTAAAAATTTGTTTTATTTCGATAAAGATCTGAATTATCGGATCTTTATTTTAATTTAAATAATTCCTCATTTTTTTGATTAAATTTTTTATGTTCTAAAATCATTTGTATAAAGTCTTGGGCAAAACGTTCTAATTTAACTGCACCAACACCATTGATTTCTAACATTCCTTTTTTAGTTGTTGGCTGATATTGAGCCATTTCTTGCAAAGTAGCATCATTAAATATGAGATAAGGCGGTAAATTTTCTTTATCAGCTATTTTCTTACGTAAAAACCTCAATCGTTCAAATAAATTTTTATCATAATTACTCATTGTTGTTTTCTGTAACATATGCGTATTCTTCAGCACAGAAGAAATTCTTGGAACAGCCAACAAAAGAGATTGTTCTCCACGCAAAATAGGTTTTGCACTTTCTGTTAATTGTAATTTACAACTATATTGTTCAATAGTTTGTCGCACAAATCCCAAATGGATCAACTGACGAATAATAGATTGCCAGTATTCTTTACTTTTATCTTTACCTATGCCATAAACACTTAATTGGTCATGCTGATTTTCTTTTATTTTTTGGTTTTTTACTCCTCTCAATACACCAATAACATAATGTATTCCAAAATTTTGTTTTATCCGATAAATAGCTGACATGACTTTTTGTGCATCTATTAACCCATCATATTTTTTTGGTGGAGCAAGACAAATATCACAATTATTACAAGAAGTCTGTCTATATTCGCCAAAATAATTTAATAATACTAAACGACGACAGGTTTGACTTTCTGCAAATTCTCCTATAGCTTCTAATTTGTGTTTTTCTACTTGTCGTTGAGGATTATCTGGTTTTTCTGCCAGTAATTTTTGTAGCCACATATAATCTGAAGGTTCATAAAACAATACAGCTTCTGCTGGTAAATCATCTCTCCCTGCCCGACCTGTTTCTTGATAATAAGCTTCAATACTACGAGGTAAATTAAAATGTGCTACAAAACGAACATTTGACTTATTAATCCCCATTCCAAATGCAACTGTTGCTACAACAACTTGGACATTATCTCGTTGAAAAGCGTACTGTACTTGTTCTCTTTGTTTTATATCCATACCAGCATGATAAGCTTTAGCACTAATTCCTCTTTTTTGCAAACTTTCCGCTATTTGCTCTACTTTACTGCGACTATTACAATAAATAATGCCACTTTTGCCTTTTTGCTGTATAACAAACTGACGTAATTGTTCTAACGGTTTAAATTTTTCTATTAACGTATATCGAATATTAGGGCGATCAAAACTACCTATGTAAACATAAGGTTCATGTAAATTAAGATGTTTTAATATATCACTTCGAGTTGTTTGATCTGCTGTCGCTGTTAATGCCATAACGGGAATATTAGGTAAATCAACTTTTAAACGTCCAAGTTGTATATATTCTGGACGAAAATCATGTCCCCATTGAGAAATACAATGAGCCTCATCAATAGCAATAAAACTAACTTTACAAGAAGAAATTAAGTAAGAAAAACGGCTAGTCAATGCTTTTTCAGGAGAAATATAGAGTAATTTTAACTGACCTGAAATAGCTTTCTGTTGTATTTTTTGTTGTTGTTCAATAGACTGTGTTGAATTTAAATAACCAGCACAAACTCCATTGGCTAAAAGCTGATCTACTTGATCTTTCATTAGCGAAATTAGCGGGGAAACAACTATCGTTAAACCATCAAAACACAAAGCTGGTATTTGATAACAAAGAGATTTTCCATTTCCTGTTGCCATTACAACTAAACAATCTCGCCCAGACAAAGCAGCTTCAATAATTTCAGCTTGCCCCTTGCGGAAAGATTGATAACCAAAAACTGAATTGAGTATCTCAAGTGCGGTAGTTTTTTTATTATTTTGATTAAAATCATCTACACTTTTTTCATGCATAGAAGTAAATGAATCTATAGAAAAAGAATGGTAATCCATTAACTAAAACTCACTTTTTCTCCATGAGTATGGCAAGCTTGCTCTAAACATTGCCAAAATAATTTACCATCAGTAGTAATCCAGTTATCTTCTTTAAAAGAAAAATGAAAACCACCAGCTTTACTCGCTAACCATAGTTCTAATAGTGGTTCTTGTTTATTTACAACTACTTGTGAACGATCAGCAAAAGTAATAGTAAAAACTGAACCATGTATATCACAATCTACATCACAATCTTGTTGTTCTAAACATTCTTCAATTTTTAGCCAAACCTGCTCTATATTTTGATGATATTCTGACAAATTCATATTTTTATCTTTATTTACTTATTTAACAATAAAAGAATTATAGAGATTTTCTTTATATAGTGATAGTCTAAAATAATATTTAATAATAGAAATCATTTTTGCTAAATTTAAGGAAATAAAATAATGAAAAAAATTTTATTTAATTTACTATTAAGTGCGGTTATTTTTTTACTGATTAGCTGTGGAGTTAAAAATAGCCTTTATTTTCCAGAAACACAACTATCTCAACAACAAAAGTAATAAAAAGTATAAAGGATAACCTATGGATTTTTTTCAATACAAAAATGATAAATTAATGGCAGAACAAGTATTTGTAGGTGATATAGTCAAACAATATGGCACACCTGCTTACATTTATTCGCGTGCTACATTGGAACGACATTGGCATGCTTTCGATAATGCTCTTAGTAACCATCCTCACTTAATTTGCTATGCTGTAAAATCAAACTCAAATATTGCCATTTTAAATTTAATGGCAAAATTAGGTTCAGGTTTTGATATTGTATCGCAAGGAGAATTAGAGCGTGTGTTAGTTGCTGGCGGTGATGCAAAAAAAATAGTGTTCTCTGGTGTAGCGAAATCTGAACAAGAAATACAAAGAGCATTAGAAGTTGGCATCAGATGTTTCAATGTAGAAAGCCTTGCTGAACTTTATCGCATAAATGATATTGGAACTAAACTAAATAAAAAAGCACCTATTTCTTTACGCGTGAATCCCGATGTAGATGCAAAAACACACCCTTATATTTCTACTGGATTAAAAGAAAATAAATTTGGTATTAGCGTAAGCCAAGCATTAGAAGTATATAAAATTGCCAAAAATTTACCTTATATTGAAATAATTGGAATGGATTGCCATATAGGATCACAACTTACTGAATTAAAACCTTTTTTAGATGCTACAGATCGTTTGATTATACTAATGGAACAGCTTAAAAAAAATGGAATTAATCTTCATCATTTAGATCTTGGTGGTGGATTAGGTGTAACTTATCACGATGAAAATGCTCCACACCCAACTGAATATGCAAAAGCTTTATTAACTAAATTGAAAAATTATAAAAATTTAGAAATTATTCTCGAACCAGGACGAGCTATTACAGCAAATGCAGGAATTTTAGTTACTAAAGTAGAATATTTGAAAACTAATGAAAACCGCCATTTTGCTATAGTTGATACTGGCATGAACGATATGATTAGACCGGCATTGTATCAAGCTTATATGAATATTATCGAAGTTGATCGCACATTAGAACGTGAAGAAAAAATTTATGATGTGGTTGGTCCAATTTGTGAAACGTCTGATTTTTTAGGCAAACAACGAAAACTTGCTATTGCTCAAGGAGATTTTATTGCTCAACGATCTGCTGGAGCTTATGGTGCAAGCATGGCTTCTACTTATAATTCACGCCCAAGAGCAGTAGAAATTATTGTAGATAATGACCGCACTTATTTGATCAAACATCGCGAAACCTTTGCGGACTTATGGAAATTAGAAGAAATGATCAAATAGCTCAATAAGGCAAATTTTCTATATTTGCCTTTCTAAATTATTTTTTGTATATAAATTAATATATTATTTACTGTAATAAACTATATTTTGCTATCAACCACTGATCAAACGATAAAGTGCGGTATCTTTTCTATCTAAATAATGAGTTGATTGAATACGGCGAATTGTGCGAGAATGTCCACGAATTAATAAAGTTTCTGTAGTGGCTAAGTTGCCTCGACGATAAATCCCTTTAAGTAAATCACCATTAGTAATCCCCGTAGCTGAAAAAATTAAATTATCATCACGCACTAAATCTTCCAATTTTAAAACTGAATTGACTTCTACACCTATTTCTTCACAACGACGAATTTCATCAACTGATATAGTTTGATTTTCAGGGCTATTTCCTTTTACTTGATGACGTGGAATCAATCGAGCTTGCATTTCTCCCCCTAAAGATCTAATTGCTGCTGCAGCTACAACGCCCTCAGGTGCTCCACCAATACCATATAACATATCTATACCACTTTCAGGTAAACAACATAAAATAGCTGCTGCTACGTCACCATCAGAAATAGCCATAACTTTCACTCCCAACTTTTGCATTCTTTTGATTACATCAGCATGACGAGGTTTATCTAATATAACTACTGTTAATTGAGAAAGTAATTTTCCCATTTTTGATGCAACCCGACGTAAATTTTGTTCAAGAGGTAAACAAAGATCTACCATCCCTTTAACCTCTTGACCTACTACTAATTTTTCCATATACATATCAGGAGCTTTCAAAAATGTGTTTTTTCCTCCAGCGGCTAGAACAGAAAGAGCATTTGATTGCCCCATTGCTACCATTCTTGTGCCATCGATAGGATCCACCGCAATAGCAATTTCTTCACCTTTTCCAACACCTAATTTTTCACCAATGTAAAGCATCGGAGCTTTATCTATTTCTCCTTCACCAATAACAACTTCACCTTGCATACTAATTTGATTTAATATCATTCGCATGGCTTGAACAGCTGCATTATCAGCTGAATTTTTATCACCTCTTCCTAACCATGAGAAAGCAGCTAAAGCAGCTGATTCTGTTACACGTGAAAATTCTATAGCTAAAGATCTATTCATTTTTTACCTTTTCTAATTTATAAAAATAAGTTTTATTTTATCATTTTAGCAAACGATTGCGTAAGTAATTATTAAATTTTTTATTTATAATAAAAAAACAGAAGTAAAATTTTTGAATTCTTTCTTTAAAAATAAGTCTTAACTAGGTAAAATGAACAAAATTAAGATTTAAAGAGGTATTTACACTATGTCATTAGAAATTTTAGATCAGTTAGAAAATAAAATTAAACAAGCCGTTGAAACAATCCAACTACTTCAACTAGAAATTGAAGAACTTAAAGATAAAAATACTCAAGTGCAACAAGCTTATGATCAATTACGTAGCGAAAATGATCAACTAAAAATAGAACATAATAACTGGCAAGAACGCTTACGTTCTCTTCTTGGTCATATTGATAATCTTTAATTTTTATAGGCTTAGATTTATCTAAGCCTTATTTTTAGTAACAAGTAATGAAATCCAAGGTTTGTATAATAAGTGGAAGTACACTAGGAAGTACTGAATATGTGGCAGAACATATAGAATCTGTTTTAAAAAAATTTGGTTTTTCTACCGCACTTTTTCATGATCCCTGCTTTGAAGATATTAAGCAACAAAATTTATGGTTGATAGTAACTTCAACTCACGGTGCAGGTGAACTACCAGATAATTTGAAACCACTATTTGAACAATTGAAAGATAAAGATTCGCTAAATATTAGTTTTGCAATAATAGGAATAGGAAATTCTGATTACGACACATTTTGCTATGCTGTTGACACTATAGAACAAATTTTAACAAATAAAAAAGCTAAACAACTCTGCCCTTCCTTAAAAATAGATGTGTTAGACACAACAGATCCTGAGCAATTATCAGAAAATTGGCTATTTAACTCAATTCAATATTTTAACTAAATAACTATCTATAAATTATGACTTGTGGATAAAATAAGAAAAAACTGTTAAGATCCTGATAATTACATATGAATTTCTTATTTAATTATTTAATCTGTGGATAAGTTTAAAAGTTATACACAGTTAATACCTAATAAAAAATAAGATCTAAACAGCCTTAAAAAGGATCTAACTAATTAATTTTAAAAGGTAATTTATAATTACTAACAAAATTAAGGATCCATATAATAATCATAATAGATCTATATATAAATAAAGATCTTATTATATTAAGCAAATGATCTTCCAACTTTAATTAATCTTCCTTTTATGATCTAGATCATTTAAGGTAAAATAAGAAATAAATACTAAAGATCCAAATTTAAATTAAAGGTAACTATGTTTTATACAGAAAATTACGATGTGATCGTTATTGGAGGTGGGCATGCAGGTACAGAAGCGGCTCTTGCCCCAGCTCGCATGGGATTAAAAACTTTATTATTAACACATAATATTGATACTTTAGGGCAAATGTCTTGTAATCCAGCTATTGGTGGTATTGGTAAAGGTCATTTAGTAAAAGAAATTGATGCTATGGGTGGTTTGATGGCGACTGCTACAGATTTATCAGGAATACAATTTCGTACTCTAAACAGTAGTAAAGGACCTGCTGTTCGGGCAACAAGAGCTCAAGCAGATAGAGTATTATATCGTCAAACAGTTCGAACAACTCTTGAAAATCAACCTAACTTAGATCTTTTTCAACAAGAAGTAACTGATATTATTTTAGATCAAGATCGTATTGTAGGTGTTGAAACTAAAATGGGGTTAATATTTAAAGCTAAGTCTGTTATTTTAACGGCAGGAACATTTTTATCAGGTAAAATTCATATAGGATTGCAAAATTATTCTGGTGGACGTGCAGGAGATCCTGCTTCAGTTAATCTTTCAATGCAATTACGAGAACTTGGGTTACGTGTAAGTCGTTTAAAAACAGGTACTCCTCCGCGTCTAGATGCCCGCACTATCAATTTTGATATTTTGGCAAAACAATATGGTGATGAAAAGTTACCACATTTTTCTTTTATGGGATCTTCAGATCAACATCCTAGACAGATCCCTTGCTTTATTACACATACAAATAATCAAACGCATGAATTAATTCGAAATAATTTAGATCGTAGTCCTATGTATGCAGGTATAATAGAAGGAATTGGTCCACGTTATTGCCCTTCCATTGAAGATAAAATTATGCGTTTTTCTGAAAGAAATTTTCATCAAATTTACCTTGAACCTGAAGGTTTAACGAGTAATGAGATTTATCCTAATGGAATTTCTACTAGTTTGCCTTTTGATGTACAAATGGGAATTGTTAATTCAATGAAAGGGCTAGAAAAAGCACGTATAGTAAAACCTGGCTATGCTATTGAATACGATTATTTTGATCCAAGAGATCTTAAACCAACATTAGAAACAAAAACCATTAAAGGATTATTTTTTGCAGGTCAAATAAATGGAACAACAGGTTATGAAGAGGCTGCTGCTCAAGGATTATTAGCTGGTATTAATGCTGGATTATATGTTAAAGAAAAAGATCCTTGGTATCCACGTAGAGATCAAGCCTATATTGGCGTGTTAGTAGATGATCTTTGTACTTTAGGCACAAAAGAACCTTATAGAGTTTTTACTTCTCGTGCAGAATATCGTTTATTATTACGTGAAGACAATGCTGATAGTAGATTAACACCTATTGCTTATAAATTAGGATTAATAGATGAAAAACGCTGGATTCGTTTTAATCAAAAAATGGAAAATATTGAAAAAGAGCGGACACGTTTAAAACAAATTTGGATTCATCCAAGATCAGAGTATTTGTCTGAAGTCAATGAGGTATTAAGTAGCCCTTTGGTGCGAGAAGCAAATGGTGAAGATTTGTTACGACGTCCAGAAATTAATTATAATATTTTAACTAATCTTACTCCTTTTAATTTTCCTTTAGAAGATCAAGAAGCTGTAGAACAAGTAGAAATTGCAATTAAATATCAGGGATATATAGAGCATCAACAAGAAGAAATTGAACGTCATAAACGCCATGAGAATACGGAAATTCCACTTGATTTTGATTATAGTAAAGTGACGGGATTATCTAATGAAGTGCGGTCTAAATTAGAACAATATAAGCCTGTTTCTATAGGACAAGCTAGCCGTATTTCGGGAATTACACCTGCAGCAATTTCAATTTTATTAGTAAATTTAAAAAAACAAGGCATGTTAAAGCGTGGTGCGTAAATGGTTGAACTCGAAAAACAACTAAAAGCTAAACTTAATGTTTTATTACAACAGATTGAAATATCTATAACCGATCAACAAAAAAATCAGTTAGTTGGTTTAGTCTTATTGTTGAATAAATGGAATAAAGCCTACAATTTAACATCAGTAAGAGATCCAAAGGACATGCTAGTAAAACATATATTGGATAGTATTGTCATTAGTCCTTATTTACAAGGTGAAAATTTTATTGATGTAGGAACAGGACCAGGTTTACCAGGTTTACCTCTAGCCATTATTAATCCTAATAAAAATTTTGTTTTATTGGATAGCTTAGGAAAAAGAATTAGTTTTATTCGTAATACAATACGAGAATTAAACATTAACAATGTACAGGTTGTATTAAGTAGAGTAGAACAATATAAGCCTACTAATACTTTTGATGGAGTACTAAGCCGAGCTTTTGCCTCTTTAAAAGATATGACAGATTGGTGTAAACATTTACCTAGTGACAAAGGTTTTTTTTATGCTTTAAAAGGACAATATAAAAAAGATGAAATATCATCTTTATCCAGTAATTTTTATATTGATAAAGTTATTGAGCTTAAAATACCTGAATTAGTAGGGAAAAGACATTTAATTTTAATATCATCTAAATAAAATTTTTTATATATTATCAATAATATTAATTACATAACACTTTTTTGTTAGTTTTAAGTTGAATACAAAAAAAACCAGAGTATAATTGGCGGAGTTTTGTTTTTTTATATTATTTTAGATTAAATAATAATGTCAGCTGTCATTAAACAATTTAAAAAAAAATATCAATTGATTTTATCAATTGAATTTTTGTTTATAATGGTTATTTTTTGTTGTTTTATTTTAATTAGTCAGTGGAATAGAGCAGTTTCTTTTTTATTGGGATCTATATCTAGTTTTATTCCGCATTGTTTTTTTGTTTTTTTTGTTTTTTTTAGTAATCAAAAATATGCTAATAAATTAACCAATTTTTATAAAGGTGAGTTGTTTAAATTTATTTTAGCTATTGTGTTAATGGTAGTAGCGTTAAAACTAGTTAACGTTAATGTAATATTTTTTTTTGTAGGTTATTTTTTAGGGATTTTTTTTAATAATCTATTACCTTTGGTGGTAACCAAATATTTTAAAATTTGATATTAAGAGGATTAACTATGGCTGAACTGACAACAGCAGGATATATTCAACACCATTTGGAATTTTTAAAAACGGGAGATTCCTTTTGGAATATTCATCTGGACACACTTTTATTTTCTGTTCTATCTGGTATTATTTTTCTTTTCTTCTTTTATAAAATATCTCGTAAATCAACTTCAGGCGTACCAAGTAAATTACAATGTTTTGTTGAAATATTAGTGGGTTGGGTTGATGATGTTGTTAAAGAAAATTTTCATGGACCTCGTAACGTAATAGCTCCTTTAGCATTAACCATTTTTTGCTGGGTATTTATCATGAATGCTATTGATTTGGTCCCAGTAGATTTTCTTCCTCAATTTTTTAATTTATTTGGAGTTAATCACCTTAGAGCTGTTCCTACGGCAGATATAAGTGGAACACTTGGGATGTCTATTTGTGTTTTTTTCTTAATTATTTTTTATACAATTAAGTCGAAAGGAATAAAAGGTTTTGCTAAAGAGTATACCTTACATCCTTTTAATCATTGGTTATTAATTCCTGTTAATTTAATTCTCGAAACTGTCACTTTACTTGCAAAGCCAATATCTTTAGCATTTCGTTTATTCGGTAATATGTATGCGGGTGAATTAATTTTTATTTTAATTGCTGTAATGTATAGTGCTAATATGGCAATAGCTGCATTGGGAATACCTCTACATTTAATTTGGGCTATTTTTCATATACTTGTCATTACGTTACAAGCATTTATTTTCATGATGTTAACAATTGTTTATTTGAGTATAGCTTACAATAAAGCAGAACATTAATTTTTTGTGCGATAGCTATTTTGATAGCTATCGTTATTTTTTATTAACCAGGTCTTAGACCTAATTTTAACGGAGAAAACTATGGAAACTGTTATTACAGCTACTATTATAGGTGCTGCAATTTTACTTGCTTTTGCTGCATTAGGGACTGCTATCGGCTTTGCTATTTTAGGTGGTAAATTTTTAGAGTCATCTGCTCGTCAACCTGAATTAGCAAGTAGTTTGCAAACTAAAATGTTTATCGTAGCAGGGCTTTTAGATGCTATCGCTATGATTGCTGTAGGTATTTCTTTGCTTTTCATTTTTGCAAACCCATTCATCGGATTATTACAATAATTGTCGATTTTGCTTATCAGAGCAGGTATTACTCAAAAATGAGTAATTTATAAGACATTATTGAGGAGGGAGTTGTGAACTTAAATGCAACATTAATAGGTCAGCTAATTGCATTTGCATTATTCGTATGGTTTTGCATGAAATTTGTTTGGCCTCCAATAATTAAAGCGATTGAGGAACGTCAAAGTTCTATCGCTAATGCCTTAGCTTCTGCTGAAGCGGCGAGAAAAGAACAAGCTGATACAAAAATATTAGTTGAGCAAGAAATGAACAAGGCAAGAATTCAAGCTCAAGAAATAGTAGATTTAGCTAATAAACGTCGCAATGAGATTTTAGAAGAAGTTAAAACTGAGGCTGAATTATTGAAAGCGAGAATTATTGAGCAAGGGCATGCCGAAATTGAATCAGAACGTAAACGCGTTCAAGAAGAATTACGAGTAAAAGTTGCTTCTTTAGCTATTGCTGGAGCAGAAAAAATTGTGGGTCGTACTATTGATGAAGCGGCTAACAATGACATTATTGATAAATTAGTTGCGGAACTTTAAGAAGGTTGGGCTTATGTCAGAATTAACTACAATAGCTCGTCCTTATGCAAAAGCAGCATTTGATTTTGCAGTAGAGCAAAGTGCGGTAGATAAATGGAATGAAATGTTAAAGTTTATGTCAGAAGTAGTAAAAAATGAAAATTTACAACTACTTCTTACTGGTTCTTTGTCTGCTCAAAAAATTGCTGATACTGTAATTTTAATTTGTGGCGAACAACTTGATCAATATGGGCAAAATTTTATTCGGTTAATGGCTGAGAATAAGCGTTTAACTGTACTTCCTACAGTACTTAAATTATTTAATCACTATATGGAAGAATATCAGGCTATCTCTGAAGTAGAAGTCATTTCAGCTCAACCGCTGAGTATTGAACAACAAAATAAAATTGTTGAGGCAATGGAAAAAAGACTTGCTCGTAAAGTTAAACTAGATTGCAACGTTGATAGTGCATTAATTGCAGGTACTATTATTCGAACAAATGATTTTGTGATTGACGCTAGCAGTCGTGGACAATTGCAGCGTCTTGCAAATGAGTTGCAATTATAAGAGGAATAAAAAATGCAACTAAATTCAACTGAAATTAGTGAATTAATAAAAAAACGTATTGCTCAGTTTGAGGTGGTAAGCGAAGTTCGTAATATAGGAACAATTGTTTCTGTTAGTGATGGAATTATTCGTATTCACGGTTTAAGCGATGTAATGCAAGGTGAAATGATAGCATTACCGGGTAATCGTTATGCTATGGCACTTAATTTAGAACGTGACTCCGTTGGTGCGGTAGTTATGGGACCTTATGCTGATCTTGCAGAAGGTATGGAAGTTCAATGTACAGGACGTATTCTTGAAGTACCAGTAGGAAGTGGTTTATTAGGGCGTGTAGTAAACACTCTTGGTCAACCTATAGATGGTAAAGGCGAAATTGAAAATGACGGTTTTTCTCCTATCGAAGTTATTGCACCAGGAGTAATAGATCGTAAATCAGTAGATCAACCTGTTCAAACAGGTTATAAAGCAGTTGATTCTATGGTGCCAATAGGTCGTGGTCAACGAGAATTAATTATTGGTGACCGTCAAACAGGAAAAACAGCATTAGCAATTGATGCAATTATTAATCAACGAGATTCAGGTATTAAATGTATTTATGTCGCTATTGGGCAAAAAGCATCTACTATAGCTAATGTAGTGCGTAAGTTAGAAGAACATGGAGCATTGAAAAATACCATTGTTGTTGTTGCATCGGCATCAGAATCCGCAGCATTACAATATTTAGCACCTTATTCAGGGTGTGCTATGGGAGAATATTTCCGTGATAGAGGTGAAGATGCTTTAATTGTTTATGATGATTTATCTAAACAAGCGGTGGCATATCGCCAAATTTCATTATTATTACGTCGTCCACCTGGTCGAGAAGCTTTTCCTGGAGATGTTTTCTATTTACATTCGCGTTTACTTGAACGTGCCTCACGTGTAAGTGAAGAATATGTAGAACGTTTTACTAAAGGTCAGGTGAAAGGTAAAACAGGATCTTTAACAGCTCTTCCTATTATTGAGACACAAGCAGGAGATGTTTCAGCATTCGTTCCTACAAACGTAATTTCAATTACCGATGGTCAGATTTTTTTAGAATCTAATCTATTTAACTCTGGTGTACGTCCAGCAGTAAACCCTGGTATTTCTGTTTCTCGAGTTGGTGGTGCTGCTCAAACTAAAGTAGTCAAAAAATTGGCTGGGGGTATTCGTACTGCATTAGCTCAATATCGTGAATTAGCCGCTTTTGCTCAATTTGCCTCAGACCTTGATGAAGCTACACGAAAACAATTATCCCATGGTCAAAAAGTAACAGAATTACTGAAACAAAAACAATATTCTCCATTAAGTGTAGCTCAACAAGCTTTAATTTTATTTGCTGTTGAATTTGGTTACTTAGATAATGTCGAATTAAATCGTATAGCTTCTTTTGAAGCCGCTCTTTTAGAATATGCGGCTCACAATCATGTAGAATTTATGCAAGAACTTACTAATTCTGGTAATTATAATGATGAAATAAAAAGTTCATTGAAAGATATTTTAGATAATTTCAAAGCAAATTGTGCATGGTAATAACTTAACGGAGAAATAAAATGGCAGGTGCAAAAGAAATAAGAACCAAAATTTCTAGTGTCCAAAGTACGCAAAAAATTACTAAGGCTATGGAAATGGTTGCTGCATCTAAAATGCGTAAAACGCAGGAGCGTATGTCTGCTTCACGTCCGTATTCTGATGCCATTCGTAATGTAATCAGTCATGTGTCAAAAGCTAGTATTGGTTATAAACATCCGTTTTTGGTGGAGCGTGATATTAAACGTATTGGTATTTTGCTTGTTTCTACAGATAGAGGATTGTGTGGTGGTTTAAATATTAATTTATTTAAGAACCTACTTAACAATATAAAAAGTTGGAAAGAACAAAATATAGATGTTTCTCTTGGTTTGATCGGTTCAAAAGGTATTAATTTTTTCCATAATTTAGGGTTAGATATAAAAGCTCAGCATTCAGGTATGGGTGATAATCCTTCCCTTGAAGAATTGATTGGTATCGCAAATCGTATGTTTGAATCTTATAAAAACGGTAAATTAGATGCAGTTTATATTGCCTATAATAAGTTCATTAATACTATGTCACAAAAACCAACATTAGAGAAACTTGTTCCATTGCCAGAATTAGAAAATGATAATTTAGGCGACGTTAATAAAACTTGGGATTATCTTTATGAACCTGAACCAAAACTATTATTGGATAGTTTATTAGTTCGTTATTTAGAATCTCAAGTTTATCAAGCGGTAGTTGAAAACTTGGCTTCTGAACAAGCGGCGAGAATGGTTGCAATGAAAGCTGCTACTGATAATGCAGGTAATTTAATTAAAGATTTGCAATTAGTATATAACAAAGCTCGTCAGACAAGTATTACAAATGAATTAAATGAAATTGTCGCAGGTGCGGCAGCAATTTAGAAAATTTAGAGGATCGGTAATGGCAACTGGAAAAATTGTACAAATCATCGGTGCGGTTATTGACGTTGAATTTCCACAAGATGTAGTACCAAAAGTATATGATGCCCTTAATGTTGAATCAGGATTGGTTCTTGAAGTTCAACAACAATTAGGCGGTGGAGTGGTTCGTTGTATTGCAATGGGATCATCAGACGGTTTAAAACGTGGTTTAAGTGTAACTAATACGGGTGAACCTATTTCTGTTCCAGTAGGAACAAAAACTTTAGGGCGAATAATGAACGTATTAGGTGAGCCAATAGATGAAAAAGGACCTATTGGTTCTGAAGAAGTTTGGTCAATTCATCGTCCAGCACCAAGTTATGAAGATCAATCAAATAGTACAGAACTTCTTGAAACGGGTATTAAAGTTATTGACTTGATTTGTCCGTTTGCTAAAGGGGGTAAAGTAGGTTTGTTTGGTGGTGCAGGAGTAGGTAAAACTGTAAATATGATGGAATTAATCCGTAATATTGCGATTGAACATTCAGGCTATTCTGTATTCGCAGGTGTTGGTGAACGTACTCGTGAAGGGAATGACTTTTATCATGAAATGACAGAATCTAATGTGTTAGATAAAGTGTCTTTAGTTTATGGTCAAATGAATGAGCCACCAGGTAACCGTTTGCGAGTAGCATTAACTGGTTTAACGATGGCTGAAAAGTTCCGTGATGAAGGTCGTGATGTTCTATTCTTTGTTGATAATATTTATCGCTATACGTTAGCTGGAACAGAAGTATCCGCACTTTTAGGACGAATGCCTTCAGCTGTAGGTTATCAACCTACATTAGCCGAAGAAATGGGAGTATTACAAGAACGTATTACTTCAACTAAGACAGGATCTATTACATCTGTGCAAGCTGTTTATGTACCAGCAGATGACTTAACAGATCCATCACCAGCAACAACCTTTGCTCACTTAGACTCCACAGTGGTATTAAGTCGTCAAATAGCTTCTTTAGGTATTTACCCAGCTGTTGATCCGCTTGATTCAACATCACGTCAGCTTGATCCATTAGTAGTTGGTCAAGAACATTATGATGTTGCTCGAGGTGTGCAAGGTATTTTGCAACGTTACAAAGAATTGAAAGATATTATTGCTATTCTTGGTATGGATGAATTATCGGAAGAAGATAAACTTGTAGTGGCAAGAGCTCGTAAAATAGAACGTTTCTTATCACAACCTTTCTTTGTTGCTGAAGTATTTACAGGTTCGCCAGGTAAATATGTATCATTAAAGGATACTATTCGTGGCTTTAAAGGTATTTTAGACGGTGAATATGACCATATTCCAGAACAAGCATTCTATATGGTAGGTTCTATCGAAGAAGTGCTAGAAAAAGCCAAAACAATGTAATCACTTCAAGTCCTAATTAATATCTTGAAGGAGAAAAACATGACAACGTTTAATTTAACTGTTGTAAGTGCGGAAGAAAGCATTTTTGAAGGACGAGTAAAAAGTATTCAAGCTACAGGTATTGAAGGGGAACTCGGTATTTTAGCTGGTCATACTCCATTGCTCACAGCAATTAAGCCTGGTATTGTTAAATTGACATTAGAAGATAATAATGAAGAAGTTATTTATGTTTCTGGTGGATTTTTAGAAGTTCAGCCTACAGTAGTTACAGTTCTTGCAGATGTTGCTATTCGTGGTAAGGAATTAGATTCTAACCGCATTTTAGAAGCAAAACGTCGAGCTGAACAAAATATTGTTTCAGCATCGAAAGACGCTAATTATGAAATGCTAGCTGCTAAACTTTCTAAAGAATTAGCAAAATTGCGTGCTTATGAATTAACAGAAAAATTAGTAAGAAATAAACACTAAACTCACCGCACTTTTAAATAAAAAACCACTTAAACAGTGGTTTTTTGTTTTCTATCTAAAATAAATAACTTGGATTTTAATTAAAATCATATTGATATAAAATCATAGTTAATATTTAACTTAAAATTAATTAGTTAAAAGATGGTATTTAATGAGTATAGAATCTAAAAATCAGCATACCCCTATGATGCAACAGTATCTCCGTTTGAAGTCAGAGAACCCAGATATTCTTTTATTTTATCGTATGGGCGACTTTTATGAATTATTTTATGATGATGCTAAAAAAGCCTCTGAACTTCTGGATATTTCATTAACGCAAAGAGGACAATCAGCAGGACAACCTATACCTATGGCTGGAGTTCCTTATCATGCTGTTGAGGGTTATTTAGCTAAATTAGTTCAATTAGGTGAATGTGTCGCAATTTGTGAGCAAACTAGTGATCCTGCAACAACAAAGGGTCCTGTAGAAAGAAAAATTGTGCGTATAGTTACGCCTGGAACGGTAAGTGACGAAGCTTTATTACCTGAGCGACAAGATAATTTAGTTGTGGCTCTCTATCAAGATAAAGAGCGGTTTGGTTTAGCTTCATTAGATATTGCATCTGGACACTTTCAAATTAGTGAGCAAAACTCTAGAGCAGAATTGCAAGCCGAATTACAAAGAATTCAACCTGTAGAATTATTATATTGTGAAAATTTTATTGATTTTTATTTAATAGAAAATAATAAAGGATTACGTCGCCGTCCAATTTGGGAATTTGAGTTAAAAACAGCTATTCAATTGTTGAATCACCAGTTTAAAACACAAAATTTGCAAGCTTTTGGTGTAGAAAAAGCAGTTTTAGGCTTATGTGCTGCTGGTTGTTTATTACAATATGCTAAAGAAACACAGCGTAGTGCATTACCTCATATTCAGAGTATTAGTCTATTACATAATTCAGATAATATTCAGTTAGATGCATCTACTAGAAGAAATTTAGAATTAACTCAAAATCTGATGGGAGGGACAGAAAACACCTTGTCATCAATTTTAGATAAATGTGTGACACCAATGGGAAGTAGATTAATTAAACGTTGGATTCATCAACCTATCCGTAATTTAGATAAATTACAACAACGCCAACAAATAATAGAATCTATTTTGAAAAGTGATTTAATTTTTGAATTACAACCATATTTAAAACAGGTTGGTGATATGGAACGTATTCTTGCACGCATAGCTTTACGTTCTGCTCGTCCACGAGATTTAACTCGTTTGCGGACCGCACTTGAACAAATACCGCACATTAAACAATCATTAAGCAAACAAAACTTACTTCAATTGACAGTACTTTCGCAAAAAATAGGTGAGTTTTCACAACTACTAGATTTATTACAGCGAGCTATTGTTGATAACCCACCGATGTTAATTCGTGATGGAGGTGTTATTGCAGAAGGATATAATTCAGAATTAGATGAATGGCGAATTTTGTCAGAAGGTGCTACTCGTTATCTGCAAGAATTAGAGCAAAGAGAACGTGAAAAAACAGGAATTGATACTTTAAAAATAGGATTTAATGCAGTACATGGTTATTATATACAAATTAGCCAAGGACAAACTCACAAAGTTCCAATTCATTATGTTCGTCGGCAAACACTAAAAAATGCAGAGCGTTATATAATTCCAGAATTAAAAACTCATGAAGATAAAGTACTTAAAGCAAAAAGTGCATCGCTTGCATTAGAAAAGCAACTTTATGATCAACTTTTTGACCAATTGTTACCGCACTTAAGTGAATTACAGCTTAGTAGTTTAATTTTAGCTGAATTAGATGTGTTAACTAATTTAGCGGAAAGAGCAGAAACACTAAATTACGTTTGTCCACAGTTTGAACAAAAAGTTGGTATAGATATTAAGAATGGTCGTCATCCTGTAGTAGAGCAAGTATTGAAAAAACCTTTCATAGCTAATCCAATAACATTAAATTCACAACGTCATTTATTAATTATTACTGGACCAAATATGGGAGGAAAAAGTACCTATATGCGACAAACAGCATTAATTACATTGATGGCTTATATAGGAAGTTTTGTGCCAGCAGAAAGTGCTATTATAGGTCCGATAGATCGTATTTTTACGCGTATAGGGGCTTCAGATGATCTCGCATCTGGACGCTCTACTTTTATGGTTGAAATGACAGAAATGGCTAATATTTTACATCAAGCAACATCAAATAGTTTAGTGTTAATTGATGAAATAGGTCGCGGTACGTCAACTTATGATGGTTTATCTTTAGCTTGGGCTTGTGCAGAATGGTTAGCAAATAAGATCCGATCATTAACTTTATTTTCTACTCATTATTTTGAATTAACAGCATTATCTGATAAAACTAAGGGGATTTTTAATGTTCATCTTGATGCTGTAGAACATAATGACAATATTGTTTTTATGCACTCCGTGCAAGAAGGGTGTGCTAATAAAAGTTATGGTTTAGCTGTAGCTGGATTAGCAGGGGTTCCTCAATCGGTTATTAAATTAGCTAGAAAAAAATTACATCAATTAGAAAAATTATCAAAACAGCATGTTGATAGAACAGCTATTTTTCAACTTCAAGGTGAACTTCCATTATCTATAGAAGATGAGGAGTTTCCTGAAAATGAAGCGTTGCAGTTATTATCGCAGCTGGATCCTGACGAAATGACACCAAAACAGGCATTAAGTTATTTATATAAATTAAAGAAAATTGTAAATAATGAATAAGTTATCAATTCAAATTCAATAAAGTACTACAAATTTTATTTAGTTGAAGAATTAAAAGATGGATATTTAAAATCCATCTTTTAATTTTATTATATAAATAATAATTTTATTTTTTAGAAACTCTTTATTTTAATAAGCGTTTAACTGAATAAAGTAGTCCGCCCCAAATAATTAATAAGGATATTATCATCATCGTAATTGCAATCATGCTCATTTATTTTTTTCTCCATTGTTGTGAATTAAATATTTATTTTTCCATTTTAAGCGAGATAGTAAAAATGCCACAATAACAAGTAGAATAACCATTCCCCAGCCAAAAGTATTTACAAACCATTTTGGATATCCTTCATAACCTTCAGTAAATACTTTAATTCCTTCACTAAAGAGCATAAATGCAAGAATGCCTGTAGTTAATACAATGCATAATCGCCAAATGAACCCTACTTTAAATGATGAAGTTTCATTTAAATGGTCACCTAGCATACCTAATTTTTCATTTGATACAATAACCACTAAAGAAATAAAAGCAACAGCAACAATACCAAATGAATTCACAAATTTATCTAAAACATCAAGCATTGGTAATCCTGTGGTTGTGCCAAATAATAAAACTGAAACAATCATCATTGGAATACCAACTATAAAAGTGACTTTTGAACGTCTAATTTTTAGCTTATCTTGTACCGCAGAAATTATAACTTCTACAACAGAAACAAAGGATGTTAATGCGGCAAAAGTAAGCGAACCAAAGAATAGCAACCCTAAAACTTCACCAAATGGAGCTTGATTAATTATAGTTGGGAAAGCAAAAAATGCTAGACCAATCCCTCCTTTTGCTACTTCACTCACTTCTTGTCCTGCAGCAGTTGCTATAAAACCTAGAGCAGAAAATACGCCTATACCTGCTAATAACTCAAAACTACTATTAGCAAAACCTACCACCAAAGCACTGCCTGTTAAATCAGAATCTTTTTTCAAATATGATGAATAAGTAATCATAATTCCAAAGCAAATGGATAATGAAAAGAATATTTGTCCATAAGCAGCAATCCATACACTTGGATTAGATAATTTTGACCAATCAGGAGTAAATAAAGCATTTAATCCTTTTGTTGCTCCAGGTAAGAAAAGAGCATAAATTACTAGAATGATGAACATTATTGTCAACAGGGGCATCAAAATATTTGATGTTTTCGCTATACCTTTTTGTACGCCTAATGCAAGTAAAGCCAACGCTATAATCCAAACAAAAATAAGAGGACCTGTTACCATACCAACAAATTCTAGGCTAATACCTTGATTAATATCGCCCATTTTAAGAAATTCGCTAATAAAAAAATCAACAGGTTTATCACCCCAAGCACCGTTAATTGAAAAATATGTGTAGCTTGCTGCCCAGCCTAAAATTACAGCATAATAGATACCAATGACAATATTAATCATCACTTGCCACCAACCAAAAGTTTCAAAATGACGATTAAAACGACGGAAAGAAAGAGGTGCTCCTCCTCTAAATTTGTGTCCAATAGAATAGTCTAAGAATAGCAATGGAATTCCTGCAGTTAGAATAGCAACTATATAAGGGATAATAAAAGCTCCACCACCGTTTTCATAAGCAGTGTAAGGAAATCGCCAAATGTTACCTAGGCCAATAGCTGAACCTATAGCAGCTAAAATAAAAGCACGTTGCCCTGAAAAAGTTTCTCTCTTGGTTGTTTGCGTCATATACGACTCTTGTTCTATTTTTGAAAAAGAAGAGAAAATATACTGTTAGAATATTTTTAGTCAATAAGAAAAAAAGCTTATTATGGTTAATTTAACTTATTTTTAAATAATAAAAATATTTTTTCAGATTTATATACTAATAAAGTTTTTGTTTTTAGATTATTATGTTTTTTTATTTAAATTGAGTAAATAGTATATCTAGAAAGTTTAGTTAATTTTGGAATAAAAAAATCAGGCAAAAAATTAAATTTATATTAGAAATTATTTTTTTATATGTCATATATATTGAATATTTTCTAAAATTTTTTCTAAACGCTTCCATTATGCTGTCTTCGTTCACAACGGTTAGATAATCAACAGCTTTCGTTGGTTTATCAAAACTTAAAATAGTTTCTATGAAACAGATCCTTGCTTTCGAGAGGGGGTGCTTTATCTCTACTACTTTTCTTAAAAAGAAAGTGGCGTCGATAAAGCAATGCTACAATGTCGCAGTGGTTCACTTGGTTCGTTTCTGCTGCTTTATAAAAGCCTCAAAGCTGTCTAAACGCTTTTCGTTTTCTTCGTGGCTTATCAATGCCATATACTTTTTAATTAGTTTGTTGCTAATGAGAGCTGTTATCACTATTAAGCTGAATTGTAGGGCAAGATTGTTTAATTTAAATAACACTATTAAATAGAAAATACTGAAAGCAATTGAAGCGAAACATATTAAGGCTATTTTTTCGCTTTTTGCAGATCCTAAATAGAGCGTAAATAGTTTTTAGCGGATAAACCGCTAAAATAAGCATAAATACCGTTAGAATTTCTTTCATATCAACCTGTTAAAATTATTATTAATTTACTTTTTTATCGTGCTTTTAGTTATTTATTAATCGCTTTTATCACGATTTTTCTACTTTGTCAGCCTCTTCTGTCAGCAATGCTTTTCTAATTTATTGAAAGCCGTTAAAAGAGAACCGCACTTTTCCCGCGAGTATCAAATACTCAAAAAATACAACATATAGTGTTATACTCATGCTTATGATATTTGAAATACTGTTTGCTATGTTTATTTGAGTTATTTCAATCCATAACTATCAAAAATTTTTTTCAAATTATCGCTTAAAATCTCCCTCCCGTTTTTCAAAATAACATCGTTATCAATCAGCCATTTATCTAAATTTTTAACGTTACCCAATTTGTGCTAACGCTAACAAATTTTATCTGCTATTGATAGCGTTTTAGGCATGATGCCACGCCAAAAATGGAAAGCATGAGCTGCTTGTTCAATTAACATACCTAGTCCATCACTTGTATTTTTTACACCAAGTTGCTTACATAGGGAAATGAAAGGAGTTAGTGAGTTCTTACTATATTGCATATCGTAGGCAAGGTCCGTTTTTTTTAAAACTTGTGGATTTATATCTAGTGTTTTACCTTGTAATCCTAAAGATGTAGCATTGATGATAATATCAAATTTTTGTTCTGATAAGTTATTTAACTCAATAGCTTGAATTTTTCCATAAGTAGAAAACTTATCTGCTAATTCTTTTGCTTTTTCAAAAGTGCGGTTAGTTAAAGTAATATTTTGGTTTTCTTGTAATAGAGGTTGTAATACGCCTTTAGTGGCTCCACCCGCTCCTAAAATCAAAATAGATTGATTAGATTTTAGTTTGTTTAATCTTTGTAAGTCGCTCAGCAACCCTGCTCCATCAGTATTATCTCCGTATAATGATCCATCTTTTAATTTTTTCAAAGTATTACAAGATTCTGCTGCTAAGCATCTCTCGCTATGATGATCGGCTAATTTAAAGGCTCGCTCTTTGAAAGGTGCCGTAATGTTACAACCTTTTCCACCTTGTTGGAAAAAATCTTGTAACTGATTTTCAAAGTGTTCAATATCTCCTAACATTGCTACATATTGCATTTCTTGTTTTGTTTGTTTCGCAAAAAATTGGTGAATTTGTGGAGATTTACTTTGTGCAATAGGATTGCCCCAAACAGCGTATTTATCCATTTTTTATCCTTAATTACGTTTATTTAACCTTGTCGAAAAATTTTTCCAGTGAATAGGTCTCTAATTTCTGACGGATTGCTTGCTTCCCCAATATTCATTTCTAGTACAGGAAAGCACTCTCCAAATTGTGCCTTTACTTCTTGTACTGATTTACAAGGAGGTAAACCACTTAAATTAGCACTAGTGGAAGTTATGGCAAACCCTGTTTTTTCACATAACAATTTTACCGCTTCATGGCTACATAGACGGATAGCAACTGTACTAAATTGACCAGTAATGAATGAAGGTGTAAAGGAACTTGCAGGAACGATCCAAGTTATTGGGCGAGCATGTTTTGTTGTTAATCTTTCCCAATGTATTGATTGAAATTGTGAGCTATCAATAAATGAATGTAAATAATTTAAAGTTGGAGCAACTAGAATAAGACCTTTTTCTACAGGACGATTTTTTAAAATTAATAATTTTTCTACTGCACTTTGGCTTAAAGGATTACAACCCAATCCAAAAACTGCTTCTGTTGGATATGCAATCACTTGATTATCGTTTAATTTTTTTATAATTTGATCAATATTCATATTTCCGTTTCAAATAAATGTTGGCAGTTTTTATTTATACATAACCAAGTTCTATGGGTTGAGTTTTCCTTTTTTAATATACAAAGATGGCTATTACAACGATGACATTGAATTTTGTAAGGCTTAGTTGGTAGTATAAATTTACACTTAGGAAAACAGCTACAACCGTAGAATATTTTTCCCTGTCGTCCACGTCTGGCGATTAAATATCCATTCTTGCACTCTGGGCATAAAATTTTATCTTCTTTTGGTGTGCTTTCTTCTTGTACAGTAAAATGACAATTAGGGTAGTCGCTACAACCAATAAACATACCGTAGCTACCTTGTTTTAACTGTAAAAAATGACCGCACTTAGGGCAATTTTTAGCTAAATTTTTAATAATTTTGTGTTCTGAATGAGAATGTAACGGTTTTAAATAATGACACTCAGGATAGTGGCTACAACCTAAAAATAAGCCTTTCTTCCCTTTTTTTATTTTCAGTATTGAACCACATTCTGGACAGTATTCCTGATTTTTTCGATATTGGAAAAGTTGGTTGTTCATAAGGCAATCCAATTTAAAAGATTTGTTGAGATTATCAGTAAAAAGTTATTTTTACAATATTTGAATTAATGGATTTTAGTTTATACTGGCAAGAAAAATGGGAGATATTATTTATGGTTGAATTTAAGCCTGATTTATGGATAAGTATAGCTATCTTTTTTGTTTTTTTATGTTTTATATTGACCTTCTCTATTGTATATAAAATAAAAAAAATAAAACAATTAGAATTAGTGATAAATAAAAATATTAATGATTTTAATCAGTTGATAGCAAAATATGAAAATTTACAACAAATAAAAAACCAACTTGATCAAACTATAGTCAGATTTCAAACAGCGACAGAAAGTTTGCAGGCTCGATTAGCAGAGCGTGATGAAAAAATCCAGTATTTACAGAATGAGTTGAATGAATCACAACAACGTCATGAAAATATAACTAATCAAATGAGTAGCTTGAAAGAGCATTTTGGAATAGCAAAAGCTAAATCAGACAGCCTACAAAAGCAGCTTGAAGAAAGTCGTGGAGAGTTTTTTCGTAAAGATCAGGAGTGTGTGGGTTTAACTAAAAAAGCGACAGAACTTTTGCGAGAATTAACTCAATTGAAAACTACTCTTGTGGAAAAAGAAAAACATTTTATTGCTCAACAGCAGGATTTTGTTAGTACAAAACAACAGCTTACTACAGAATTTCAAAATATTGCTAATCAAATATTGACTGAAAAAAGTCGAACCTTTAGTGAGTCGAATCAAATTGAACTAAATAACTTGTTAAAGCCTTTCCGTGAGCAAATTGATAGTTTTCAAAAACGAGTTAACGAAATTCACTCGGAATCTTTAAAAGGCAATGCTGGATTAGAGGCTGAAATAAAAAAAGTGTTACAGATTGGATTAAACATGTCTCAGGAAGCAAATAATTTAACTTCAGCTTTGAAAGGTAATAAAAAAATTCTAGGTTGTTGGGGAGAGGTTCAGTTAGAGCAAACGTTACAACTTGCGGGATTAGTTGAAAAAGATCATTATCAGTCTCAATCATATTTAAAAAATCAACAAGGTAAAATTAATTATCCTGATTTTGTGTTGTATCTACCTGATAAAAAACATTTAGTTATTGATAGTAAAATGTCTTTATTAGCTTATGAAAGAGCGGTTAATGCTGACAATGAAAAACTTCGCCAGCAAAGCTTATTAGAACATGTCAAAGCAATCAAAAATCATATTGATAGTTTATCAACAAAAAATTACAGTGATTTAATTGGTCTTCGTAGCCCTAATTTTGTATTGATGTTTGTTGCCGTTGAAGCCGCTTATATTGAAGCAATGAAAATGGACAGAGAATTATTTAATTATGGATATGAAAAAAATGTGATTTTAGTTTCCCATACTACACTAATGCCAATTTTACGCACAGTAGCCAATTTATGGAGAATAGAACGAGGAAATACAGAAGCGAGAGAAATTAGTGAAAGAGCGGGAGATATTTATAATCAAATTTGTACTTTTTCTGAAAGATTACTCAAATTGGGTAATTCGCTTGCGACGGCAAATAGTAATTACAATAATGTAGTAACAGCTTTTGTTGGTCAGCAAGGTTTAGTTGGTAAAGTTGAACGATTTAAAGATTTATCGGCAAAATCTAATAAACAACTTCATGATGTTAATTTATTGCATAGCGATTTAAATACAGAAAAATTATTCATTCTTAACAAGAAGTAGCTAGAGTAATTATTTGATTTTTTTAATCAAAATAATGATTTTTGGAATCCGTATCACAAAAACTCGAAAAAAGAATAAAAACATCTTGATACTGTATATCAATACAGTTATATTATACGTCAAATTTTATTAATCGTTTTGGAGATAAGCAAAATGGCAACGCAAGAAGATAAAGCAAAAGCACTAGCAGCAGCATTAGGACAAATTGAAAAGCAATTTGGTAAAGGTTCAATTATGAAGTTAGGTGAAACTCAGTCTCTTGATGTAGAGGCTGTATCTACTGGATCTTTAAGTTTGGATGCTGCATTGGGTATTGGTGGACTGCCAATGGGACGTATTGTTGAAATCTTCGGTCCAGAATCTTCAGGAAAAACTACCTTAACATTGACTGTTATTGCTCAAGCCCAGAAAGAAGGTAAAACTTGTGCATTTATTGATGCAGAACATGCGTTAGATCCTATTTATGCGACAAAATTAGGCGTAAATATAAAAGAATTGCTAGTTTCTCAACCAGATTGTGGTGAACAAGCGTTAGAAATTTGTGATGCTTTAGTTCGTTCTGGTGCAGTTGATGTTGTTATTGTAGATTCTGTTGCTGCACTTACACCAAAAGCAGAAATAGAAGGAGAAATGGGCGATTCTCATATGGGATTGCAAGCTCGTTTAATGTCTCAAGCACTGCGTAAGCTAACTGCACAAATCAAAACATCTAATTGTTTAGTGATTTTTATTAATCAAATTCGCATGAAAATAGGAGTTGTGTTTGGAAATCCAGAGACGACAACGGGTGGTAATGCATTGAAATTTTATTCTTCAGTGCGATTAGATATTCGCCGTACAGGTTCTATTAAAGATGGAGATCAAGTTATTGGAAATGAAACAAGGGTCAAAGTTGTAAAAAATAAAGTTGCACCACCGTTCCGTCAAGTTGATTTTCAAATTCTTTATGGTGAAGGCATTTCTAAAAATGGAGAACTTATTGATTTAGGTGTTAAACACAAGTTAGTTAATAAATCGGGTGCTTGGTTCTCTTATAATGGTGAAAAAATTGGACAAGGCAAAGCTAATGCAATGAAATGGTTAGCTCAACATCCAGAGGAAGCAAATATTTTAGAAGCAAAATTACGTGAAGAGTTGTTATCAAATCCAGATAAAACATTAATGGCTGATATATCTTCTGCCTATGAAGAGGACAATAGCGGATCTGAAATCGATTTTTAGTTATCTCTTAATTTAAAAACTTAGAAAAGTGCGGTGTAAAATCACACATTTTTAAATTTAGATGAGGGATATACTATGTCATCATTAGGTCTTACCTATGTAATGAGATTGCTTGCTAGACGTGAATATAGTGAGTTTGAAATTCGCTGTAAAATGCAAGAAAAAGGTTTTTCTGAGACAGAAATTTCTCAAACTATTGAGTATTGTCATCAAAAAAATTGGCAAAACGACAGGCGTTTTACAGAAAGTTATCTTTACTCTCGTTCACAAAAAGGCTACGGAGTGAATAGAATTCGTCAAGAACTTTATCACCTAAAAGGAATATCATTTGAATTATTTGAGGAAGTTTTAGCTGAAGTAGATATTAACTGGTCCGAAGTTGCTTTGAGTGTTTTACGCAAAAAATTTCCTAATTATGCAGCAATGTGTGATGGAAAAACTAGGCAAAAAATTTGGCACTATATGTTATCTCATGGTTTTATTTCAGATGATTTTTCCGATTATGTAAATCAATATCCGCCAGACTTTATTTGATAATAATCAATTGCTTTGGGATAAATTTTCATTAACAGTCCTCCATAATAGTACTTTGTGTAACTCATGGGCAATGATAAACTAAGAGCAATTTTTTATTTAACTAATGGAATATGTAAATGCGAGCAAGTAAATATTTATTTTCTACACTAAAAGAAACGCCAAATGATGCACAAGTCGTTAGTCATCAATTAATGCTTAGAGCAGGAATGGTACGATCTTTAGCTTCAGGACTTTATAATTGGTTACCAACAGGATTGCGAGTTTTAAAAAAAGTTGAACATATTGTTCGTGATGAAATGAATAAGAGTGGAGCAATTGAAGTTGAGATGCCTGTAGTACAGCCAGCAGAATTGTGGCAAGAATCTCAGCGTTGGGAGCAATATGGTCCAGAATTGTTGCGTTTTTCTGATCGTGGACAACGCGATTTTGTGTTAGGACCTACTCATGAGGAAGTAATAACAGATCTTGTTCGTAGAGAAGTAACATCATATAAGCAACTTCCTCTTAATTTATATCAAATTCAAACTAAATTTAGAGATGAAGTTAGACCTCGTTTTGGTGTTATGCGGTGTCGTGAGTTTCTGATGAAAGATGCATATTCTTTTCATATAACGAAAGAAAGTTTGCAAGAAACTTATAACGTTATGTATCAAACTTATACAAATATTTTTACACGACTAGGTTTAGATTTTCGTGCAGTACAAGCAGACACAGGCTCTATTGGTGGTAGTGTCAGTCATGAATTTCAAGTATTAGCAAAAAGCGGTGAAGATGATATTGTTTTTTCAACAGAGTCAGATTTTGCAGCGAATATCGAATTGGCTGAGGCAGTTACACTAGGTGAGAGAGCCGCTCCTACAAAAATGATGGAATTAGTTGATACTCCGAATGCCAAAACTATCGATCAACTAGTAAGTCAATTTAATTTATCTGTTGAGAAAACAGTAAAAACATTGATCGTAAAAGGTGCAAATGAAGAAAATCCTTTAGTAGCACTAATTATTCGTGGTGATCATGAACTTAATGAAATCAAAGCTCAAAAATTACCAGAAGTTGCGGATCCTTTAACATTTGCTGACGAAACAGAAATCAGAGCAAAAATAGTAGCTGGTGTTGGATCACTTGGTCCTGTGAATTTGAATATTCCTATGATTATTGACCGATCTGTTGCAATAATGAGTGATTTTCATGCTGGTGCTAATATAGATGGAAAGCATTATTTTAATATTAACTGGGATCGTGATGTAGTTTTACCAAAAATTGCTGATTTACGTAATGTAGTGGAAGGGGATCCAAGTCCTGATGGCAAAGGTTCGTTACTGATTAAACGAGGAATTGAAGTTGGGCATATTTTCCAATTAGGGACAAAATATTCTGAAGCGATGAAAGCAACAGTACAGGGTGAAGATGGTCGACCACAAACAATGATTATGGGATGCTATGGCATAGGTGTAACTCGTATAGTTGCAGCTGCTATTGAGCAGAACCATGATGAAAATGGTATTATTTGGTCAACTGATGCTATAGCTCCTTTCACTGTTGCGATCGTGCCAATGAATATGCATAAGTCAGAAGTTGTACAACAATTCTCAGAAAATTTATACCGCACTTTATTATCTCAAGGAGTTGATGTTATTTTTGATGATCGTAAAGAAAGAGCAGGAGTAATGTTTGCTGATATGGAATTGATAGGTGTGCCACATATATTAGTAATAGGTGAAAAAAATCTGCAAGCTGGTCAAGTTGAATATAAAAATCGCAAAACTGGTGAAAAGCAAATGATATCTAAAGAAAATTTACTTTCTTTTATTAATTCTCAAATTAAAATTTAAAACCAGATAAAAAATCACCGCACTTTTTGCGGTGATTTTTGTGTTTAAATAAAGCTAGAAATTGCTTTATTTCAGCAATAATCCAGCTGCTTTTACAACGATCTCAACTGCTTTTTGCTCCGTTTGATGAATTGTTGATTCATTAGGAATTTCTTGTTGAGTACGGTTTACAATGACACCAGATACCATACCACCACGTAATCCCAACGCTGAACACATAGTGAACAATGTAGCACTTTCCATTTCGTAGTTCATTACATTCAGTTCTTGCCACTGTTTCAATGAACCTTGATAATGACGACACACTTTACCACTATAAGTATCATAGCGTTCTTGTCCTGGATAGAAAGTATCAGAAGATGCTGTAATACCTACATGAACACCCTTTTTAGTTTCGCTGGAAGCTGCATTATATAGTGCCGTGGTACAATCAAAATTAGCAACAGCTGGGTATTCTAATGGAGCAAAATGACGACTTGCACCATCTAAACGTACAGCACCAGTTGTCACTAGAATATCACCTACATTAATGTGAGGTTGAATAGCTCCAGTTGTTCCAATACGTAAGAACGTTCTTACTCCAAGCTGGGCTAGTTCTTCTACGGCGATAGAGACAGAAGGTCCTCCAATACCAGTAGAACAAACTACAACGGCTTTATTGTCGATATAACCTAACCAAGAAGTAAACTCTCGAGTTGATGCTAAAAATTTTGGGTTTTCTAATAAACGAGCGATGCGTTCTACTCGTTCTGGAGCTCCAGGAACAATGGCTAATTCTGCTCCGTCTAACATTGCTTTTGTTAAGCCTAAATGAAATACATCTGACATAAAATATTCCTTTTGTTTATGGTGTTATATCTCGCATAATTGGATTTTGCATAGAGATTAAAGTTTCAGTTGATTGAATTTCATCAATTAATTGAATTTTTTTCGCTAGTACAGAATGCAATTCTGCTATAGTATGGGTCATCACTTTTATGAACAGTGAATAATTCCCTGTAGTGTAGTAGACTTCCACAACCTCATTAAATTCCTCCAATTGTTTAATGACTTTGTTGCAATCTTTTGCACTTTTTAAAATTATGCCGATAAAGCAACAAACATCGTAGCCTAGTTTGCGTTCATCAATACGAATTTTTGTGCCTTGAATTATCCCTGATTGACGCATTTTTTCCACGCGGACGTGGATAGTTCCTGGGCTTACTCCGAAATTCTTTGCCATTTCAGCATAGGGGGTACGAGCATCTTTGATCAATACTCGTAAAATTTGTTGATCAAGAGTGTCTATTTGGTGCATATTTTACCTTTAATTAAATTTTTTATAAAAATAACATCATTTTATTTAAAATAATTTATTCTCTTTGCTATTTTTAATAAAGTTAATTGAAATTTTGATTGATTGTTTAGATAATATTCAAATAAATTTAAAACAACAAATAAGGTTTATAAAAAAATGAAAAAATCGTTTATTCTACAACAACAAGAAATTAGTTTTACCAAAAATACTTTTACAGAAAAATTATTACAGCATTTAGGACTTGTTGAAGTTCAAGGTCCTATCCTAAGCCAAGTTGGTAATGGTATTCAAGATAATCTTTCAGGAACAGAGAAAGCAGTTCAAGTAAATGTGAAGCAGATCACAAATGCAACCTTTGAAGTTGTTCATTCTTTAGCCAAATGGAAGCGTCATACTCTTGCTCGTTTTGGTTTTGCAGAAAATGAGGGACTTTTTGTGCATATGAAAGCACTTCGTCCAGATGAAGATAGCCTTGATCAAACTCATTCGGTGTATGTAGATCAATGGGATTGGGAAAAAGTGATTCCTGCTGGTCAGCGTAATTTAGCTTATTTAAAAGAAACAGTGCGTTCAATTTATCAAGCAATTTTAGATACAGAAAATGAAGTGAGTTGTAAGTTTAGTTTAGAAAAGTTTTTACCACAAGAAATTACGTTTGTGCACAGTGAAGATCTTGTTAGAGAATATCCTGATATGAATGACAAGGAACGTGAAAATGCTATTTGTAAAAAACATGGAGCGGTATTTTTAATTGGAATTGGTGGAGTTCTGTCTGATGGAAAACCACACGATTGTCGAGCTCCAGATTATGATGATTGGACAACACCTTCTGAAGGAGAATATAAAGGATTAAACGGTGATATTTTAGTTTGGAACCCTGTTTTAGACCGAGCTTTTGAAGTTTCTTCTATGGGGATCCGTGTTGATGAGACAGCTTTACGCAAACAACTTGCAATTACTGGTGATGAAGATCGCTTATCATTTGATTGGCATCAAGATTTGATCAATGGACGTTTGCCTCTTTCCATTGGTGGTGGAATTGGTCAATCTCGTTTAGTGATGTTACTGTTGCATAAAAAGCATATTGGCGAAGTACAATCTAGTGTATGGCCAAAAACAGTTATGGAAGAATTTGAAAATATTTTGTAATAAATCAAAAGTGGGCAATGCCCACTTTTTGAATATTCAAATTTATCAAAAACCCACCGCACTTTTGTTATAAGTTTAAAATAAATTTAAATTTTCCTATTAAAATCGTTAAAAAAGAGTATTTATTAGTCTATACTTGTTAGATATTACTACTAACAATAAAGGCACGATATTTATGAAAAAATCTATCATCATTCCTGCATTAGATTTAATTGATGGCAAAGTAGTACGTCTGCACCAAGGGGATTATAGTCAGAAAACAATTTATCATGATGATCCTATGACTCAATTTGAGTCTTATTTGCAACAAGGAGCAAAACAATTACATCTTGTAGATCTGACAGGAGCAAAAGATCCAACTCAAAGACAAACTGCACTTATAAGTAGAATTATTGAAAAAACACAAAGCCATATTCAGGTCGGGGGTGGTATTCGTGCAGAAAAACATGTATCAGATTTATTGGTAGCTGGGGCAAATCGAGTCGTGCTTGGTTCTATAGCTGTAACGGATAATAAGACAGTTGAGAGTTGGTTTAATAAATATGGTGCAGAGAAATTTGTGTTGGCTTTAGATATTCGGATCGAAAATCAGCAAAAACGAGTAGCAATTAAAGGATGGCAAGAAACCAGTTCGCTAACGCTAGAAAATTTAGTTGAAAATTACCGCACTTTTGGTTTAAAACATGTTCTTTGTACTGATATTTCTCGAGATGGTACTTTAACAGGTTCGAACGTACAGCTTTATCAAGAAATTTGTGCAAAATACCCAGATATTCAATTCCAATCTTCAGGTGGTATAGGCTCTCTTGCTGATATAAATGCATTGAAAGAAACTGGTGTATCAGGGATTATTGTCGGTCGTGCATTGTTAGAAAATAAATTTAATGTTTCGGAGGCGATTAAATGCTTGCAAAACGGATAATTCCTTGCTTAGATGTTCGTGATGGACAAGTAGTCAAGGGAGTACAATTTCGTAATCATGAAATTATAGGTGATATAGTTCCTCTTGCTGTACGTTATGCCGAAGAAGGAGCTGATGAATTAGTGTTTTATGATATTACTGCTTCGTCAGATGGTAGAACAGTGGATAAAAGTTGGGTTCAACGTGTAGCAGAAGTCATAGATATACCTTTTTGTGTTGCAGGGGGAATTAAGACTATTGAAGATGCAGAGCAAATTTTTGCTTTTGGGGCAGATAAAATTTCTATAAATTCACCCGCACTTGCTAGACCTGATTTAATTACAGATTTATCTCAACGTTTTGGTGTTCAGGCAATAGTTGTTGGAATTGATAGTTGGTTTGAACAGGCTAGTGGTTGTTATTGGGTTAATCAGTATACTGGAGATGAAAAACGTACTCTTCAAACGCAATGGCAATTATTAGACTGGGTGAAAGAAGTTCAGCAACGTGGGGCTGGTGAGATCGTATTGAATATGATGAATCAGGATGGTGTACGAAAAGGTTATGATTTAATGCAATTAAAAAAAGTACGTGAAGTTTGCCATTTGCCACTGATTGCTTCTGGGGGGGCGGGGGAAATGGCACATTTTCGAGATGCATTTATTGATGTAAAAGTGGATGGGGCATTGGCTGCTAGTGTATTTCACAAACAAATTATTAATATTGGTCAATTGAAAGCATATCTTAAAAATTCAGGAATCAATGTTCGAATTTAAACACTATTATAATTAGCCTGATTTTTAAAGCTTTCAAGAATTAAATGCTAGAGGAGCTACTTATGCAAAATAGAATTAATTGGCAAAAAGTGGATAATTTACTTCCCGTGATTGTGCAAAATGTAAATACTTGTGAAGTGCTGATGTTGGGTTATATGAATAAAGACGCTTTAGCAAAAACTATAATAGAAAATAAAGTAACTTTTTTTTCTCGCACTAAACAGAGATTATGGACAAAAGGTGAAACTTCAGGTAATACTTTGCGGGTTGTCGATATGAGTTTAGATTGTGATCAAGATTCTTTACTGATATTAGTTGATCCTGTTGGTCCAACTTGTCACACAGGCACGGAAAGTTGCTTTAGTGAGTTAATGGAAGAGCCTAACTGGATTTTCTTCAGTAAATTAGAACGTCTATTGAGGTCTCGTAAAAACGCTGACCCAGCAAGTTCTTATACCGCTTCATTGTATGCAGAAGGCACTAAAAGAATTGCACAGAAAGTAGGTGAAGAAGGAGTGGAAACTGCATTAGCAGCAACAGTAAAAGATCGCAATGAAACCATTTGTGAAGCAGCAGATTTAGCTTACCATCTTAGCGTTTTATTGCAAGATGCTGATTTGTCTTGGTCTGATGTAATTTCAAAATTAAAAGAACGCCACAGTACATAATACCTAATAGAACTTATGCTATTTAAAAATCAGTTTGGAACAGAATATTAGTTGAAAAAGACAAGACTGTTTTAGCCTAATTAGGTAACGTAAAAATTCTTATGTGGTTAAGAACAGTCTAGTTTTTCGTTAAAACTCGCTTACTTAAATTAATTTTAGATAAGGTGAAGCTGTTTTGTGTTTACATGTGCTTGTTCAAAATTAAATATTTTCCATAAAATTTTTTAACAGCAATGCTCCATTTTTACCTGACCGTTCAGGGTGAAATTGTACTCCGTAAAAATTATTGAATCCTAATGCTGCGGAAAATACGGTGCCATAATTGCTAGTAGCAATAGTACTTTGGTTAGTCGCTACTGCATAACTATGAACAAAATAGAAGTAACTATCTTGTTCAATACCTTTAAAAAGGGGATGATTTTTTTCATAATTGACTTTATTCCATCCCATATGTGGTAAAGGTAACTCTGTTTTTGGTAGAAGTGTGGTTTCACTTTTGATAATATTCAAAGTATCTACATTACCTTCTTTAGAGTAAGACATTAATAGTTGCATGCCTAAACAAATTCCTAGTAAGGGTTGTTTAGCATTGCAAATAGCATCTATTAGACGGCGTTCTTGTAAATGTTTCATGGCTGCAGCTGCCGTGCCAACACCAGGTAAGAGTAATTTATCAGCGGAGCAAATTTTATTTAAATCCTTTGTAATCTCAGCTTGATAACCAAGTCGATCAAAAGCAAATTTTACTGATGAAAGATTGGCACAACCTGTATCAATGATAGTAATTTGTCTCATATGTGTTCCTATTATGTCTGATTTTATTTAAAACGCACCGCACTTTTTATTTTTCTATTTAGTTTAAACTTTACTTTGTAGTTTTTCTTTATAATGGCGTCGGCAAACAGAAACGTAGCGATCATTACCACCAATTTGAATTTGTTCGCCATCTTTCATTACTTCTCCTTTTTCGTTCAAACGTAATACAAAATTAGCTTTACGTCCACAGTAACAAATAGTTTTAAGCTCTTCTAATTGATCTGCCCACGCTAATAAATAGCGGCTGCCTTGAAATAGTTCTGCTTGAAAATCATTACGTAACCCATAACAAAGGACTGGAATATTTAATTTATCTACAACATCTGTGAGTTGATAAACTTGCTGTTTAGTTAGAAATTGAGCTTCATCAACTAAAATACAATGTAATTTTTCCTTTTGTTGGTGTTGATAAATTTCAGCTAATAAGTCAGTTTTAGAATTAAATAGTCGTGCATTTCGACTAATACCGATACGAGAAGTGACTTTTCCGACTCCGAAACGATCATCAATAGCAGCAGTGTATACTAACGTATTCATATTACGTTCGCGGTAATTGTAATCAGATTGCAGTAAAGTAGTAGATTTTCCTGCATTCATTGTAGAATAATAAAAATAAAGTTTTGCCATGTTATTCAAGTGCCGTTAATTCAGTCATTGTCCAGCGAGGGCGAACTTCAATTTCCAATGAAGTGTGCTGTCCTTGTTTTAAACGTAAAAAACCTGTGTAAGCGATCATTGCACCGTTATCAGTGCAAAATTGTGGTTGTGGGTAAAAAACCTCTCCTTTTAACTGCGACATTAAATGTGAGAGAGCTTGACGAAGTTGTTTATTAGCACTGACACCACCCGCAATAATTAGACGTTTTAAGCCTGTTTGCTTCAATGCTCGACGACATTTTATTACTAAAGTATCCACAACAGCTTGCTGAAATGCACAAGCAATATCTGCCTGACTTTGTGACGTTAATCCATTTTCTTCTTTAATTACTTGAGTTAATGTATTCGATGCAAAAGTTTTTAGTCCTGAAAAACTAAAATCTAATCCAGCACGATCTGTCATTGGACGGGGAAAATAAAATCGATTGGGATCACCTTGTTCTGCTAAGCGAGAAAGAGCGGCACCACCTGGATAATCTAGACCAAGTAATTTTGCGGTTTTATCAAATGCTTCGCCAGCAGCATCGTCGATACTTTCACCTAATAATTCATATTCTCCTACTCTGTTAACTTTTACTAGTTGAGTGTGGCCCCCAGAAACTAGTAGTGCTACGAATGGGAAGTGCGGTGGATTTTTCTCCAACATTGGAGCGAGTAAATGTCCTTCCATATGATGTACACCAATGGCTGGTACATTCCATGCATAAGCAAGAGAACGAGCAATCGTTGAACCAACTAATAATGCTCCAACTAGACCTGGTCCACAAGTGTAAGCAATACCATCAATATCTTTTTTCGATAAATTTGCCTGTTTTAATGCCGCTTGAATCAAGGGTAGCGTTTTGCGAATGTGATCTCTTGATGCCAGTTCAGGTACTACACCACCGTAATCTGCGTGTAACGCAATTTGAGTATACAATTGATTAGCAATTAAACCGCACTTTTCGTCATAAATTGCCACGCCAGTTTCATCGCATGATGTCTCGATGCCTAAGATTCGCATTATTTTCTCTATCTATATCATTCTGAAATTTTCATTTTAAGTAATTCTACCTTGTTTATGATAATTTAACTAGTTGCATGATCTCTTTTAACATGGAAATAAAATTAGATGCTCTTATCAATTGGATAAAGAAGCTAAAAATAAGATATAGCTAATATAAATTTAATTTTTCTAGGAAAAGATCAAAAATATTATTTACTTTTACAGTGTGTTTGGATTAAAATTGCCCATCTTATTGAAGATCTGGTCTATTAATAAAAAGACCCAATAAGTTATTTATTGTGAAGATCATTAAATTTTGCAAAATATTAATTAATTTTTATAGAGGTGATGGCTTATGCCAGTAATTAAAGTACGTGAAAACGAATCATTTGACGTTGCATTACGTCGTTTTAAACGCTCTTGCGAAAAAGCGGGTATTTTAGCAGAAGTTCGTAGCCGTGAATTTTATGAAAAACCAACTACAATTCGCAAACGTGAAAACGCAACTCGTGCAAAACGTCATGCTAAACGTGTTGCTCGTGAAAATGCACGTAACACGCGTTTGTACTAATTAAATATTTTTAATTAAAAACTCGAGTTAAGCAGACCGTGAAACCTTATATGGGAATCACGGTTTTGTCCTATTGAAGTCATATAATTTTAATTTTTTCAACATGCTTCGAAACAAATAATTCTTAAAAATAGGATTAATTTATGGCAGGTTTGATTCCTCGTTATTTCATAGATGATCTTTTAGCAAGAACCGATATTGTTGAACTTATCAATGCAAGAGTAAAACTGAAAAAAGCAGGACGTGATTATCAAGCATGTTGTCCTTTTCATCATGAAAAAACGCCGTCTTTTACAGTAAGCCAAAAAAAACAGTTTTATCATTGTTTTGGTTGTCACGCTCATGGCAATGCAATTTCTTTTCTGATGGAATATGATAAGTTAGAGTTTGTTGAAGCAATTGAAGAATTGGCTGCATTACATGGACTTGAAGTCCCTTATGAAAAGTCACCGCAGTTTGATGGAAAACCAAAGTTTAATTATCAAGTTAAACGAGATCTTTATGGTTTAATGGAACAAATTGCTGATTATTACAAACAACAATTACTATCTCATATTCCAGCACAAAGTTATTTGCAACAAAGAGGATTATCAGAAGAAGTAATCCAGCGGTTTAAAATTGGTTTTTCCTCTAATCAATTTAGTGCATTAAAAGAGAAGTTTGGTAAAACAAGAGAAGAGTGCAAGAAACTTTTAGATCTTGGTATGTTATCGGAGAAAGATAATCAAAATTATTATGACCGATTTCGTAACCGAATAATGTTTCCCATTCGAGATCGCAGAGGGCGAACTATTGCCTTTGGCGGGCGAGTATTAAATGATGAAAAACCTAAATATTTGAATTCACCTGAAAGTGTAACTTACCATAAAAGTAATGAGTTGTATGGTTTATTTGAAGCATTACAAGTCAATAACGAGCCAAATATATTGTTAGTTGTTGAAGGTTATATGGATGTTGTTGCACTTGCTCAATTCGGTGTTGATTATGCTGTTGCTTCTTTGGGAACAGCAACAACATCAGAGCAGCTTCAATTAGCGTTTCGTTATACTGATCAAATAGTGTGTTGCTATGATGCCGATAGGGCAGGTAAAGATGCTGCTTGGCGGGCTTTGGAAAATGCATTGCCTTATTTAGAAGATGGAAGGCAATTGAAATTTATTTTTTTGCCTGACGGAGAAGATCCTGATACTTTTATACGTCAGTATGGCAAAAGTGCTTTTGAAGAAGCTTTAAATAGTGCATTGACAATGAGTGATTTTTTGTTTTTAACATTAAGTAATAAAGTGGATTTTTCCTCAAAAGAGGGAAAAGCTAAATTAGCCGCATTAGCTATCCCTTTGATTAAACGCATTCCTGGGGATATGTTACGTTTATCATTACGTAATATGTTAGCACAAAAAATGGGGATATTTGATCAATCCCAATTAAAATCACTCATTCCATCGGGGCTTGAAAAGTCAGATCAACATCAATCACCGAAAAAAATAAAGCGTACTCCGATGAGGATTTTAATTGCATTACTACTACAAAATCCAGAATTAATTGAATTAGTTCCCAGCTTAGCAGCACTGAAAACATTAGATGAGCCAGGATTTGATTTATTTGAAAAATTAACCGCACTTTGTCGCGAGAAAGTTGGGATTACAACAGGACAAATTTTAGAGTATTGGCGTGATACAGAATTTAGTCGACCTCTTGAAATTTTAGCTATTTGGGATCACTCTATTGATGATGATAAAGTAGAAGAAACATTTCGTGAAACGCTGAAATATTTATATCTTCAGTTCGTTGAACGCAATATTAACACTTTGATCGCCAAAGATCGTTTGCAAGGGTTGACATTAGAAGAAAAGCAACAATTAGCAAAATTGCTCAATAAAAAAAGAAAATGAATAGTTAATCATATATAAGAATGGTAAAATTAACCCTATTTTATCTTCCATAATCACTAAGCAAGGCGGATATACAGTATGGAGAAAAATCCACAATCTCAGTTGAAATTACTTATTGCACAAGGTAAAGAACAAGGCTATTTGACTTATGCGGAAGTGAATGACCATCTTCCAGAAGAGCTTGTTGATACGGATCAAATTGAAGATATTATCAAAATGATCAATGACATGGGGATTCAGGTTTTAGATTTTGCACCTGATGCCGATGATTTGATGTTGAATGAAAGTATTGCTGATGAAGATGCCGTTGAAGAAGCAACTCAAGTGTTATCAAGCGTAGAAGCTGAACTTGGGCGGACAACTGATCCTGTAAGAATGTATATGCGGGAGATGGGAAGTGTTGAGTTGTTGACTCGTGAAGGTGAGATAGATATAGCAAAACGTATTGAAGAAGGTATTAATGAAGTCCAAGGTGCTGTTGCGGCTTACCCTGAGGCTATTACTTATCTACTTGAACAATATGATCAAGTGGAAGACGGCATTGTTCGTTTGGCAGATTTAATTACAGGATTTGTTGATCCTAATGCTATTGAAGAACCAGATATAGAGCATATTGAAAAATCTTTAGTAGAAGATAATGAAGATTCCGCAGACGTGTCTACTGAAGAACTTGATGATGAGGAAAGTGAAGAAGATTCTTCTACGGATAATAATGATTCTGATAATTCTATTGATCCTGAAATAGCACGTGAGAAATTCACGTTACTTAAAATTCAACACAAAAAGACTTTAGATGCAATTAAAAAGCATGGTCGTACAAGAAAGCCAGCTAAAGAACAAATTCAATTGTTAGCTGAAATTTTTGCTCAATTTCGATTAGTGCCAAAACAGTTTGATACTTTAGTAATCTCGATGCGTGATATGATGAAGAGAGTTCGTCAGCAGGAACGTTCTATTCAAAAAATAGTAGTAGATTATGCTAAGCTTTCAAAAGAAAGTTTTCAAAAGAGTTTTAGTGGACATGAGACATCAGATTCATGGCTAGTAAAAGCTTTATCTAGTAAGCATGGTTCTAGATTAGCTCAGTATGAACCACAGATTCGTCAGTCTATTGCAAAGTTAGTAGAAATTGAACAAGATACGGGTTTATCTATTCAACAACTCCGAGATATTTGTGATCAAGTTGCACAAGGCGAATTAAAAGCTCGTAGAGCGAAAAAAGAAATGGTAGAAGCAAACTTGCGTCTAGTAATATCTATAGCAAAAAAATATACTAATCGTGGTTTACAATTTCTAGATCTTATCCAAGAAGGTAATATTGGCTTAATGAAAGCCGTAGATAAATTTGAGTATCGTCGAGGATATAAATTCTCTACTTATGCTACTTGGTGGATTCGTCAAGCTATTACACGTTCTATCGCTGATCAAGCAAGAACTATTCGTATTCCTGTGCATATGATTGAAACTATTAATAAGTTAAATCGTATTTCACGTCAAATGTTACAGGAAATGGGGCGTGAAGCTTCACCTGAAGAATTAGCTGAGAGAATGGGAATGCCAGAAGATAAGATTCGCAAAGTATTGAAAATTGCTAAAGAACCAATTTCAATGGAAACACCGATTGGTGATGACGATGATTCTCATTTAGGCGATTTTATTGAAGATAGCACATTAGAACTACCACTTGATTCTGCTACTACGCAAAGTTTGAAAGTGGCAACTCATGAAGTGCTAGAAGGATTGACCCCACGTGAGGCTAAAGTATTACGTATGCGTTTTGGTATTGATATGAATACTGATCACACGTTAGAGGAAGTAGGTAAACAATTTGATGTAACTCGTGAACGTATTCGTCAGATTGAGGCGAAAGCACTGCGGAAACTACGTCACCCTAGTCGCTCAGAAACTTTACGTAGTTTTTTGGATGAATAAAAAAATTTATAAAGAGTACCGCACTTTTTGCTTTAATTTTATTATTAGGAAATAATTTAAGAACTGATTTTTGAACAAAAATCAGTTCTTATTTTAGTCATTCTAGCTTTTTGACATCCTTCCCTGCCTAAAGGTCGGGAATTCCTACCAGCTCCCACAGCAAGCTGTGGGCTACTGTCAGTGGACTCTCTATGCTTTTGGACCAGCAGCGATCAACGCTTTTCCTTCTTCGTTAGTTGCGTATTTTTCAAAGTTCTTCACAAAACGATTAGCTAAATCTTCCGCTTTAGTTTGCCATTGAGCCTTATCTTCGTAAGTATCACGAGGATCTAAAATTGCAGGATCAACATTTGGCAAAGCTTTTGGCACAGATAAGTCAAAAATTGGTAATTTAGACATTTCAGCTTTATCAATAGAGCCATCTAAAATTGCATCAATGATTCCACGAGTATCTTTAATTGAAATCCGTTTACCTGTACCGTTCCAGCCTGTATTAACTAAATAAGCTTCCGCTCCCACAGCTTCCATGCGTTTCACCAATACTTTTGCATATTGTGTTGGGTGAAGAGATAAGAATGCTGCACCAAAGCAAGCTGAGAATGTTGGTGTTGGTTCAGTCACACCACGCTCTGTCCCCGCTAATTTTGCAGTGAAACCAGATAAGAAATAATATTTAGTTTGCTCAGGTGTTAATTTAGATACTGGCGGTAATACACCAAAAGCATCTGCGGTTAAGAAAATCACTTTTTTTGCATGACCAGCTTTAGAAACTGGCTTAACGATGTTTTCAATATGGTAAATTGGATAAGATACTCGAGTGTTTTCTGTTTTTGAACCATCATCGAAATCTACACTTTTATCTGCACGTACGACTACGTTTTCTAATAGAGCATCACGTTTAATTGCACGATAGATGTCAGGTTCATTTTCTTCTGAAAGTTTGATTGTTTTTGCATAACAACCACCTTCGTAGTTGAATACACCGTCATCATCCCAACCATGTTCATCGTCACCGATTAATTGACGTTTTGGATCAGTAGAAAGTGTAGTTTTTCCTGTACCTGATAATCCAAAGAATACTGCTACATCACCTTTCTCTCCTACGTTAGCAGAACAGTGCATTGAAGCGATACCTTTTAGCGGTAGGAAGTAGTTCATCATTGAGAACATGCCTTTTTTCATCTCGCCGCCATACCATGTACCACCAATTAACTGCACGCCTTCAGTAATATTAAAAGCAACAAAGTTTTCGGAATTTAAGCCTTGCTCTTTCCAATTTGGATTAGTTACTTTTGAACCGTTCATTACTACAAAATCAGGCTTAAAGTTTTCTAATTCTTCTACAGATGGGCGAATAAACATATTTTTCACAAAATGAGCTTGCCATGCCACTTCAGTAATAATACGTACTGCTAAACGAGTATCAGGATTTGCCCCACAGAAAGCATCCACAACAAAAAGGCGTTTGTTAGAAAGTTGATGAGTAACTAAGCCTTTCAAGCTTTTCCAAGTTTCTTGATTCATCGGCTTATTATCGTTTTTAGCTGCTTCGCTAGTCCACCATACAGTATCTTTAGTCTTTTCATCTAATACGATATATTTATCCTTTGGTGAACGACCAGTAAAAATTCCTGTATCTACAGCAACAGCACCTGAAGTAGTGACAACTCCTTTTTCAAATCCTTCTAAATCGGGCTTAGTTTCTTCTTCAAAAAGGAACTCATAGCTAGGGTTGTAAACTATCTCTTTGACATTTTTAATGCCTAAATTATCAAGTTCGATAATAAGTTTGTTAACATCAGTCATAATAATTTCCTCAATAAAAATTAATATTTAAAAAAGTTGCCAACTATTTTATTTAAAATTAAAAAAAAAAACTGTTACCTTGATCGCAAATTTGAAAAAATATAAAAAATTATTTGAAATAAATACAGCCGTGTTCAATAATTTGAATCCACATTACATAGTTTTGGTTGGTTAAGTATAAAGTGAAGGTTTTTGAGTTGAATCAGATGGATATGATTGCTGTTTTAGTCATATTGTGAGGCAACTTATTTATTTGTAAAAAGTGCGGTAATATTACCGCACTTTTAGTAGCTTACTCAGCATTCTCCTTTAAACGTTGAATACTTTGTTTATTGAACACATAATGAGTACCACAACATTCACACTGCATATCAACACTATTATTGTGTTCAGCTAAAATTTGGTCGATTTCTTCATCTGAAAGCAATAATAATGCTGCACCTGATCGTTCTTGTGAGCAACCACAATTAAATTCAACAGATTGAGGTGGATAAATTTCTACTGTTTCCTCATGATATAAACGATAAAGCAACTCTTCTGCTGTTAAAGCAAATAGCTCTTCGTTTTTCACAGTAGCGGTTAAAGTTGTTAAATGTTCAAAATCTGTATCAGAATTTGAACTATCGGGCATAATCTGAAGTAACATTCCTGCAGCAACGGGCTGGTTTTCAAATTCGCCACTTCGAATAATAAGTTGAGTTCGCAATTGTTCTGAACGAATAAAATAATCTTCAAGACATTCAGCTAATGTTGGTTTGTCTAATGCAATCACCCCTTGGTAACGTTCACCTTGAGTTGGAGAGATAGTAATTACTAATACTCCTTCGCAGATCATTTGATGCAAGCTCATTTGTTCATTAATTTCACCTTGCAAACGAGCTAATCCACGAATTTTTTGTTCATTAGTAGCGTTGATTAATGCTAATTTTAATGCACCTTCACCTTGAATTTGTAATGTGATGCTACCTTCAAATTTCAACGTTGCAGTTAATAAATTAGTTGCCACCATCATTTCGCCAAGTAATTTTTGTACTGGTTTGGGATAATGGTGAGTATTTAAAGTGTCAATAAAAGTTTGATTTAAACGCACCCACTCACCACGCACTGAATAATCTTTAAATAAAAAGCGATAAAGTTTATCGTTATCAGCGTCATTTTGTTGTAAATTTGTCATTTAGTATCCTATTTTTTAGAGAAATTAAATTTTAAGTAATTTAACTTATTATAGCTTATTATTGATGCTTAAATTTGATTAAATCTCGTCGTTCTTTCTTAGTTGGACGACGATCAGGATGTGGCATAGAGAGAGCATTATTTTTTCTAGCTATTGCCATCCTTTCACGGTTTTCAATGCTTTTTTCAGTTTCTCGGTAAAGTAATTGAGCTTGAGCAGCACCTCTTCGCTGATCGGAAAGTGCGGTTACTTCTACTTCTTTTTCATCATTACCTTGTCGTAATTTAATCATTGCTCCCACTTCAACTTGTTTATTAGGTTTAGTGCGTTGATGATTATAATGTACCTTACCTCCATCTATCATTTCTTTTGCAAGACTACGAGTTTTATAAAAACGTGCGGCCCATAACCACTTGTCTAAACGCACACCTTCATTTTTTTGGTCGTTTTTTTGTTGCTTAGTCATATATTACTCTATTAAAGTGCGGTAGTTTTTCACCCCAAAATGCCGTTCAAATAGTTTATCATTCGTTGTACTGTCGGGGTTTTCTACTCCAACAGTATAAGCAATACCAAATAATTTCGCACTATCGAGAACTTTTTCCGTGTCGTCAATAAAACAAGTACGAAGAGGATCAAAATCATGTCGTTTTTGAAGATTATGCCATAATGTTTGCTCTATTTTAGGGGCGTTAAAATCATGAGACGAAAGTAATAGATCAAAATATGTGGCTAAATCACAATTATCCATTTTTACTTTTAAACTAAAAGGGTGGCTATCGGTTAGTAAGATAAGAGTCTTGCCCATATTGCGTAGTTGTTGTAAAAAGTATGGTACATCTGACCGCACTTTTGTCATTGAACCCTGCTCTTGAAGTAATTTACGTAAAGGTAAATCAAACTTTTTTGCCCAAAAATCAATACTATACCAATCCATGCTATGTTCTATAGCATCGTATTGCTGTTTTAATTTTATGCGACAAGAGTCAATATGCAAATTGTATTTTTTTGCATAAGCCTCTGGTACGGTGTTTCGCCAAAAATGATGGTCAAAATAAAGATCAATCAAAGTACCGTCTAAATCTAAAATAACAGTATCTACTTGTTGCCAATTTATTTTCATTTTATTTTTCCATTCTCGTACTCTTCACTTTATGTTATCGTTATTCGGTTAATTTGTAAAAGAGGTCATTTATGCAAGCATTGAAAAAACCAAAAATTTTATCTATTTCGAAACTTGTCAAAACTCGTATTTTTGAAATTGAAGCTGTGCAATTAGAGTTTTCTAATGGTCAACAGCGAACTTATGAACGGATTAATCCTAATAGTCGTGATGCTGTGATGATTTTACCAATTGATGGCGAAAATTTGCTTATGATTAGAGAGTATGCAGTAGGTACAGAAAATTATGAGCTTGGCTTTCCAAAAGGATTAATGGATCTTGGTGAAACACCAGAGCAGAGTGCAAATAGAGAATTAAAAGAAGAAATTGGATTAGGAGCAAAATCATTTATTCATTTGCGTACAGTAATTAGTTCACCATCTTATATGAATAATCCTATGCACATTTTTATTGCTAGGGATTTTTATTCTTGCAAATTAGAAGGAGATGAGCCTGAGCCATTACAATTAGTTAAATTTCCTTTAGAGAAAATTGATGAACTGCTTAAACAACCTAATTTTAATGAGGCTCGTAATTTAACCGCACTTTATTGTTTAAGAGATTATTTGACTAATAGTGTAGATAATATGAAGGTATAAATTTTGCTTAAACTCTAAATTACTTTTACCTCTTGTACCAAAACTGGTGTAAAATTAGACTAAATTATAAATAGTCATAGGTATATTTATGCAAAAATCTATTTTAGTACCAACTCTACCAGAGCTTACATTTAGAGGAATGTTGCTAGGCGCATTAATCACAGTTGTATTTACCGCTTCGAATGTTTATCTGGGGTTAAAAGTAGGATTAACATTTGCTTCTTCTATTCCTGCTGCCGTTATTTCAATGGCTGTGCTAAAAATGTTTTCTAATTCAAATATCTTAGAAAATAATATGGTACAGACGCAGGCTTCATCAGCAGGAACATTGTCTTCAGTTATTTTTGTGATTCCTGGTTTATTAATGATGGGATATTGGCAACATTTTCCATTCTTACAAACATTACTTATTTGTACCGCTGGAGGGATTTTAGGTGTAGTGTTTACAATTCCATTACGTAATGTCATGGTAGTGAGAACTGATCTTCCTTATCCTGAAGGTGTTGCGGCTGCAGAGATCTTAAAGGCAGGTAGTCATCAAAAAGGTAAAAGTAGTGAAAGTGGAATTAAGGAAATTGCGGTAGGTGGTATTATCGCTGCGATAGTGAGTTTTTTGACTAATGGATTGCGTGTAGTTGCTGATAGTGCAAGTTTGTGGTTGAAAGGTGGTTCTGCTGTATTTCAAATTCCAATAGGATTTTCTCTTGCTCTACTAGGAGCAGGATATTTAGTTGGCATTCTAGGTGGTTTAGCTATTTTACTTGGGATTTTTCTTACTTGGGGAGTTGCGGTACCTTATTTTACGGCAACATTCTCTATGCCTATTGATGCGGACATCGCAAGCTATGCAATAGAAATTTGGAAAACGAAAGTAAGATTTATTGGGGTTGGCACTATTGGTACCGCGGCTATTTGGACACTATTAATATTAATGAAATCTCTTTTACAAGGTATGGCACAATCTTTTCGAACCTTGAAAGATCCATCTTATCGTAGCACAGACAAAACAGAATTGGATTTATCCCCCAAAACGATGATTTACATTGTAATAGCGTCTGTTTTAATGATTGCTTTAGCTCTGTATAATTTTGTTGAACAAGCGCCAATTTCTTCCACTACAGCGGTATTGCTTATTACAGTCTGTACTCTACTTTCTGTATTTATTGGCTTTTTTGTTGCTGCTGCCTGTGGTTATATGGCTGGATTAGTTGGTTCATCTTCTAGTCCAATTTCAGGTATTGGTATTATTTCTGTTGTCGTAATTTCACTTACTCTCATGGTTGTCGGAAAAGTAACAGGTTTAGTAGATGGTGCTGAAGGTCAGCAGTTTTTAACTGCACTTACTATTTTTTCTGGTTCTATTGTGGTGAGTACAGCAGCAATTTCAAATGATAACTTACAGGATTTAAAGACAGGCTTTTTGATTAAGGCAACTCCTTGGCGACAACAAGTAGCCTTGATTATCGGTTGTATTGTTGGTGCGTTAGTTATTGCTCCAGTATTAGAGATTTTATATCATGCTTACGGTTTTAGCGGTGCGATGCCTCGTCCTGATATGGATGCTTCACAAGCTCTTTCTGCTCCACAAGCAACGTTGATGACAACGATTGCAAAAGGGATTTTTTCTGAAAATTTAGAGTGGAACTATATTTTCATGGGCATTGGATTGAGTTTAATATTAATTTGTTTTGATTTAATTTTGAAAAAAGTGAGTAAAAATCGTTTTGCTTTACCTGCACTAGCAGTTGGCATGGGAATTTATTTACCGCCATCGGTGAATATTCCTATTGTAATTGGTGCAATATTAGCATGGCTAATTAATCGTCATCTTAATTCTTTTGCAAAAAATAACGGAAAAAATAGCACTGAAATTAAGGCGAAAGCTGAACGTAATGGCACGCTGTTTGCGGCTGGTTTAATTGTCGGTGAAAGTTTAATTGGTGTTGTTTTAGCATTTATTATTGCAGCTTCTGTGACATCTGGTGGCTCTGACGCTCCTTTAGCATTAAATTTACAAAACTGGGATAATATTGCTGAAATACTTGGACTATTTATTTTTGTTGTTGGTATAGGGATTTTTGCATTACGTGTTTTACGAGCAAAATCTGATTGATTGTAAAAGTGCGGATTAATCTCGCATTTTTCCTTTGTATAATAAATTGTAACTATTCTTTAGGAATTGCTGTGTTATTAAAACCAAATTTTCTACTATCTGTGCTGAAAATAGCTGAGCAAGCGGGTGAGTATTTAAATCACTTTTATGCTAGAAAGCTACAGATACGAAAAAAATTAGATAATACTCCTGTTACTGAAGCTGATTTATTTATTAGCCAATTTTTAATACAAAAATTAAGTAATCTTACTCCAAAAATTCCAATTTTATCAGAAGAGAGTAGCTATATTTCACTGAAAGAGAGGGAGGGTTGGAAAACTTATTGGCTGATAGATCCTTTAGATGGTACACAACAATTTATTAATCGAACAGGACAATTTGCAGTGATGATCTCATTAATTCAAGATCATCGTCCCGTTTTGGGCATTATTCATTGTCCAATTCAACAACTTACTTATTATGCTATACAAGGACAGGGTTCATATAAGCAAAGTAATCTAAAACTAATCAAATTGTCACCGCACTTTATTGATTTTGAGCGTCCGATTCGTATTGCAGTAGGTTCAACTAAAGCTGAACATAAAGTGCGGTTAATTTTAAATCCAAATTACTCGTATGATTTTCATATCTGTGGGGCTAGTGGTTTGAAAGGTTGTTTAGTAGCAGAAGGTGTTGTTGATTGCTATGTACGAATAGGTGAAACTGGGGAATGGGATACCGCTGCCGCAGAAATTATTTTAACTGAAATAGGAGGCGGTATTTTTGATTCTCATTTTCAGCCATTAACTTACAATCAACGAAACTCATTAATTAATCCTGATTTTGTGATGGTTGGTTATTCACAATTGGACTGGCGTAAAATCTTTCAATTTAATTTATGATAACTATTAGCAATTTTTATTATTTAAGCATATTATTTAATTCTTTATACTTCGGAATAGCAAACTATGAATGCAAACACAGAAAATAATTGTATCGTGATTTTCGGAGCTTCGGGTGATTTAACTTATCGCAAATTAATTCCTGCTCTATATAATTTATATAAAATTGGTCGCTTAACAGAGCATTTTTCAGTTTTAGGCGTGGCTAGAACTGAATTAGCTGATGCAGATTTTCGTCAAAAAATGCGAGATGCATTGATTAAAAATGAAAAAGCCTCAGGTCAAATTTTAGAGGATTTTTGTAGTCATTTATATTATCAAGCGATTAATACTCGTGATGCGAAAGATTACGGAAAATTAGTACCTCGTTTAGATGAACTACATGATAAATACTGTACGAATGGTAACACGTTATACTATATGTCAACGCCTCCCAGCTTGTATGGAGTTATCCCAGAGTGTTTAGCAGCTCATGGATTAAATACTGAGGAACAGGGCTGGAAGCGTATTATTGTAGAGAAACCTTTTGGTTATGATATTAAAACAGCAGAATCGCTTGATGTACAAATTCATCGTTTTTTTGAAGAACACCAAATTTATCGAATAGATCACTATTTAGGTAAAGAAACTGTACAGAATTTACTTGTTTTACGCTTTTCTAATGGCTTTTTTGAGCCGCTATGGAATCGTAATTATATTGATTATGTAGAAATCACAGGAGCAGAAGAAATAGGCGTTGAACAACGAGGTGGTTATTACGATGGTTCTGGTGCTATGCGAGATATGTTCCAAAATCATTTATTGCAAGTGTTAGCGATGGTTGCGATGGAACCTCCAGCTATTATTAATGCCGATTCTATGCGTGATGAAGTAGCAAAAGTACTATATTGCTTACATCCTCTCAGTAATGATGATGTGAAAAATAATTTAGTTTTGGGGCAATATACTAGTGCAGAAATTAATGGAGAACGTGTAAAAAGTTATATTCAAGAAGAGGGTGTGCCTGCAGATTCTAATACTGAAACTTATATGGCATTGCGTTGTGAAATTGATAACTGGCGTTGGGCTGGTGTGCCTTTCTATATTCGCACAGGTAAACGCTTAGCTACTCGTGTTACTGAAGTAGTTATTCATTTTAAAACAACTCCTCATCCTGTATTTAGTCAAAATGCTCCTGAAAATAAATTGATTATTCGTATTCAACCCGATGAAGGCATTTCAACTCGTTTTGGTTTAAAAAAACCAGGTGCGGGGTTTGAAGCTAAAGAAGTGTCAATGGATTTTTGTTATTCTGATTTAGCTACATCTAGTTTGTTAACTGCTTATGAGCGTTTGTTGTTGGACGCGATGAAAGGTGATGCAACATTATTTGCTCGTACGGATGCAGTACACGCTTGTTGGAAATTTGTTCAACCTATTTTAAATTACAAAGCCTCCCAAGGACGAGTTTATGAATATGAAGCAGGTAGTTGGGGACCTACTGAAGCGGATAAATTGATAGCAAAAACAGGGCGTGTGTGGCGTAAGCCATCAGGTTCGAGAGGAAAGAAATAATGAATTGCCTTATATTTAATGATGCTGAAAGTGCGGTACAGAAAATTGCAAAAGAGTTTGTAGAGTATAGTTTGCAAAATCGACCTGTGCATATTTCGCTTTCAGGCGGTAGCACCCCCAAGCTATTGTTTAAAACTTTAGCAACCTCACCATTTAAAACAGAAGTGCATTGGGAAAATTTGCACTTTTGGTGGGGGGACGAGCGAATGGTTGAGCCAGAAAATCCTGAGAGCAACTATGGGGAAGTAAAAAAGCTTCTGTTTGATCATATCAAGATTCCTTCACAAAATATTCATCGCATTCGTGGTGAGCAGCCTGTTGAATTAGAATTACAACGCTTTGAGCGAGAAATAAGGAAAGTTGTACCGAATCAAGTTTTTGATTGGATTATTTTGGGAATGGGAACAGATGGGCATACAGCTTCATTATTTCCTTATCAAACAAATTTTAACGATAACAATTTAGCCGTAATTGCAGCACACCCCGATAGTGGGCAACTTCGTATTTCCAAAACGGCTCATTTAATTGAGCAATCCAAACGTATTACGTATTTAGTTACTGGAGCGGGAAAAGCAGAAATTTTGAAAGAAATTTACACTGAATCTGCAGAAAATTTACCTTATCCCGCCGCTAAAATTCAGTCTAAAGAAGGTATAACAGAGTGGTTTTTGGATAAAGATGCTGCTAATTTATTAGAGATAAATTCAACTTTTTAGGAAAATAGCTATTAAACGATCCTATTGCTGAATAGAAGTTTTATTTCAATACAATGATTGTTGAAAATTAATTAATAAAATTAAACACTTAGTGGAGTTAACATGACAAAAAAAGGTGATATTGGTGTAATCGGTTTAGCTGTAATGGGGCAAAATCTGATTTTAAATATGAATGATCATGGTTTTAAAGTAGTTGCTTATAATCGCACTACTTCTAAAGTTGATGAGTTTTTACAAGGTTCAGCAAAAGGCACTGATATTATTGGAGCATATTCTATTGAAGATCTTGTTTCAAAATTAGAAAAACCACGTAAAGTGATGTTGATGGTGCGAGCTGGTGAGGTAGTAGATCAATTTATTGAGTCATTGTTACCGCACTTGGAGCAAGGCGATATTATCATTGATGGTGGGAATTCAAATTACCCAGATACCAATCGTCGTGTAAAAGCTTTAGCTGATAAAGGAATTCGTTTTGTAGGTGCTGGAGTTTCAGGTGGTGAGGAAGGTGCGAGACATGGACCTTCTATTATGCCAGGTGGTAATGAAGAAGCATGGCAGTATGTTAAACCAATCTTGCAAGCTATCTCAGCCAAAACAGATAAAGGTGAACCTTGCTGTGACTGGGTTGGGAAAGAAGGTGCGGGGCATTTTGTTAAGATGGTTCACAATGGTATTGAATATGGAGATATGCAGTTAATTTGTGAAGCTTATCAATTTATGAAAGATGGCTTAGGTTTGAGTTATGATGAAATGCAACAAATATTCAGTGATTGGAAAAAAACTGAACTTGATAGCTATTTAATTGATATTACAGCAGATATTCTTGGTTACAAAGATACTGATAATAAACCTCTAGTAGAGAATATTTTAGATACAGCTGGGCAAAAAGGCACTGGAAAATGGACTGGTATTAATGCTCTTGATTTTGGTATTCCGTTAACACTGATTACTGAATCTGTATTTGCACGTTGTGTTTCTTCATTTAAAGATCAACGTATTCAAGCATCAAAATTGTTTAATAAAACTATCGCTAAAGTTGATGGAGATAAAAAACAGTGGATCGAAGCTGTTCGCCAAGCTTTGTTAGCATCGAAAATTATTTCATATGCACAAGGTTTCATGTTGATTCGGGAGGCTTCAGAAAACTTTGATTGGAATATTGACTATGGAGCAACCGCACTTTTATGGCGTGAAGGATGTATTATTCGAAGTCGTTTCTTAGGTAATATTCGAGATGCTTATGAGAATAATCCTGACTTAGTGTTTTTAGGTGCTGATCCATATTTCAAAAATATTTTGCAAAATGCACTAGCAGATTGGCGTAAAGTAGTTGCAAAATCTATTGAAATTGGTATCCCTATGCCTTGTATGGCATCAGCGATTACTTTCTTAGATGGTTATACTTCTGAGAAATTGCCAGCTAATTTGTTACAAGCACAGCGTGACTATTTTGGGGCACACACTTATGAGCGTGTTGATAGACCACGTGGTGAATTTTTCCACACTAACTGGACAGGTCGTGGTGGTAATGCTGCTTCAACGACCTATGATGTGTAAATAATAATGAAAAGTGCGGTTATTCCTACCGCACTTTCTTATTGTAGCGAGGATAACATAATGAAAAAAGATCAACCCGTTGAATGTGTCGGCTGTAATACTTTTGATGTAGGCACAGTAATTGATAATAGTAATTGCACTGCTGTAGTAGAGAAAAATTACGCAACAGAGCAAGAAGCACAACGTGCTTTAGAGCAACTTACTCAAAAAGCGAAAGATATTGCTAGTGAGCCGTGTGAAATTGATTCGAGTATTAGCCAAAGTGAAAATAAATTTACACTTAAGGCTAGTTTTACTTTTTGCTGTCAGGCAGAAACGTTAATTTTTGAATTAGGATTACGCTAATTTATTTCATCATACCTGATTGATTTGAATATCACAGGTATGATTCTTTGTGCTAACTTCCTTTTAATTCGCTTTTGGCTCACGTAAGTATTTATAGTTGCCAAATAAAATATAATTAAATGAACTAGAGTGCATAAGAGGAGGGAATAAGCATGAAAATAAAGCTGGAAAATTTAATTTGGTGCCCCCTACCGGACTTGAACCAGTGACCAAGCGATTATGAGTCGCCTGCTCTGACCAACTGAGCTAAGGGGGCTTGAAGTTTGAGAATTATAGTTAAATATAAAGATAAAGTCTATAACTAATATGCTATCCGCTTGAAATTTAGGCAGAAATAAAAATTTCAACCCAAAAATAATTGTATTTGAGTATAAAAACATTATTGATCATAACTGCAACAATAGTATTTACTGTTTTAAAGTAATATTGACAGCATGTTACTTATATTTAAGTGTGTTAGTGAAATCTTTAACTTTTTCCCAATCAGTGTATTCTATTTCTTTACTAATATCTGTTTCACCGCCTGTTATTTTCATAATAAAGCGGATCATGCTACGTTCAAACCAGTTATAGCGAGGGTAATATAATGCACCAGCAAATACAGCAGAATTGGTAGGCTTCCAGATCGTTTTTTGTAAAAATTTTCTGGTATAGACATTAGTCTGTGGCGTGTCTTTATTGGATTTTCGAGCTGTTAAGTTAACACTAAAAAAAGCAGTGCGTTTTTGGTTTAGAAGTGCGGTATTTTTTTGCACAAATTGAGATAAACTTTTGTGAAAATGTCCAAATCGAATTGAGGCACCGATTATTATTTGGTCATAATTTGTTAAATCTGGTGCTGTGCTAAGGTCCGCAATCGTGACAGAGTGATCTAATTGAGACCCAATAAAATTAGCAATTTTTTTTGTTTGTCCATTACGACTAGAATATAAAATTAATGTTTTCATTAGTTAAGTTTTCCAAAAAGCAGGAGTAAATAATACAAGTAGAGAAAAAAGTTCTAAGCGTCCACAGACCATAGCGAATGCGAAGACAAATTTTGCACTATCGGGTACATGAGAAAATCCTAGACTGATTGACCCTAGTCCAGGACCTGCGTTAGTTAGTGTAGCGAGTACCGCTCCAGCTGCATCGAAAGCATTCATGCCACATAAAATGACTGCCATGACTAAGACTAAAAAGATGAAGATAAAAACAACAAAAAATGCCCAAATACTTTCAACAACTCGTCTAGGTAAAATATCTTTACCAAATTTTATTGGTTTGACTAAGTTAGGATGTACAAGTTGCTCTAATTCTCGATTTGCTTGTAATGTTAGGACTAAGACTCGAATTGCTTTTAATCCTCCAGATGTTGAACCAGCACAGCCACCAATAATAGCCGAAACGACAAGCAATGTACCTAGAAATGATGGGAGTTTATTTATATCGAAAATAGTGTATCCCGAAGTCATTGACATTGATGAAAGTTGTAATGCTCCTTGAGCAAAAGAATCAACTAATGTCAAATCGTAACTTAAATATAATCCTACAGAGAAAATGGCGATAAATATAAGTTGCATGTAGAAAAAAAAGCGAAATTCAGGATCTCGATAATAGTTTTTCCACAGTCCTACACGATTTAAGTTACTTAATGCCGAAATATGTAATGCAAAATTACACCCTGCAATTAACATAAAAACTGTTGTAATAACGTAAATAACATTACTATTAAAGTATCCCATACTAGCATCATGAGTTGAAAAACCACCATTTGACACAGTTGAAAAACTATGTCCGATAGCATCAAAAGCATCCATTCCAGCTAACCAGTACGAAAATGCACATAAAACAGTTGTTAGTAAATAAGCAAACCATAATAATTTTGCGATTTCAGCGATACGAGGACGCATTTTTTGATCTTTTAGAGGACCAGAAGACTCAGCACGATATAATTGTGTACCACCAATCCCTAACAATGGAATAATAGCAACGGCTAATACAATAATTCCCATGCCGCCGATAAATTGTAAAAATTGACGGTAGAATAATATTGCTTTAGGTAATGCATCTAATCCAGACATAACAGTAGCTCCAGTGGTTGTTAAGCCTGAAAAAGATTCAAAAACAGCATTAGCAAAATTCAAATGAGTCATATCAAATAACATAAAAGGAATTGAACCGAGCAATCCTAATACTGTCCAGAATAGCACAACGATTAAAAATCCTTCTCTTGAGCGTAGTTCATGTCTTTGAGTGCGACAAAACCACCAAAGTATAGCTCCGACTATAAAATTAATAACAAAACTTTGAATGAAAGCTTTTCCGCCACCATCACCATAAAGTAGAGCAACAAATGCAGGAACTAGCATTGTTGTTGAAAAGCACATCACTAGAATTCCGATAATGCGGACAATGGATAATAAATGCACAAAAATCTCTCTTAGTTAGCTAAATTACAGTACAATTTTTCATGATAGTAATTTTGTTTAACAGTTTAACATTCCCTACAAGGAATACAATTAGTCGTCGATATACGCTACATGATAGCGGGTTTATTTTGACCGTATTTCAATTGAGTTGTATTATACACACAAGTTAGGTAATAAATTGATTATATTATGGATAAATTTCTAAATTATAATACGCTTGATACATTGGGACTGCGTTGTCCTGAACCTGTAATGTTAGTTCGTAAAACTATTCGCAATATGCAAGAAGGGGAAATTTTATTAATTCTTGCAGATGATCCCGCCACATCTCGTGATATACCAGGATTTTGTCAATTTATGGATCATACGCTTTTACAAAGTGAAACAGAAACACTGCCATTTAAATATTGGGTAAGAAAAGGTAAGTGAAGTGCAATAGCAAAATTTCCATAAAAACTACCGCACTTTTGCATAACATTCACAATAACTACAAAATCATTTTTACTAATTTGTCCGCTTTTAAACGAGCGAATTTTTTCAACAACTTTTGCACTGGCAAGGGGTATTGGTTTATATCTTCTACTTCTGAGTAGTGTTTTAATATTTGAGTGTGCCGTCTAATATAATCAAGTTCTTTATGGAATTGTGCTAGTAATTCTCGTTTTGGATCACAGATAAGCAGACCATTTTCAGCATCTAGCCACCATGCCCTTGGATTCAAGTTATTTCCTGTTAATAAAATGTAAGTATCATCTACCCAAATTCCTTTTAAATGATAACTGTTTTCACCATCTTTCCAAGTTCGAACCATTAACTGACCATTTTTAATATATTGTTCGAATTTTTGGCTAAATAATCGTAAATTATGTTCGTATAAATAAGGTAATGCTCCAGCAATTTTAAAAGGCTGTGAAGGAGGAATGTAGAAATCATTTGCAACTTTGTCACCAACAATAATTTCAATTTGCTTTCCTTTTTTTAATAAAGATTGAATCTCCAATTGTAATGAACGAGGAAAATTGAAATAAGGTGTACAAATTACTAAATTTTTTTCTACTATTCTAAATAAATCTTTAATTGTTCTATTCAATATATTGCGACTATTACCCAAACCGAATAGGGGAGATATGCTTAATTCTTCTTTAAAACTAACAGTATTTTGTAATTTATATTGCCCTTTTGTCGCTAAATTTTTGCGAAACGTGCGAATTGATTGGCGAATTTCTTTGGTTTTAGGGCGATTTGTAACATCTAATGGTAATACTACGTTTTCAGCTAATAAATGATGTTGAATGAAATTTACCAATGAATCAGCGAGTTCAGAGTTATTGATTAGGTGGTAGCGATCATATCGATATTTATTGAGTTGATTGAGGTATACATTATTTATGCTTGCACCGCTGTATAATACTGTATTATCAAATACAAAGCCTTTAATGTGTAACACTCCAAACACTTCTCTAGTATTCACAGGAACGCCAAAAAACATACTGTCAAATTTTAGATCTTCGTTTTTTAGGCGTTCATCATTGTACCAATCACTATTTGTTTTGGTTTTTTCTGCACCTAGTAAATTACGTTGTGCTCGATGCCAATCTACTAAAATTTTTACGTCTAATGCTGGTTTTTTCTGTTTAGCACAATAGATCTCATTTAAAATTTGCTGACCAGCTTCGTCATTTTGCCAATAAAGTGCGGTTATATAAATGCGAGATTCTGCTTGTCTAATTAATTCGATAATCCGCTGTTTAAAAGAAGCTGAATCGTAAATAAATTCTATCTGTTCCGCCGTAAAAGGTAAGTAGGATAATTCCTTAAGATGTTGGATAGCCCGTTTGGTTTTATCTGTCGACATGGTGTTCTCAATCATTACTATTACTTATAGGGAATTAATCCTCTAGTTTACAATATTTAGTATTAATCTTGGTAGTAAAAAGCTTTTTTTTCGTTATAATGCTGATAAATTATCTATAATGTGTAACATTTTTCACTTTATTCTAACTTAAATTAGTTATTGGTAATCAACATGAATGTAAAAAAAACTGTTTTTCAATCATCTCGTCATAATTATTCATCACGTTTTAGTCAAAATCAATTAGATGATAAAAATCTACCGCATTTTAGAAAAGCGAACCAAGCTAAATTAAGGTCTGAAAAACATAGTTCTGATTCTTCTAAAAAGAAAAAAGAATATAGAAAACAAGAAAATATAAAAAAGGAATATCATTTTTCGCAAACTACTTTGAGCAATGCTCGTCATACAGGTGAAGTTAAAGTTATAGTAAAAAGTGGCGGTAAGATTGAGAAAAAAAAGAAAACAGGTCCGTTATCACCTAGAGCACCTGAAAAAATTAAGAAAAATCGAGCTGAAGAAATGAAAATTTGTGGCGAGGCAAGCTGTCTATCGTTATTTGAAAAACGCCCTGAAAGCATTGTGCGAGTTTGGGCAACAGTAGAAATGGCTCATAAGATTGGTGAATTATTTAGTTATTTAGCCACTAATAAAAAAGTTTACCATGTCGTCACTAATAAAGAACTCGAATTAGTAAGTGGTACAGAACATCACGGTGGAATTTGCATGTTGATCAAAAAACGCCATTCTTTAACTTTGCAAGGCTATCTGGATATTCCTCGTAAACAAGATTGCTTAGTATTATTAGAAAATGTGAAAAATCCATACAATATTGGTGGTATTATTCGTGTTTGTGCATTTTATGGTGTGAGTGGCATTATTTGTTCTGAACCAGAACTGTTCAATTCAGCTACAGCAGTGAGAGTTGCAGAAGGTGGTGTAGAATATGTTAATTTACTTCAAGTAGAAAGTGCGGTTAATGCAATTGAAAAATTAAGATCAATGGACTATCAAATTGTTCGATTGACTAATAATAAACAAGCAAGTTCATTAGAAAGTTTACAAGTAGCTAAAAAATCTGTAATAGTGTTAAGTGAAGTTCCTGTAGAAAGTGCGGTAGAAAAATATAGTGAACTAATTAATTTGTCTCATAAAAATCCTTTAAAAGGAAGTATAAATGTTGCAGTTGCTTCAGGTGTTTTACTGTCGAAAATAACAGCAAATTATAATTTATCAGCATGATGAATGAGTACAAAGCGTTCCCATAGTTGTTCTTCAGTTTCTATATGATTTGGGTCTTGTTTTATGCAGTTGCTAATTGGACAAACTTTTTGACAGGTTGGACTATCATAATGTCCAACGCATTCAGTGCAAAGTGTAGGATCAATAACATAGATGTTATCACCAATTGTAATAGCATCATTGGGACATTCAGGAAGACACATGTCACAATTTGTGCATTTGTTGGTAATTAAAAGTGCCATATCTTCCCCATGTCAAATAGAAAAATCGGCATTATAAAGAATACTGATTAAAATTTAAATAGTCATTTAAGGCAATTATATATGAGCAAGCGACTGACCACATATTTATCTATTTTTGTAGTATTTTTTTTAATGTTTTTGTTAACGGGGTGGTTTTATTTTTTTCAACAGAAACAAGCTATTTCGACAGTCGTAAATCGTGATTATGACTACATTATGAAAAATGACCCGATAGGTCAAAATAAACAAGCAAAAACTCACTATTACACATTCGTACTCTCTTGGTCTCCTGCGTTTTGTGAAATTCAACGGAAACGTTATGGTGATAACCTACCTGATTCTTTAAAACTACAATGTGGTAAAACGCAGCAATTTGGCTGGATTATTCATGGTTTATGGCCACAAAATAAATTAGCACGTCGGGTGGCAGACCATCCTCGTTTTTGTCAAGGAGATTTGCCGATGATTGAACGAAAAATTATAGAACAATATTTATCGGAAAGTCCGAGTGCTTCACTATTACAAGGAGAGTGGGAAAAACATGGTTCTTGTGCTTTCGATGATGCTGAAAGTTATTTTAAAAAACAGCGAGAATTATACCGCACTTTGAAATTACCAAGCTATGCATTGTCAAAGAACAAATTATTTTCTTGGTTAAAAGAAAATAATAAACAGCTAGAGCAAGTCTATCTTAGTACAAACCGCAGTGAAATTTTTATCTGTTATGATTTAACTTGGCAGCCAATAGATTGTCCACGTAGTCGTACAGGATACTAAGCGTAGTAGTTTTTTGCTAAAAAGTGCGAATTGAAGAAGAAAATGAATTTATTTATTTTATAAAAAAAATTGAATTGATTATTTGATCTAAAACAGTTACAACCTAATAATAACTGAGTATAATGAAACGTAATATTATCAATTTATTCACTTTAACTAATATAAAAGAGGCAAATTATGTCAGTAATTAAAATGACCGATTTAGATTTGGCAGGAAAACGTCTTTTTATTCGTGCCGATCTAAATGTACCAGTCAAAGATGGTAAAGTCACTTCTGACGCACGTATTCGTGCAACTATTCCTACTTTAAAATTAGCTCTTGAAAAGGGAGCTAAAGTAATGGTGACATCTCATCTAGGTCGTCCAACTGAAGGTGAGCTAAAACCAGAAGATTCACTACAACCTGTAGTAGATTATTTGAACAATGCAGGCTTAGGTGTTCCAGTACGCTTAGTGCAAAATTATTTAGATGGCATTGATGTAAAAAATGATGAAATCGTAGTACTAGAAAATGTCCGTGTAAATAAGGGTGAGAAGAAAAATGCTCCTGAATTGGGTAAAAAATATGCCGCACTTTGTGATATTTTTGTAATGGATGCATTTGGTACGGCTCATCGTGCGGAAGCGTCGACTTATGGTGTGGCAGAGCATGCACCTGTTGCTTGTGCTGGTCCATTGTTAGCAGCTGAGCTAGAAGCTTTAGGTAAAGCTTTAAAAGAGCCACAACGTCCAATGTTGGCGATTGTAGGTGGCTCAAAAGTATCTACTAAATTAACAGTATTAGATTCTCTCTCCAAAATTGCTGATCAATTGATTGTTGGTGGTGGAATTGCTAACACATTTATTGCAGCACAAGGGAATGATGTAGGAAAGTCTCTTTGCGAAGTAGATTTAATTCCAGAAGCTCAACGTTTATCTAAAGTGACTAATATCCCAGTTCCAGTTGATGTTCGTGTAGGTACAGAATTTTCTGAAGCCGCTATCTCGACAGAAAAATCAGTTAATGAAGTAGGGGCGAATGAGTCTATTTTTGATATTGGTGATAAATCAGCAGAGCAGTTAGCAGAAATTATTTTAAAAGCTAAAACGATTTTATGGAATGGTCCAGTAGGTGTATTTGAGTTTCCTAATTTCAGAAAAGGTACAGAAATAGTTGCTAACGCAATTGCGGAAGCGACAGCAAAAGGTGCTTTTTCTATTGCAGGCGGTGGTGATACATTAGCGGCAATTGATTTGTTCGGTATTAAAGATAAAATTTCTTATATCTCTACTGGTGGTGGTGCTTTCTTAGAGTTTGTTGAAGGAAAAGTATTACCTGCGGTTGAAATTTTAGAAAAAAGAGCTAAGAATTAACTACATGGGGCGTTTTATACGCCCTTTTTAACAAATTAATGAAAATTATTCTATTATTTTTAAACAATAGGAAACTAGCATGACAAAACTACTTGATATCGTTAAACCAGGTGTGGTTACAGGTGATGATGTACAGAAAATATTTGCTTATGCAAAAGCGAATAATTTTGCACTTCCAGCAGTTAACTGTGTAGGAACCGATTCAGTCAATACTGTATTAGAAACTGCTGCTCGGGTGAAAGCACCTGTTATTATTCAATTTTCTAATGGTGGCTCGCAATTCTATGCTGGTAAAGGTCTTAAGCCTGCAAGTGGAGCGAGAGCTGATGTTTTAGGTGCAATAGCGGGAGCTAAACATGTGCATACTTTAGCCGAAGAATATGGTGTTCCTGTTATTTTGCACACTGATCATGCGGCGAAAAAATTATTACCTTGGATTGATGGTTTACTTGAAGCTAATGAAGAGCATTTTGCTAAAACAGGTAAACCTCTATTTTCTTCACATATGCTTGATCTTTCAGAAGAACCAATGGAAGAAAATATGGCTATATGTCGTCAATATCTTGCTCGTATGGATAAAATGGGCATGACTTTAGAAATTGAAATTGGTATTACAGGAGGTGAAGAAGATGGTGTGGATAATTCCGATGTGGATGAATCTCGTCTATATACTCAGCCTGAAGATGTACTCTATGTTTACGATCAGTTAAGCCCAATTAGTCATCGTTTTACTATTGCCGCAGCGTTTGGTAATGTACATGGAGTATATAAGCCTGGTAATGTAAAATTGAAACCATCAATTTTAGGTGATTCACAAGAGTTTGTTTCTAAAGAACGTAATCTTCCACCGAAAGCTCTTGATTTTGTTTTCCATGGTGGCTCAGGCTCTTCTACTGAAGAAATTCGTGAAGCAATAAGCTATGGTGCAATTAAAATGAACATTGATACCGATACTCAGTGGGCTGCATGGGAAGGTATTCTTAACTTCTATAAAGCTAACGAAGCTTATTTACAAGGGCAGTTAGGTAATCCAGAAGGACCTGATGCTCCAAATAAAAAATATTATGATCCACGCGTGTGGTTGCGTAAATCGGAAGAATCAATGTCTAAACGTTTAGAAAAGTCTTTCCAAGATTTAAACTGTGTTGATGTTTTATAATTGAAAAATAATAACCGCACTTTTAATGTGCGGTTATTTTGTTTTCAGCTAACAACTTTGTTTTTCTTTATTTTAAAAAAATAAGATAAATATCCAAATAGTAACGGCATTTACAATAGCAACAAACACTGCTGCTGAACCAAGGTCCTTTGCTCTACCAGAAAGCTCATGAAATTCTTTACCAACTCGATCAACCACAGCCTCTACTGCACTATTTAATAATTCTACAACTAAAACTATTAATATTGAGCCAACTAGCAATGACATTTCTATTTTGTTTTTTGCCAGCCACAAAGCCAACGGTATTAAAATGAAAGCAGCTAGCAATTCGTGACGAAAAGCAACTTCATATTTTATTGCACTTTTTAATCCTTTTAGAGAATAGACAGTTGATTTAATCAAATGAGTTAATCCAGTTGTTTTTTGCATAAAATTCCTTTGTCAATTATAAGCGCTTAGCTTCTATAACATCGTCTAATTTCGCTAAACGGGCCAAAATTTTACTTAAGATTTGTACATTATTCAATTCGATTTCCATATCAATAGTTGCTAGTTGCTTTTTAGTATCTGCTCTACTGGATACGCCTAGTACACTAATTCTTTCGTTAGCTAGTACAGTGGTAATATCCCGTAGTAATCCATTTCTGTCGCCAGCGATAATTCTGATTGCAATACGAAAACCATTAGCATAATTATCACCCCAACGAGAATCTACAACCCTTTCTGGGTGAGCAGCCTGTAAATCTAAAAACTGTTCGCAATCACATCGATGAATTGAAATACCTCGTCCCATTGTTATATAGCCTACGATCGCATCGCCAGGAATTGGCTGGCAGCAACGAGCAATGTGGTGCATTAAATTACCAACACCTTCAACTACAACACAGCCTTGTTTTTCATTTTTTTGCTGTGCATTGACCGCACTTTTATTAGTAACATGCCGTAAAATTTCTTCATCAACTTCTTTTGCTGATATTTTAATTAACTTGCTTTGTAGAAAATTAGCTAATTGATTTAAGCGAATATCGCCTCCACCAATACCAGCATAGAGATCATCAAGATGCTTTAAGTTATAGCGAGGTAAAGCATGTTGTTCAATTTGTTTTAGCGTTAAGCCTAAGCGGTTAATCTCATTTTCTAGTAATTCTTTGCCTGCAGGAATATTTTTATCGCGATCTTGTTTTTTAAACCAAGCTGAAATTTTAGCTCTTGCTTTGGCTGTGTGGGTAAAACCTAAATTTGGATTAAGCCAGTCTCGACTTGGGTTAGGCGTTTTTTGAGTAATAATATCTATTTGATCGCCCATTTGCAGTTGATAAGTAAAAGGGACAATTCGACCACCAGCTTTCGCACCAATACAACGGTGTCCTATTTCACTGTGAATAGCATAAGCAAAATCCAGAGGAGTTGATCCAGTTGGTAAATCTATAACCTCACCTTTAGGCGTGAATACATAGACTCGATCATCGAACACTTGACTACGTAATTCTGCCATTATTTCGCCTGAATCAGTAATATCATCTTGCCATGCTAATAGTTTGCGTAACCAAGTAATTTTGTCTTCGTAAGCTGAGCGACTTGTGACTCCTTCTTTATATTTCCAATGTGCAGCAACTCCAAGTTCAGCATCATCATGCATTTGCTGAGTACGAATTTGTACTTCGACTGCTTTCCCACCTTTACCTAACACTACGGTATGAATAGATTGGTAACCGTTTGGTTTAGGATTCGCAACATAATCATCAAATTCTTTTGGTAAATGTTTAAAATGAGTATGAACTATGCCTAATGCAGAATAGCAATCTTGCAATTTTTGTACGATTACACGCACCGCTCTAACATCATATAACTCACTAAATTCTAAATGTTTTTTCTGCATCTTACGCCAAATACTATAAATATGTTTTGGGCGGCCATAAACTTCAACTTGCTCAATATTCTCTTTTAAATGTGCGGTCAATTCTGACACAAAATCTGCTATATATTGTTCGCGATCTAAACGACGCTCTTTTAATAATTTTGCAATCGCATGATATTGTTCGGGATGCAAATAGCGGAAACAATAGTCTTCTAATTCCCATTTTAATTGACCAATACCAAGACGGTTTGCTAAAGGTGCATAGATGTTAAAACACTCTTTTGCAGCTAAAACTTTTTCTTCTTCTGTGCAACAATTTTCTGCATCCCGTAAGAAAGTAATCCGCTCGGCTAACTTAATGATTACGCAACGAAAATCGTCGACCATTGCAAGTAGCATACGACGAACATTATCTACTTGTAGTGTATTGGCAGAATGGCTGGCATTAAGTTGACGAATATTATCCATTTCTAATACGCCTTTAGCCAGTTTTGCAATATTCGCACCGAAATCCTCTTTTATAGTCTCCAAACTAACAATATGGTAATTTACAACAGGATAAAGCATTGCTGTAATAAGGGTGTCTATATCCATATTTAGACTATGTAAAATTTCCACCATTTCTATAGCTTCTGAGAGAGAACGGTGTTTATTTTTTTCATTTTGAGCTAATTTTTGTTGTGAATAATGCCATGCAGTGATCAATGCCTGCTTTACATTTTGTGGTACACCTAAATCAACGCACCATGTTTCAATCACGAAATCTTTCAGATTTAATAAGTGTGATCCCCGTACAGCAACCATAATATTTTCCTATTCTTTTTCAAACAGACTGATACTTTCCAAATGTGCAGTATGTGGAAACATGTCAATCATCGCTACTTTACTGAGATGGTAGCCAAATTTCAATAAAATTTCAGCATCCCGCACTAATGTTGCAGGATTACACGATATATAAAGTACTTTTTCTGGGTTTAAACTACACAACGCATTTAGTGCAAATGCTGCTCCGTTGCGAGGAGGATCAAGTAAAACTTTATTAAAATGCTGTGTTGCCCAAGCTTGACTAGTAAAAGGCTGATCTAAATCAGCCCGATAAAAACGTACATTATTGCAATGGTTTAGTAAGGCATTATTAGTTGCTTTCTCTACCATTGCAAAAACGCCTTCAATACCAACTGTATTTTTAACTAATTGACTGATTGGTAAAGTAAAATTTCCCATTCCACAAAAAAGATCTAGCACGTTATCAGTGTTTTTTAACTCTAACCAATTGATTGCAGTCTCAACCATACGTTGATTGAGAGCATCATTAATTTGAATAAAATCTCGGATATCAAATTGTAGTCGTAAATCTTTTTTTAACTGATAGTAAGGTAGACTACCATAAAGATGTTGAATATTATCATCATCCTGTACAAATAACGTTAAATTTTCAGATTTAGCGAGATCCAATAATAAAGTGCGGTTAATTTCAGTTAATTTTCCTAAATGTCGTAATAACATTGCTACACCATTATCAGCTTTTACTAACTCAATATGCCCAAGCGTTTTAGGGGTTGACCAATTGGAAAAAAGTGTGGTTAATTTTGGTAAAATATGATTCAATTGCTCTTCAAGTACGACACAATAATTTATTGGGATAACTGTTTTTGAGTTTTTTTGGCGAAATCCAATGTTCAGTTTTCTATTGTGATATTGAATGCTTAAACGAACTTTTCGGCGATAATGGACATCATCATCTATGATCATTGGCATAAATTCAATTGGTTTTACTTGTAGTTTAGCTAAACGGCTAAATAATGCTTTTTGTTTTGCTTGTCGTTGTAAATTAATTGCAATATGAAGCGTCTGACATCCGCCGCATTGTTGATAAAATTGGCATTGTGGCTCAACACGATCTGAACTTTTTTGTAAAATTTTAACTGCTCTTGCTAAACCATATTGCCGTTTTTCGTCTAAAATCACGGCTTTCACTTTTTCATTCGGTAAAGCATTTTCCACAAACCAAGTTTTTCTATTGATTTTTGCTACGCCTAAGCCTTGATAATCTAAATCTTGTACAGTAATAACCAAACTCTCTGTTTTAGTTACAGTTTTTTTAGAATGATAAAGTAATGCCATAGTTATTTTCGGTATAAAATGTACTGACTAAATAGTTCTCTACTTTTTAAAGGTTTATTTCCTAAATAAGGTTTTAATGCTATACGAATAAATCGTTTTGCTGCCTGTAATACGCTCGGTTCAATAAATTCTTTTCGATCAAATGCTAGTAGTTCTCTACCATAAAAAGTTAAATTGTCTTGAATTAACGAAGCAATAAATCCCTTTTCTTCGCGATAGCGATAAGTCATATGTTCATCAATCGGTTCGCCTGATCCTGCACAATGTAAAAAATCAACACCATATCCTATAGCATGTAATAATTCAAATTCAAATTGCCGTAAGCTAGCTTCCACTTTATTAGGTGAAGCTGCAAGTGCAGTTAAACAACGTAAATAAGTTTGAAACAAATTTACGTAAGCTGTTTCCTGTGGTAATAATCGCATTAGCAGTTCATTGATATAAAAACCGCTGTAAAGTGCGGTTGATTGTAGCGGTAAACTAATAGATGCAGCTTCTGCTTTTGTCAAAATTTTTAGCTCACCACGTCCAGTCCAGCGAAGAAGCAGAGGCGTAAAAGGTTGCAACAAACTTTTGAGCGAAGAACGCTTAGATCTTGCCCCTTTTGCTAGCACAGTTAATCTTCCAGTTTCTTCTGTAAACAGATCGACTAACAAACTTGTTTCACTATATGATCGTCGATGTAGTACAAAGCCACGTTGCCAATTTTCTATAACACTATCCTTTTAATAATATGTTTTGCATATTTTAACAGATTTTTGACCGTACTTTTGTTTCTATTTCTGTTAATATAAATAAAAAATTTATACATGAAATATTATGAGAATACCAAGAATATACCATCAGTTTCCATTAAAAAACGTGAAAATATGCCAACTTAGTGATGACGGTGCAAATCATGTTGGACGAGTACTACGTATGCAATCGGGTGAATTATTAGAGTTATTTGATGGTAGCAATTATGTTTATCAAGCGGTTATTAGACAAGTTAATAAAAAAGCAGTTGAAGTTGAGATTTTGAACGGTCGATCTGATGATCGAGAAAGTCCATTGCATATTCATTTAGGGCAAGTGATTTCTCGTGGAGAAAAAATGGAATTTACTATACAGAAATCTGTTGAGCTTGGTGTTAATGTAATCACGCCTTTGTGGTCAGAGCGTTGTGGTGTAAAATTAGATGCAGAGAGAATAGAGAAAAAAATAAACCAATGGCAAAAAATTGCCATTGCTGCTTGTGAGCAATGTGGACGAAATGTTGTACCACAAATTCGTCCTGTGATGAATTTAGCTAATTGGTGTGCAGAAAAAGATCAAAGTGTAAAATTAAATTTGCATCCAAGAGCAACATATTCTATTCGTACATTGCCTGCAATCTCATCTCAGTCAGTTCGTTTATTGATTGGACCTGAGGGGGGATTATCTGCACAAGAAATAGCATTAACTGAACAGTTCAATTTTACTGAGATTTTACTTGGTAAACGTATTTTACGAACAGAAACAGCAGCATTAGCAGCAATTACAGCACTGCAGGTTTGCTTTGGAGATTTAGCCTAATTAAGCTAATGGATAAGGAATAGAAAGAGATGGAATTACGAGATCATTTTTTGATTGCAATGCCACATTTAAATGATGGCTATTTTAGTCGTTCTGTTGTTTATATTTGTGAGCATAATGCACAAGGAGCAATGGGATTAGTGTTAACTAAAACTACAGATTTGAGCATTGCGGAATTATGTATCAAAATGAATTTTATGATGGCTAACAAACGTTGTTATTCTAATGATTTAATTCTTGCAGGTGGCCCAGTAAATTTAGAGCGAGGATTTATTTTACATACAGCAACTGTACAATCTTTCGAAAATAGTTATAAAGTAACAGACGATGTGTATTTAACTACTTCAGCTGATGTGATTGAAAGTTTCGGCACTTGTGACTCCCCACAAAAATATCTCGTTGCATTAGGTTGTGCTAGTTGGTCAGCAGACCAATTAGAAAAAGAAATTGCAAATAATGATTGGTTAGTTGTGCCAGCTAATGAACGAATTCTATTTGATGTGGCTCCAGATGAACGTTATTTAGAGGCTAGCATGCTGTTGGGGATAAAACATTATAATTTTACTTATCAAGCTGGACATTGTTAGAGGTTGCTATTGATGGAGTTTACAGCCATTGCCTTTGATTTTGGCACAAAAAGTATAGGCTGTGCTGTGGGGCAAAGTATCACAGGTACGGCTCAATCTTTACCAGCATTTAAAGCACAAGATGGTATTCCAGACTGGAGTGCGGTAGAAAAATGTTTGAAAGAGTGGAAGCCTGCTATAGTTATTGTTGGTCTGCCGCTAAATATGGATGGTACTGAACAAGAACTGACTTTACGAGCGAAAAAATTTGCAAATCGTCTACAGGGACGTTTTGGTGTAAAAGTTGAATTACAAGATGAAAGATTAACTACAACAGAAGCTCGGTCTGAAATTTTTCAGCGTAGTGGATATCGAGCGTTAAAAAAAGGCAAAGTAGATAGTGTTTCTGCATGTCTAATTCTAGAAAGTTGGTTTGAAAATCAATAGGATATGGGATTAAAATAACATTGAGTGAGAACTTCTTATTTGTGCTATTTTACTGTAACTTTATTAAGGAGATTATATGAAAAAAACATTTTTTGCTCTTACTTTTGCAACAATTGCACTACCAGCGTTGGCGACAACACCATCTGCATTAGTATTACAAACCGACTTTAGCCTGAAAGATGGAGCGGTTTCTGCTATGCAAGGAGTAGCTTTTGGTGTCGATTCTGAATTAAAAATGTTTAATTTAACTCATGAAATTGAACCTTATAACATTTGGGAAGCATCCTACCGTTTATACCAAACAGCAACTTATTGGCCTCAAGGTACAGTATTTGTTAGTGTCGTTGATCCAGGTGTTGGTACAGAACGTAAATCTGTCGTATTAAAAACTAAAACAGGGCATTATTTTGTAACACCAGATAATGGAACTTTGACATTAGTAGCAGAACACTTAGGTATTGATGCACTACGTGAAATTGATGAAAAGACTAACCGTCTAAAAGGCTCAGAGAAATCTTACACTTTTCATGGGCGTGATGTTTATGCATACACAGGAGCAAGACTAGCAGCAGGAAAAATTTCATTTGACCAAGTTGGTCCTTTGCTAGAACCTAAAGTCGAAGTGATTGAGTATCAACAATCAACTTTAGAGAAAGATACCTTAAAAGGTAATATTCCAGTGCTGGATATCCAGTATGGTAATATTTGGACAAATATCAACGATACTTTATTAGAAAAATCAGCCATCAAAAAAGGTGATCATGTTTGTGTCAAGATTACGGAAAAAACAGAAAAAGGGTTAAAAACACGTTATAGTGGAAAAATGCCTTATGTAAGCAGTTTTGGTGATGTGCAAGAAGGTAAGCCTTTGATGTATTTGAATAGTTTATTGAATGTTTCATTTGCATTGAACATGGATAGTTTTGCTAACAAATATAAGATTAAATCTGGTGCTGAATGGTCAGTTTCAGTGAAATCTTGTAATAAAAAATAAAAGTGCGGTGAGATTTTATATTTTTACATAAACCTCCCGATTAAGAATATCTAGCATCCCTAAAAGTGTTTACTTTTAGGGATTTTTTATCCTAACTATTTTTCTAAATAATTCGAAATCCTAGTTATTCGTCATATTTATCCAGTTTCCCATTTTATCAATATATCCTATTATGCCTTTATAAGTTACTTTTGCCTTGCCGTTTTTGAATCGCTCTGCTTTTTCAAAAATCGGATTAATTACCCAGTTGCCAGTGGTATTGAGATAGCCCCATTTTCCTCCCACACACTTATCGCCTTGCCAGTAACCATTTTGATAAACTCCAGCTAAGCCTTCACTAAACCGTCCCGCCATACAGAATTGTGGTTTTACTACCCAGTTACCTTGAGTATCAATGAATCCCCACATTTGGTTATAGTTCGATTTGACTACCGCTCTCCCGTTATAGAAACCTCCTACTGCGAGATATTCTGGGCGAATAAGTACGTTACCAAATTGATCAGTAAACCCCCACAGCCCATTTTGCTCAAATTTTTGCAAATTAGGATCTGCTTTTTGTGCTAACCGATTTTTCCGAACTTTTTGCATTTCTTCAAAAAGATGAAAGTTATTCATCAAATCTGTTGAAAGTTGCTGAAATGTTGCATCAAACTGAACTACTGGGATATCTTGAAGATCTGCTATATTTTGAAATGCCCGATTACGCACATGCAACGTATTAAAGAAAGAGTGTGTTTTACGGCTTTTGTTTTCGAATGAAAGCACTTGGTCAGTTATCGAGGCCAATACATCAAAGTAAAAACAACCTTTTTTCAAGCTAGAATTGGCATAACAGTTTTTCACCCATGTTTCTAATGCTAAATAGGAAAAATTACTTCGTTCTATTTCAGCCACAAAGTCGCTAAATGTTTGACGTAGCTCAGTTTGAGTAATCTTAAAACCATTCAGTGGCACAGGTAGAGTACTTTGTTTTAGTTGGTTTTCTTGTTTAGCGATTTCTGCTTTGGTTCTTTTTTCTTCATTTACTCTTTCCTCTGCTAAACGGATTTTTTCTTCCGCTTCTTGCAGTAATCGCTCTGCCTTTAAACGGGCTTGTTGCTCTTCAGACCATTTCTGCTCTGCCTTCTGTTTAGCTTGTTCGGCAGCGACGAATTTAGCTTCAATTATAGCCCTCTCTCTTTCTAATTCCTCCTTAATTTTATTCAGTTCCTGCTTTGCTTGATTATTCAGTTCATTAACTTTTTCACAGCCTTTTAAAATTCCAGCATCACAACTTTGTTGGAAATAAAATTGTTCTTTTTGCTTATCGCTCTCATAAAGTTCAGCAAGACGATACATCGCCTCGCCATTTTTTTGATTAGCTGCTGCCTGTAAAAATTCGATAGCTTGTTTTCGTTTAGCACGTTTTAATAAGATTTCTGCGAATAATTTTTGAGCTTGAGGGTCACCTTTATTTGCTGCAATTTCGCAAAAATCTTCGGCCAACAATGATTTACTTTCATCATTAGATAATGCAAGACATTTTTTTACATCTTCATCTCCACAACCTGAAAGTAAAAATACATTAGCAATAATTACAATGGAAAAAACTTTTCTTAACACCATATATCCTATGATAATTTCGCTGAAACCATTGCAATACAGCAATCATCACCTGTATGTCTTTGTAAAAAATCTTCAGCATAGAATGCTTTAGTTAATTGATAACGGAACAAACGCTCTTGACGTAATAAATCGGCCCAAGATGACAAGCGCTGAGCTACTTTATCCCCTTTATTGGATACAAATTTTTCTGCACTGCCATCACTCATCGCAAACAAAGCGGTAATATATTTGGATTCCACCACACCACTTTGGACATCATTAGGTTGCAAGTGTTCACCAATAAAGGTTGTCGCATTAGCATATTCACCTTTACCTACTTCACCAAGTGTTGATAATTTTGAGATAACACCGTCTAGCGTTTTCTCTTTTTTCTCTATGACTAATGCTCCATCTCCCACTTTTACCCAAAGCGTATGCACTTTACCGATAATAGCTAGGAGTAAGGTACAACGAAAATCTTTCAAAGGACGGCGATGCTCAGTTTCAAGATCTTCTAAAATTCCTTTTGCATGTTTCACTAAAATTAATGCGGCATCGTGCTGTTTAGCCTCACTTGATTCTTGATCCAACAATTCAGAAAAATATCTTTCCATTGTTTTTATAAAACGAGCTAAACCAGTGACTACGGCTTTTGACCCCAAATCTGATACTGCTGAACTACCAGCTCCATCAGCAATAATGACAGTAGGTTTAGGAGACACAAATGCAACTGCTGAGTCTTGGCAGGGTAGAGGAGCGGTTGCTTTTCGGTGTGAAATACCAGCAACAGCTTCATATTGTGCAAACCAGTATGAACTTGGTTGAATATACTCTCCTAATCGTAAAATAACTTCTGAACTGACTTCCTCTTGCTGAGATTTTGTACTTTCCTGATGATATTCCACTGCTTGTATTTGCTCTTCATTTTTCTCGCTCGTGATCACTGAAATTTTCTCAATAGCTGCGAGTTGCTCATCTTGTGCTTCTTTGCTGTTTTTAACCTGTATTTCAGCAATTTCTTTATTATCCTGTTTCTTTTCTTGATGAAATTTCTCAGATTTAGGAGATCGAAAACGAAAAACTTTAAGAAGAGTGAAAATAAACTTCATAGTTATATCCTTATTTAAAGATGTTGTTAAATAAACTACCTATTTTTGAAGCCGTTTGCATTGGCTTAGGTAATTGTGCTGAAAGCTGATTCTGCTTAGCTGTTTGATTAGAGGGAGCCAAACCTGATAACTCTTTGGATAATTCCCCTTGTTGCATTTTTTTATAATATATTCTCAGCTCTTTTATCCACTCAGATAATGTAGCCCGAGCCTTAGGATTATCCATTCCCTCGGTAAATGTGCGAATAAATAGCGTACGGATACCATAGGGTAAATTTCTCCACATTTGTAAAGCATTACCTTTTGGCACTTTGGAACCAGAATCTTTAGTATAAGGGAATGTACCATTTTTGATATTTTGAGCCCGAGATTCCCCTCCTATCATATCGAACGGATGTCGCCAGTTCATCAACACTTGGAATATCAGTACAGCAATAGAAAAACGCTCACTTTCTGAGGTTCGACAAGCGACAGTCTCAAAAGGAACGCCTTGATGTTCTCTTGGGGTGGTGTCAGGTGATCCAACTAAACACTGGAAGAAACTTTCTGATGTATCAATTTGAAAGCTATCACAATCCAATAAAATAACTTGGTGTGTCTTCAAATTGATAAGTATATTATTCAGGTTATAATCACCTATCATCACTTTTTGGGCATGTAACTCGCTCACTAAACGTACAAACTGAATAAGATAATTTACTAAGTGAAGTCTATCCATATCAGGGATATGGTTTTTGTATTCCATTGGGCTGAGTGAATTAAATTTAATTCCGTTCTTACGAGACATTGCATACCCAACCCACTGCCTTCGATTATTATACAAACTAATTTTAGGCCAGCTTAATGAAGGATTGTTACGAAATATCGCAATATGTCGCATCGCTTCAACTTTTCTAGATAGTTCTTGGCCTCTCTTATCAAGAACACGCTGGTGGTAACGTTTAAATAAAATATTTGGCTTTGCTTTGAGGGAAAAAATATCCGCTTCACCGCCTGAGCCGAATTTTTTATCTAAACCTACAGAGATATGATTAACATCAAAAACTTTTTGCATAATTTCTCACAAATTGCACCGCTTGCAAGCGGTGCAAAAGATTCTTAAATTGCAGCCCAACCATCAACAGGTGGTAAACCAACTTGATCCCCCACATTCGAATTAGAAACTCGACTCATACTTGCGGATAACCATTGGAAAAACTGAGCAAATTTTAAACCGTTTAATTTCAATGCTGGACGGTTACTAAATTCACCCAAAATATCCATATCCGCAGAATCTACACCAACAGGAAGTGAAATCAATTTACGGTTATCAGCAAGACTTTTTGCACGAGCTGCCGCTGGTAGCCAATCATCAGTTGGAGCTCCATCACTAATCACTACTAACCACGGCTGATAATAAGATGTCCCAGTTTGTTGATATTCAGCTTTGCGTTGTTCAAGCATATCTAATCCTCGAGAAACCGCTTCACCCAATGGGGTTAAACCACAGGCTTCAAAAGTTATAGTCTGCTCAATATGGCTTGCAGTGGTAAACGGCATAACCTCCTCGACCATTTCGCCAGCAACCATAATAGCAACCTCTACTGAATGTTTGGCAGTATCATCATCTTGCAACGCCCGAATAAATTGTTTTACACCAGCATTAAGTTGTTGAATAGGAGCTCCGCTCATTGAGCCTGAAGTATCTAATACCAATAAGCAAGGACAGCGGGGCGTTGGGTTATCAATTAAATCATTAAAGCTCATAATGTTTTCCTTTTATTAGTGTTAAAAAATCTCGAAAAATTACTATTTTTTAGGTGTTTTATTTTTTTAGACAGCTCTTCTTTTTTATCGCCTTTATTGTTCTCTGAATTTAAAGATTGCATTCACTCAGTAACTTTTTGAATTTCATTTTGCGGATTAATTAATTTTTCTTTTAGAACTTGAAGTACATTTTCCCCATTAATAACAATATCAATGTCCCCATAGATAAGATAAAAGACAGAACAGCTAATGCAATAAAAATCTTATTCAAAGGATGTTTATTATTAGTCATTTCGGGATTCTGTGAGTGTTTCGTTGTCTGATTTAAATTCTGAGAAATTGAACTCACCTGTCGCTCAACATCTGTGAGTAGAGACTTAATAGATTGCTTATGTTGCTCCACATCTTTAACATACTGTTCGATATAGTCCAGTGAAAATATATTCTTTACAGATTCTAAGACTCTATTTTTAGTCTCTAATACTTTCTGGTTTTGCTTATAAGTTTCCTCATTTTTTTTATAGTCTTGCAGACAATCTTCGTATTCCTTGATCTTAGATCGAAATATTTCCTTTTTTTCTTTAACACGTTCTTGGATTAAAGCTTCTTGATTTACTTGTAAACGCTGTAATTCATCAGTCTTCTTTTTCACCAAAGCCGATAGTTTATTCACAGCTTGATGTAAGTAACTAATCTCATTTTTAAAAGGTATGACAAATAAATGACTATGTATAAGCCAACTAGATGACAATATTGGTGTTTCTTTGGAAATTTGAGTCGAAACATGCTCACTTTCTGAAAAAAAGATTTGGCGATAGCGATAATAAAACTGTTCCCTTAAAACTGCTTTCAGAACATCCATTAACTCTTCTTTACCGACTTGAATGTATGCCACCGATTGCTGTGCCGTTTGACTCAATAAATTAGGCTTTAACGGAACTAAATCCGATGCAATTTGATTAATTTTGCTTGGTCCAGGAAATGTTTTTCCAGAAATACTCTCTTTGTAGCAAGTATTTTCTTCATCAATAAAGTGAGTGCGTTGATAACTACTTAATTCAGACAAACTGTCAAATAAAACTTGAACATTATTTTCATCAAATGCGTAGTTTGCAGTCTCAATAAATGCCCCATAATAACTTCCACTGCGTGTTTGCCCTTGTTCAAAAATAGGGCGATATTCCGATAAGGCTAAAACTGGTGTACCGTTATTTTGTAATAATTGTAAACAGTAAAGTGGCGTAAAATCTTTTTGTGTAGGACTTGGTAGAGAACTACAAAATTCTTGTGGTAAGTCATAACTATTCGCTAATTTTAATTGTTTATCTAACCCATCTCCTGAGGCCTGTCTTCCTTTAGGTGTACCGATAATTCCCCAACCGAGTAAATTTTGTGTATTTTCCATACCTTAAGCTCCCATAAACCAATCTTTGAATTTCTTAAATAATGAGTTCGAAGCAATGATTTCTTTCCCTGTACTCCGCTTATATAGCCAATTAAAAAAACGCTCAGGACAATTTTTATCAAATTGTTCTAATTTTCCTTCAGAAATTGTGCCAATTTTGTAAAGAATACACACATTCTCATCTGATTCATTAAAGAATCCATTACTAAATTGAGGGAACTTCAGCTTAGCGTAAGCTGTTGCATCCCAACCTGATTTAGCCAATAAAGTGGCTTCTTCTTGTTCTATTAGATCTGCTTTTGAAAGTATTAAAGCCTTAGGAAAAATTTTGTTTTCCCTACGCTGAATAATCCGAATTTGAGTAAATACCTCATCAAGCACATTTAACTGCAAAGGCTCACCCACTTGATCTTCAATAGAGCTATCGTAAACAAAAGCCAATTTAGTATTTACTTTAGATTCCAGTATTACATTCAAGTAATCAGGTAATTTACCTGAGTGTTGATTATCATTCGAACGCATAACTAAATCAGAATGCTCACCAGAAAAATCAATAAAAACGATTTCTATCGGCGGCTTTTTGCTATTTTTAGGCTTAAATGACATTGAAAATTGCGAATATTGCTGATCACTTGTCCTTGAAATCTCTTTGGCAGTTACCGCTCCTGAAAAATAATTCTGCAGCTCATAAAATAAATTGAGATCGTGAGAAGAAGATTTACTGCTATCAAGATAAGCACTTCCTGATGCATACTGTTTCATATAGAATAACATGCTAGCAATAATCCACGTTTTCCCTGAACCAGGCTGCCCAAAAAATAATACATAATGTTTATTTTCTGCATTATCATTTAATTCATTTATAATTCTTTGATATTCTCGTGGATCCATCTTTAAGACTGCTTTTCTATCTTCAAACTTTACATTATCAATCACTTGACTGTATGAATCTTCTATTGAAGGTAAAGGAAGAGGCTGATGGCTAGTTGAATCATCTTCTGCACTATCATCAAACATATCCCAGCCATCTTGTTTCTTATCTACGCCATCAAAAGAGTCTTCTTTTGGCAATGAAATCGGTTTTACTATATTTGGTTTCTGAAGAGGATTATTTAACATTTGCTCTTCCCCGCCATCTTGTTTCTTATTTACGCCATCAAAAGAGTCTTCTTTTGGCAATGAAATCGGTTTTACTATATTTGGTTTCTGAAGAGGATTATTTAACATTTGCTCTTCCCCGCCATCTTGTTTCTTATTTACGCCATCAAAAGAGTCTTCTTTTGGCAATGAAATCGGTTTTACTATATTTGGTTTCTGAAGAGGATTATTTAACATTTGCTCTTCCCCGCCATCTTGTTCCTCATCCACGTCAACAAAAAAGCCTTCTTCTGACAATGAAATCGGTTTTACTATATTTGGTTTCTGAAGAGGATTATTTAACATTTGCTCTTCCCAGTCATCTTGTTCCTCATCCACGTCAACAAAAAAGCCTTCTTTTGACAATGAAATCGGTTTTACTATATTTGGTTTCTGAAGAGGATTATTTAACATTTGCTCTCCTATAATGAGGTACGAGATGTTACAATCTCAGGAATTTCATGCTCCTTATGACTAAAGAATATTCCCATCATTAAAATCACTGCCCAATCAATAAAAATACAGAAAATCGCGAGTAAAATTGCGACTAAAATATGTTGAGTAAAAGCAGAATGGAATGTGAATGCGATTTTTTTAAACTCTTGGCTTTCAAACCGAACTTTTTCAAAATGAAAACGTTCAGAATTATTGATAAATTTCTGCATTTGAGAACCAATAGCATTAATAATATTGACAGCTTTAAGATTGGCATCGTACCCAGTTTCTTTAACACTCTCTGCTGATTTCAAAGTGCTCTCAATCAATTGTTCTAATTGCTGTGCTTTTTGTAGCATATCTTGGCGGATATTTTCTACTTTTTGATAATCATTGCTAGTAATTTTTCGTTTAACGATACGAAATATGTTATCTTTATAAAGTTGAGCTATAGCAGTCCAATTAGTATTAGCTTTTGATTTGCCACCAAAACGGGTGATTTTTTCATCCAACAATTTTTCAATTTCTATCATTATTTGCTCGGTACGTTCACCATAACCTGGATTGGTCGGGTCAGTTATTTGGCTTACTAATTGTTCAGTCAAGCTTTCTACACGACGACGAGTTAAATCAATTTCAGGGCTAAAATTATCCAGTGCTTTATTTGCTGCACTAACTAAATTATTTAATTGTTGCTTGTGCTTTAGGAGCTCATCACGATAAAGCTGTTCTTCTTGATAGATACTATATACCGAATTAAAATTCCCAGAAAAAGAGAACAAAAAACAGAAGAAATATACCACCACTATGCCAAGAGTTGATAAACCGTTAATACGACGAGTACCAATAGCAACAGTAAGTCCATACATAAGCATAGTAAGTGCACTTGAGAATGCCAATGCTAGTTCGCTTCCAAGTAAGTCTGTGAATCCTTTGGCTGTTTGATATAGGCTAATCCCCATAAAAACAAGTAACGGCAAATGCACCCATCCAGGTAGTTTTCTTGAAGTTGGTTTCATTTTTACCTCATTTTGGTTATCTATAAAAATTGAGTGTGAATTATACTGTAATTGTGCAAAAAAAAACAAATATAAATCCCAATATAAGTTACTTTTAGGGATTTTTTAAGGGTATATGATTATTAATATGAAATATACAAAAGGGTAAGTGCGGTAAATTTTTCATATTATTTTGACATTTTTAATTCCTAGTTATACGATCATTTGAGCTGATTTTTCATTACAGAGGTGGTAAATCATGATTATTTCTTTTTTAGAGCAAAAAAATTCAATACAAAGGTTTGCTGAATCACATTCAGCGATGCCAACGGATATTATTATGTTGGTTCGGTTGCTTATGCACGTTAATACGCTTTATGCAGAGCATCGTAATTGCTTATTAAAAGAATATAGTTTGAATGATACTTTGTTTATGACGTTAGTAATTATGTATATCCAACCAAATTATTCTATCCAACCATCAAAACTAAGTGAAATACTTGGTTATTCACGTACTAATGCAACTCGGATTTCTGATGAATTAGTTTCTCGTCAGTATTTAAGACGAGTGCAATTAGAAAATGACAGAAGAGGATTTTTATTAGAACTTACTTCAGAAGGAAAAGATTTTCTCTCTCGTTTGTTGCCAACTCAGTGGGAACAAATGAGGTCAATTTTTTCTATTTTGTCTGATGAAGAAAATGCCGAGCTGACTCGATTGCTATTAAAATTGAATAATCATTTAGAAAAGTTTGAGGAAATTAAAAGATAAAAGGAATAGTTTATGTCTGAACAAACCAAAAGCAATTTCACATTTTCTAATAAAAAAGCGGCTCGAAGAAAATTTCTATCTTATTTTTTCATTTCTCTTTTTATTATTACGCTGTGTGTTATTTTGTATTGGTTTTTATATCTCAAGAATTACGAAGAAACACAAGACGCTTATGTTAATGGAAATCAAGTGATGATATCTTCTCAGATTCATGGCAATGTTGCTCAAATAAACGTAGATAACACGCATTTTGTTCGAGCAGGTGATGTTTTATTGGTTTTGGATGATACTGATGTAAAACTTAATTTTGAGCAAGCTCAGAATATGCTAGCGAGTACAGTACGTCAAATAGAAAAATTAAATTATACTGTGAAGCAGCTTGAGGCAGTTGTCCATGCAAAAGAAACCGCACTTAAACAGGCAAAAGAAGATCTAAATCGGCGTGAACATTTAGCGAAAACAGAGTCCATTAATAAAGAGACATTACAACATGCAAGAAGTGCGGTTGTATTGGCTCAGGCTGAATTGGCAGCTGCAAAATATCAATTATCGTCAAATCAGGCTTTATTGAAAGAAGAGCCATTAATTGAACAACCTGAAGTTAAGAAAGCTATTAGTGCAGTAAAACAAGGATGGTTGAATTTACAAAGAACTAAAATCCTTAGCCCTGTAGATGGTTATGTCGCTCGTCGAAATGCTCAAGTTGGGCAAAAAGTTGCGGTTGGTAGTCCGCTTATGGCTGTTGTATCTTCTCAACAGCTTTGGGTAGATGCTAATTTTAAAGAAACACAGTTAACACACATGCGAATTGGGCAACCTGTTAAAGTAGTTTTTGACTTATATGGTAGCGATATTGAATTTGATGGTAAAGTAGTCGGAATTGAAATGGGGACAGGTAGTGCCTTTTCTCTTTTACCCGCTCAAAATGCTAGTGGAAATTGGATTAAAGTGGTTCAACGAGTGCCAGTTCGTATTCAACTCGATCCCGAGCAGATTAAAAAATATCCTTTACGTTTAGGGTTGTCAGCGACAGTTAAAGTTGATATTTCTGATGATTCAGGTGAAGTATTGCAGTCTGAATCCTCCGCCTCACCATTGCTCCACACTGAAGTTTTACAATATGATCAAAGTGCGGTAGAAAATTTAATTGAAACTATTATTCATAATAATACAATTCAAAAAGATTAGGTTGTCATATGCAAAAATCATTGCAAGGTGTGCCATTAGTCATAATGACGTTAGCATTATCTCTTGCTACGTTTATGCAAGTATTAGATTCAACTATCGCTAATGTTGCTATTCCAACTATTGCGGGTGATTTAGGTGAATCTTTTAGTCAAGGAACTTGGGTAATTACGTCATTTGGTGTTGCGAATGCTATTTCTATTCCGATCACTGGCTGGTTAGCGAAGCGATTTGGTGAAGTGCGGTTGTTTTTAATTGCCACCGCTTTTTTTGTCCTTGCATCTTGGTTGTGTGGCATTTCTCATAGCTTAAATATGTTGATTTTATGCCGAATCTTACAAGGTCTTGCTGCTGGTCCGATAATTCCACTATCACAGAGTTTGTTGTTAAATAACTATCCCACTGAAAAGCGAGGTATGGCATTAGCATTTTGGTCGATGACAGTAGTAGTTGCACCTATTTTTGGTCCTATTTTAGGTGGCTGGATTAGTGATAATCTACATTGGGGATGGATTTTTTTTATTAATGTACCCATTGGTTTAATTGTTGTTTTTTTTACATGGAAAGTTTTGGGAAAAAGAGAAACTTCAACATTTCAACAACCTGTTGATATTATTGGGTTAGTTTTATTAATGATCGGTGTTGGTTGCTTACAATTGATGCTTGATCAAGGAAGAGAGTTAGATTGGTTTAATTCAACTGAAATTACGGTATTAGCTATAGTATCAACAATTACATTAACTATGCTAATTATTTGGGAATTAACTGACAACAATCCTATTGTGGATATAGCTTTGTTTAAATCTCGAAATTTTAGTGTGGGGTGCTTATGTACTAGCCTCGCTTTTTTAATTTATCTTGGCTCGGTTGTTATTATTCCTTTGTTATTACAACAAGTTTATGGTTATACCGCAACATGGGCAGGATTAGCGACGGCACCAGTAGGACTTTTCCCTATTTTGTTATCGCCATTGATTGGTCGCTTAGATCGAAAAATTGATATGCGAATTTTAGTCACTGTCAGCTTTTTAGTTTATGCTCTAACATTTTATTGGCGAGCTGTCACTTTTGAATCTAGTATGAGCTTTATTGATGTTGCACTACCACAATTGTTGCAAGGTTTGGCATTAGCTTGCTTTTTTATGCCATTAACTACGATTACACTTTCAGATTTACCTGCTAATAAAATGGCATCTGCATCAAGTTTGTTTAATTTTCTGAGAACGCTTGCAGGATCAATAGGTACATCATTAACGACGTTTCTTTGGTGCAATCGTGAGGCGGTGCATCATTCTAATTTGACTGAAATGATTACTCCTTATAATTCAAATGCACAACTGTTTTACGAAAAAATGTCTAGTTTAGGTTTTAACAATACGCAAACTTCAATGCTTGCAGCACAAAAAATAACTGAACAAGGTTTTATTATTGGTGCAAACGAGATATTTTGGTTATCTGCTGTTATGTTTTTATTATTAGTTATTGTTGTTTGGTTTGCTAAACCTCCGTTTGGAAGCGATCGTAAGAAGTAAGTATTTAAGCGTTACAGAAATTAATAAAAAACGAAAAAAGCCAACATTGTCATAATGTTGGCTTTTATATAAATTATTTACTTATTAAATTATTTATTGCAAGTTTCACAAGCAGCAGTGAACATCCAGATTAGTTTTTCTTGCTCTTTAATATAGTCGCTCATTTGTGAAGCAGTACCTTCATCGTCAGCTTCGTTTGCTAATTCAAGAATTTCACGTTGTTTTTTAATGAGAGTTTTAAATCCAGCCAATGTACCAGTCAAGCATTCTTGGGCAGCAGTTGCACCAATGTGTTCTTTAATTAAAGACTTAGTTAAATATTCGCTGAAAGCGTTACTTGGAGTGTAGCCTAGAGTCAAAATACGCTCTGCAACTTCATCTACTTTCACAACAAGATCATCATAAATTTCTTCAAATTTCGCATGTAATTCAAAAAAGTTTACGCCTTTGATATTCCAATGGTAACCACGCACATTCATATAAAATACTTGATAAGTAGCGAGTAAATTATTTAATTCTGTAGCTAATTTCTCTGCCGCATTTTTATTTAAACCGATAGTATTCTTCATGATAATCTCCTTAGTTTAGGTTTTGTCTTTACGCTGTATATAATATGCCAAATTTCCATACAAATAAACAGGTTATTATTAATGTATTTTATTTATCATACCTATCAATTAATGGTTATTGATAATTATTATCTTTTAAAAAGTTTGTTAATAGCTGTTCACCATATTCTGAAATATAAGATTCAGGATGAAATTGCACACCATAGATAGGCAAATTTTTATGTTGAATTGCCATAATTATTTCATCATCACAAAGTGCAGTAATTTCTAACTCTTTAGGAAAATTTATTTCTGCCACAGCCCAAGAGTGGTATAGCCCAATTTGGAACGTTTTAGGAAGATTGTAAAACAGAGGAGAAACAGACCGCACTTTTAACGTTTTTGCTTGACCGTGTCGCACATGAGGTAAATTATATAATTCAGCTCCAAAAAATTGGCAAATAGTTTGATGACCGAGACAAATCCCCAGTATAGGCTTATATTGATAAAATCGTTTTAACATATTAAATAACTGAGGATAAGCGGTAGGCACATCAGGACCTGGAGAAATTAAAATATGTGTAAAATTTTCTATTTCATCAAGTACTAAATTTGCCACATCGACCACTTGAAACGAAACATTAATTCGACGAATCAAATCCACTAAATTATAAGTGAAAGAATCTTGATTGTTGATAATCAATAAATTGATCGTTTTTTTCATTATCTTAAGCTAAAATCAAAGACAGTTCATTGTTATATTTTACTAAATAAATTACGTTTATGTCATTTGAAGACTTCATTGCACAAGCAAATAATTATGGAAAATCACACCGCTCTTTTTTCTTTTTAATTGATTTTGAACAACAAAAGCCTCTTATTTTCCCTTTAGAGGAAGTAGCGAAAAAAGGGATTTTCTTTGATATTAAAGGAAAGGACAATGTAAATTTTGGCTTTAATGCCGTGTTACCAGATTTTTATTTATCTAAAAATCCAATGAGTTTAACCGATTATGCAAAGGGTTTTAAAATAGTTAAAGACGAGCTACAAAAAGGTAATTCTTATTTATTAAATTTAACTTATCCAACAAGCATTGAATGTAATTATAGTCTAGAGCAGATTTTTTATCACACATCTGCCAAATATAAACTGTTGTTTGATAAGCATTTTGTTTGTTTTTCTCCAGAAGCTTTTATCAAGATTGAAAAAAATAAAATTTTTACTTATCCAATGAAGGGGACTATAGATGCGAATTTGCCTAATGCGGAAAGCATTTTATTAAATTCACAAAAAGAACAACGAGAGCATTACACCATAGTAGATTTAATGCGAAATGATTTAGCGATTGTAGCAAAAAATATTGAAGTTACTCGTTTTCGTTATATTGAAAAAATTATGACTGAAAAAGGGGCAATTTTGCAAACAAGTTCGGAAATTTGCGGTGATCTTGCAGAGAATTGGCAACTGCAAGTTGGTTCAATCTTAGCGAAATTGTTACCTGCAGGGTCGATAAGTGGAGCTCCGAAACAAAAAACAGTGGAAATTATTTATCAAGCAGAGCAACAAAAACGTGGTTATTATACGGGAATTTTTGGTATTTTTGATGGAGATAGCGTAGAAAGTGCGGTCGCAATTCGTTTTATTGAGCAAAAAGAACAGCAGTTTTATTTTCGTAGCGGTGGTGGCATCACTATTCAGAGTGAGCTTTTAGATGAATATCAAGAGTTAATTCAAAAAGTGTATGTTCCCTTAAAAAGCGGAGATGAATGATGTTTCCTCTATTTGAAACAATTTGTATTGTCAAACAGCAAGTTCAAAACATCGCCTTACACCAACAACGTTATGAAAAAAGTGTAGCTGAATTTTATGGGGGATATGTCGAAAAAAGTATTAATCTTGTAGAGATTATTGACAAAAATAAGCGAATTTACAGTGAAATTAATAGCGACATTATTCGCTGTCGTATTGATTACAACAAAGAACATTATCAAATTCAATTTTTTCCTTATCAACGCAAAAACTACCGCACTTTTCAACCCGTAATTTGTGATGATATTGATTATCATCTTAAATTTAGTCACCGTGCTATTTTTGAACAGTTATTACAACAAAAACAAGGTTGCGATGAAATTATTATTATTAAACAAGGTAACGTGACGGATTGTTCTATAGGTAATTTAATTTTTAGAAAAAACAATCAATGGATGACATCCAATACGCCATTGCTAAAAGGAACGCAACGACAAAAATTGCTAGCAGAAGGTAAGATACAAGAAAGACGCATTTTACTTGAAGATTTGCCTTATTTTGATGAGGTTCGAGTTATTAATGCATTAAATGGGTTGTGATTTAGTGCTAGTATTTGATCATTGAAAATGATCGTAATGAAATACAAGCAGTTATTTTTTTATCGTGTTTTTCTGAAAGTAAATAACTGCTTATTGATTAAATATTATCCTTTGTTAAAAATAATAGGATCCATTTATTGTAGTATTAATTGTCTACTATGGACTTCGCCATATTTAACTTAGATACTTCTGCTTTACCTTTAGTCTCAGGCACCACTTCTAAACCAGCTTGACCAACAAATACACCAAATCGGATATACTGACGGATAAAGTAGTTTTTTCCACCTTCAGTCGTCAGATTTATATCGTTATTACTGAATTCAGATTCAGTTGAGATTTTATGTTGACCAGGAGCAATTTTCTTGTAAAAGAAAACATTAGGAGCAGATTCGCCAATAAATTTACCATCAATATAAAGATCTTTTTTGAGAGCGTATCCAATAAAAGAATTACGATAAATATAAAGACCTGATTTTTGTTTTCCAGGATCAGGAAATTGTTTTGCTTTATTACTTTCTTCTACAGATGTCATTGGTACTGTAGCACAAGCATTTAGAAGCATAATAAAGGCAAGTAAAATTAATTTTTTCATGATACTTTACCTAAAAATAGAAAAAGTGAGCTTGCCTTGAGAGTCATTTTTGCTATAACTTATTTTATAAATTAATTGGCTCTAATTTTGATTTTTGTTCAGCAGTTAAAACTTCTGTTGAAATAATATGTAATCCTGTCTGGTTATTTCCAACTAAATCTGCATAGAAAAATTCGGGTAGTTTGTACATTGCACCAGTTGCAGGATCAACAATAAGCAACCCAATTGGTCCACCAAAAACAAGGTTTCCAATATACCAACCATCAAGTTTTGCTTCTAAAACAAAATTTCGGCTTTTAGCATTTTTACCCTGAGGAGTGAAAGTAATTTGATACTTTTCTTTTTTAAAATATCCAGCCCCAGCTTTTAACAGAACTACTTGTGGTGTGATTCCTGATGTAATAACGTTACCTTTTCTGTTTTTTATTACAAAAGATGCTCCACTAGGGTTAGATTGAATGCTAACAGGATAATCGCTATCACTGACTATTGTTGCACAACCAGTGGATAAAATAGCAGCTGCTACTAATGTTGATAATTTTCCTAATTTTTTCATAGATAAGTCCTCTTAAATGTGTAAAAATAGAAACGATTGCACCGATAAGTGCAAGTAAATTCTAAGAAAAAGTTTAGTAGTTCACTAGAATCAAATAAGGCAATTAGACACCCATTTTGAGTTATAATTGCTCAATTTGTGAGGTGTAAATGGGAATGCATGATAAAATTCGCTTAATGCGAGAAATTCGTCAATGGTCGCAAGAAGAAATGGCAAGTAAAATGAATATGTCATTAAGTGGTTACGCTAAAATTGAGCGAGGTGAAACTAAATTACACTATGATAAATTAGTGCAAATTGCTCAAATTTTTAACATGAGTTTGTCCGATCTTGTTAATTCTGATAAAGGACTGTTTTTTTATATGAATGAAAATTGTGATAATAATTCGTTAACTTATTATAGCAGTGCTGATGTGGCTACTATAGAAATTGAAAAACTAAAGTTATTCATTTCTCACAAAGATGAATTATTAGCTCAAAAAGAAAAAGAAATTGAATCACTTAAAAAAATTATTGCTTTGCTGGAAACTGATAGATAAGAAACGTGATATTTAAGTTTCTATGCTCTCCTTTTTCGTAATTAATTTAGAAAATTAAGGATAATAAGATGACAAAAATAATTCATACGAATAATGCACCCGCAGCAATTGGACCTTATGTCCAAGCTGTAGATTTAGGCAACTTAGTAATTACTTCAGGACAAATCCCTGTGAATCCAACTACGGGGGAAATTCCTTCTGATATTAAAGCACAAACTCGCCAGTCATTAGAAAACGTTAAAGCAATTGTTGAAAAAGCGGAATTGAGAGTTGCTGATATTGTTAAAACAACTGTTTTTGTAAAAGAACTTAACGATTTCTCAGTAGTTAATGCGGAATATGAACGTTTTTTTGCAGAAAATAATCATTCTGCATTTCCTGCCCGTTCTTGCGTTGAAGTTGCTCGTTTGCCAAAGGATGTTGGTATTGAAATAGAAGCTATTGCTGTGCGTAAATAACAGCATATTTAAATAACAATAAAGAGCGATATTTTTAGAAAACTTATCGCTCTTTTTTTATTGAATTTCTTATTCTTTTAATCTATTATGCTAAACCTATTATTAATTATCATTCTCATATAATCCTTTGATTATTGGGGCAATTACACAACATTTAGCTATAAGGAACTACGTATTTATTATGAAATTTAAATTTCACACTATTATTAATTCATTATTCATCTCTACTTTTTCAACACTACCTACATTGACTTTTGCGAATTCCGCCATAAATAAAGATGCCATACATGATAATAAACAAGTAACAAAACTGGGTGAAATAACAGTAAAGGAGAGTATTGATTCCATACCTTTTCAATCAAACCAAACAGCCGATCAGCTACGTAAAAACTTAGTATCCAATGAACGTGATTTATTTCGTAATGAAGTAGGTATTGGTGTACCTGAAGGCGGAAGATCGGGGAGTAACGGATTTGCTATTCGTGGCGTTGATCAAGATCGAGTAGCTGTGATTGTAGACGGCATTCCACAAGCAGAATCTACAATGAAGACTTCTGCTCGTTATTCGACGGAACGCCATAACGGAAATATTAATAATACCGAATACGAAAATCTTGGTATGGTGTCGGTGCAAAAAGGTGCGAATTCTGTTATGGATGGTAGCGGTTCTATGGGCGGAACGGTTTCTTTTAGAACTAAAGAGATTGAAGACTTTGTTGATATTGACCGCACTTTTGGTAGCTATCTAAAGACAGGTTACACATCAAAAAATAGAGAGTGGCGTCAAGTATTAGGGACGGGTTTTAAAACGGATGGCTTTTTCGGTTTTGCTCAATTAACTAAACGTTGGGGGCATGAGACCATTAATAATGGTAAAGGCGATGATATTTATGGGGATAAGCGGGGCAAACCAAATCCAATGTCATATCATACAACATCATGGTTAAGTAAAGTTGGCTATAATCTTAACAATAATCATCGCGTTACGGCATTTTTTGAGGATAGACAAGAAAAGAAGTTTACAGAAGAAAAAACATTAGATCTTGGTGATGCTTACCGTTTTGCTAAAGATCAAACTCCATATCGCCGTTATGGTCTTGAGTATCGATATAGCGGTTCGTCTTGGTTAGAAACTGCTAAAATTTTATTGGCAAAACAAGACATTAAGCAATTTTCTGATCTCCAAGAGTTCAGCAAAAATGTTCCAGATAAACTGGATGCGGTTATATCGCTGATGTACTTACAGAAACAATCTATAGCTCAAGGAGAGTTTTCCGCTCGACCTTTAAATTTTGCAGGAATTCATCATTTGTCTGCAAAAGTTGAATTCCGTGATAAGTTTTTAGAAAACAAGAATAGACACCTCACTTTCCGCAATTGGCAAAAAGATAAGTTTAAAAAAGAAGGTCGAGATAATTACACTGAAATTGTGCCTGTCAAATCTCGAGTATTTTCTTTGTCTCTTATTGATGATATTGAAATTGGAAAATCTTTGAAATTAATCGGAGGGGGGCGTTGGGATCACTACAACTATGAGCCGTTACATCCTCAAAATAATATTAATAGAACACAATTTGATCCTGTCGAAAAAACATTATCTCATCTTTCTTGGCAACTTGGTTTAGAGTATCAATTGCACCCATTGCATCAGATCAGCTATCGTTTAAGTACAGGCTTTAGAGTACCACGTGTTGAAGATCTCTATTTTGAAGAGCGTGGAGGTAGTGGAGCACAATTTCTTCCTAATCCAGATCTGAAAACAGAAACCGCACTTAATCATGAATTAAGTTACCGTTTTCAAAATCAATACTCTCAATTTAGCTTAGGGGTATTTCGTACACGCTACCATAACTTTATTCAAGAACGTGAAATGAAATGTACACAGATTCCACGTGAATGGGCTAGAACAAGAGGTTACTGTATTCAAAATTCTTACACGATGTTTGTGAATGAACCGAGAGCAACCATTAGAGGGATAGAATTTAGCGGTTCACTTAATGGTTCATCAATAGGATTATCTGATGGCTTAACATTTCATTTGAAAGGCAGTTATAGCAAGGGAAAAAATCATGACGGTGATCCGCTAAAATCTATTCAACCATGGACAGTTGTTACAGGCATTGACTATGAAGCTGAGAAATGGAGTGTGAGTTTGATAGGGCGTTATAGTGCATCGAAAAAAGCTAAGGATGCTGAAGAAACCGAATATGGATATGAAGGGAAAAAAGCAGAAAAACGTCAATGGCCACACTTAAGTCCATCTTATTTCGTTGTTGATTTAACTGGACAAATAAAACTCAGTAAAGATGTAACATTAAATATGGGCGTGTTTAACTTGTTTAATCGAGATTACATAACATGGGATAGTGCATATAATTTGTACACGCGGGGGTATACTTCTCGCACTGTTGGGCGTAATAGTCCAGGAATTAATCGCTTTACTGCACCGAAACGCAATTTTGCCATTTCGATAGAAACACGTTTTTAGTATCTCATTTCTAAGTTTAACATAAAGGGCTTTCGTGAAAGCCCTTTTATTTTTTAGTCTGTATAGAAATAATCACAATAGATTAACAGCGTATTTAGCTAAGCTAAATGCAATTATCCACATTATTATTGCTGTTAAAGTATCGAGAATTTGCCAAGTGATAGGACGTTTAAATAAGGGAGCGAGCAGTCTTGAACCGTAGCCTACACCAAAAAACCATAATGCGGAAGCAGTAGAATTTCCAATTAAAAATAGCAGTTTACCTTCTTTTGGTAATGTACCTGCAATCCCACCAATAATCACAACTACATCTAAATAGACATGAGGGTTGAGTAAAGTTACAGCTAAACCAATTAATATAATTTTTTTGAAAGATTGTGATTGCTCCGTTTTTTTTACTAATAATGCTGTGCTACCTTGATAAGCGGAAATCAACGATTTTGTGCCGTAAACTAATAAAAATAAACTGCCAATAAAAGCAAGTGCGACGCTAGCAATAGAGTCTTGATTAATGAATGTTCCTAGTCCAAAAATAGTTACATAAAATAAAACTACATCACATATAAAAAATAGCAAAATTAAGCTCAAAATATGCTGTTTGAGTAAGCCTTGTTTGATTAAAAAGGCATTTTGGGCACCAATTGTAGTGATTAGCCCTGCACAGATTAAAAATCCCTGTAGAAAATATTGCATAATAATTAGAGAAGTTGGGTTGATGAGCCTTTGATTATAACAATTTTATAAAATAATTCCTTAAAGTTTACGTAATTAAGTAGTAAACTAGCCTAAGTTTGTGAATACTTAGGGGGATTTTATGAAGCCTTATTTGATAGCTCCTTCAATATTGTCTGCCGATCTTGCACGTTTGGGAGAAGATGTGGAGAATGTGTTGAAGTGCGGTGCAGATGTAATCCATTTTGATGTAATGGATAATCATTATGTGCCGAACTTAACTTTTGGACCAGCTGTTTGTCAAGCTTTGCGTGATTACGGAATTTCCGCTCCCATTGATGTACATTTGATGGTTAAACCAGTAGATCGCATTATTCCTGATTTTGCTAAAGCTGGGGCAAATTACATCACTTTTCATCCTGAAACTACTGAACATATTGACCGCTCTTTGCAACTTATTCGTGACTGTGGTTGTAAATCGGGTTTGGTTTTTAATCCAGCTACTTCGCTAAATTATTTAGACTATGTGATGGATAAAGTAGATGTTATTTTATTGATGTCAGTAAATCCTGGCTTTGGTGGACAATCTTTTATTCCGTCAACGTTAGAAAAACTAAAACAGGCACGCCGTCGCATTGATGAAAGTGGATTTGATATTCGGCTAGAAGTTGATGGGGGAGTAAAAATAGAAAACATTGCTCAAATTGCACAGGCTGGAGCGGATATGTTTGTAGCAGGTTCGGCAATTTTTGGGCAACCTGATTATCAAAAAGTAATCGATCAAATGCGGTTAGAATTAGAGAAGGTGACAAAGTAATGACATCGCAATTTAAACTTATTGGATTTGATTTAGACGGCACATTAGTGAATAGCCTGCCTGATTTGTCTTTATCCGTAAATACTGCACTTGCAGATTTTAATTTACCTCAAGCTCCAGAATCTCTCGTTTTAACTTGGATTGGTAACGGTGCAGATGTGTTGAGTAATAAAGCTATAGCTTGGTCGCAGCAACAAAGTGGAATTGTTTTAAATCAACAGCAATTTGCTGATTTTAAACGACAGTTTGGGATATATTATGGAAAAAATTTATGTAATATCAGTCGATTATATCCTAATGTGAAAGAAACGCTAGAGACGTTAAAAGCACGTGGCTTTATTTTAGCAGTGATCACTAATAAACCTACAAAACATGTACAGCCTGTATTAAATGCTTTTGGTATTGACCACTTGTTTAGTGAAATGCTTGGTGGGCAATCTTTGCCTGCAATTAAACCGCATCCAGCACCCCTCTATTATTTATGTGGTAAATTTGGTTTGTATCCAAAACAAATTTTGTTTGTAGGCGATTCTCGTAATGATATTTTAGCCGCCCATTCAGCTGGCTGTTCAGTTGTCGGATTAACTTATGGTTATAATTACAACATTCCAATTAGTGAATCTCATCCTGATTGGGTGTTAGATGATTTTAGTGAAATTTTAGAAATTATTTAAATTTACAAGGAAAAAAGATAAAAATGACGAAACCTATTGTATTTAGCGGTATTCAGCCCTCAGGTGAATTGACTATTGGTAACTATTTGGGGGCGTTGAGGCATATGGCAAAAATGCAAGATGATTACGAATGTCTCTATTGTATAGTGGATCAGCATGCGATTACCGTTCGTCAAGACCCTATATCTTTGCATAAAGCTACTCTTGATACTTTAGCAATCTATTTAGCTTGTGGCTTAGATCCTCAAAAAAGCACTCTTTTTATCCAATCACATGTGCCTGAACATGCACAGTTAGCATGGATCCTAAACTGCTATACTTATTTCGGTGAAATGGGCAGAATGACTCAATTTAAAGATAAATCGGCACGCCATGCTGAAAATATTAATGTAGGTTTGTTTACTTATCCTGTATTGATGGCAGCTGATATTTTACTTTATCAAACTAATCAAGTGCCTGTAGGGGAAGATCAAAAACAGCATTTAGAAATTACTCGAGATATAGCTGGACGTTTTAATTCGTTGTATGGTGATCTTTTTGCGATTCCAGAAGTTTTTATTCCAAAAACTGGGGCAAGAGTTATGTCTTTACTTGAGCCTGAAAAGAAAATGTCTAAATCCGATGAAAACCGTAACAACGTTGTAGGTTTGCTTGAAGATCCTAAATTAGTTGCCAAAAAAATTAAAAGAGCAGTTACTGATTCTGATGAGCCGCCACTGATTCGTTATGATGTAAAAAATAAAGCAGGTGTATCCAATTTATTGGATATTTTATCTGCAGTAACAGGAAAACCTATAGCTCAACTTGAGGACGAGTTTTCAGGTAAAATGTATGGTCATTTAAAAACTGCTGTAGCAGAAGAAGTTTCTGCTTTATTGACTCAAATTCAAGAGCGTTATCATCAATTTCGTAATGATGAAACGTTGCTATTAAGTATTGCCGCAGAGGGGGCAGAAAAGGCTCGTCAGCGTGCAAAAGCTACATTAAGTGCGGTATATAAAGCCGTAGGTTTTGTAGCATAATTGAATGAAACTTAAGGCGGAAAATTAAATTTCCGCCTTTATTTTAGGGTAAAAAATGAAGAAATCAGTTTTGTTTATTACTATATTTTTTGCTTTATTGATGTTTACTTTGCAAGCAGAAGCAAATGTGGATATTCAATTAAAATATAAATCGAATTATTTAATGCCTGCGTATGTAAATTTTAAAATGCAGGATAATCAATACATTATAAATGCGAAAATTAACATACCTTTGTATAAGATTCGTTTTCAATCTTCAGGAGAAAAACAATCAGATCAATTTTTAATGAAAAATTATCAAGATTTACGTAATGGAAAACTTTATGCTAAAGCAGAAATTCGAGGTAATAAAATTGAGTATGGTAAGGTTAAGAGCGGTGTGAAATTAGAAAAAAGTGATTTACCTGTATTTGATTTATTTTCTATCGCTTTTCAGCTTAGTTATTTTGATAAACTACCACAGAATTTTCAAATTACTAACGGTAAAAAATTATATCTGATGAAAAATGTGCGATTACAAAAAACGCAAAAAACTATTACTGAAAATAACCGCACTTTTGCGGAGATTAGTTATCAATTTCATATGGGAGAAAAGTCTTTTGTGGTTAAAAAATACGCAGGAGAGAGATTTCCACGTTTTATTTCCTACGATAAAGATGGCGATTATTACCAACTTCAATTTAGTGAGTTTGTAAGATAAGGTGTATTTTATCAGTAATTATTTATTTTTTCTTTCCAAAAGTATTGAAGTATTGTTAGATTATATAGCAAGTAAATTACATTTTACGCTGAATTGTTGCACAACAATAATAAATTGGTATAATCTGCAATCTATTTTACCAAGCAGGGAAATTTTATGAATTCAAGTCAACAATATATTTCTTATTGGAAACGTTTGAAAATTGCTTTTCAATATGTGATGCCACAGCTTTATTTAACTCGTTTTGCTGGTTGGTTGGCTAAGCAGAAATGGGGAATAGTGACGCACTTCATCATTAAGTTGTTCGCTAAAAAATATAACATTAATATGGCAGAAGCTGAAAAAAAGGAATTTAGTGATTATGCTAGTTTTAATGAATTTTTTATTCGTTCTTTAGCAGAAGGATCTAGAAATATTGATCAAAATCCTACCGCACTTTGTTTGCCAGCAGATGGAAAAATTAGTCAGATTGGAAAAATTGATGATCAGTTACTACTGCAAGCTAAAGGACACTACTTTGAGTTAGCAGATTTACTGGCGGAAGATAAAGAATTAGTTGATCACTTTAAGAATGGTGATTTTGTTATCACTTATTTATCTCCTCGTGATTATCATCGAGTTCATATGCCTTGCGATGGAATATTGCGTAAAATGATTTATGTCCCTGGCAGTTTATTTTCAGTTAATCCTTTTTTAGCAGAGCATGTTCCAAATTTATTTGCTCGTAACGAACGAGTAATTTGTGTATTTGATACTGACTTTGGCAAAATAGTGCAAATTTTAGTTGGTGCAACTATTACTGCAAGTATTAGTACTGCATGGGCTGGCGTGATTAATCCACCTCGCTATAACGAAGTAAAGACTTGGACTTATGACGACGAAAACGCGATTAAGTTACAGAAAGGGCAAGAAATGGGAGCATTTCAACTAGGATCAACTGTGATAAATTTATTTCAACCAAATCAAGTGGAGTTTGCATTACCATTAGAGGCGAATGTGGCTGTTAAAATGGGTGATGTTTTAGCTCTAAAAAAATGATTTTTAACTACAATGACAAAGGAAAAATAATGTCAATTTTTGAACAAATTAAATTAGATGACATATCTGCTAAAGGTAGCTACGGTATTGGCTTACAAATTGGTCAACAATTATTAGAAAGTCAAATGAATGTGAATGTTGAAGCTATAGCTAAAGGGATTTACGATTCGTTAAATCAGCAATCACAAGCTTTAGATTTAAATGAAGTTATGCAAGCGTTGCAAAAATTACAGCGTGAAGCAGCAGAAAAAGCACAAGCTCAATTTAAACAAATTGAGGAAGCGGGGAAAGCATATTTAGCAGAAAATCAAGGGAAATCAGGAGTTAAGACGACGGATTCTGGCCTGCAATATGAAGTGCTAGTGGAAGGTGACGGAGCAGTACCAAGCCGTCAGGATAAAGTAAGGGTACATTATACAGGTACTTTGATTGATGGCACAGTATTTGATAGCTCAGTAAAACGAGGTCAGCCAGCAGAATTTCCAGTTACTGGGGTTATTGCAGGTTGGATAGAAGCACTTTCTATGATGCCCGTTGGTTCAAAATGGAAACTTACAATTCCTCACCATTTAGCTTACGGTGAGCGTGGTGCTGGAGCATCAATTCCGCCATTTAGCACGTTAATTTTTGAAGTAGAATTGTTAGATATTCTATAATTATTTAAAACTCAACTAAACTGCACCGCACTTTGTTGATTTTACGATTAAGTGCGGTGAGTTTTTTGATTTTATAATATTACCATATCATCTCGATGTACTGCGACTGGACCATATTCATACCCAAGAGTGTGTTCAATATCTTGTGATTTTTTCCCTTTTATTAAGTTAAGAGCATCGCTATTATAACGAACCATTGCTTTAGCAATAGACTTGTTTTGTAAAGTTTTAATGTTTACTACTTCACCACGAGAAAAGCATCCTGTAACCTGTATAATTCCAGCTGGCAATAAAGATTTATGCTGAATTAACACGGCATTTTCAGCTCCTTGATCAATAATGAGTTCGCCTGTAATTGGTGCGGCAAACAACCATTGTTTACGACTTTCCAGACGATCATTTTGAACATCAAATTTTGTACCGATTGCTTTACCATAAGCTAAATCTATAATTACATTTTTGTGATTACCATAAGCGATAATAGTTTCAACACCAGAACGAGTTGCTATATCAGCTGCTGTAATTTTAGTAGACATCCCTCCCGTGCCAAGTGCAGAGCCACTGCCGCCAGCAATAGAGCGGATATGGTTAGTTATTTTTTTTACTACAGGAATTAATTTTGCCTCTGGATTTGAACGAGGATCGCTGTCAAAGAGACCTTGTTGATCAGTTAATAAATATAATTGTTCAGCTTGGACCAAAATGGCTACTAGTGCTGATAAATTATCGTTATCTCCGACTTTAATTTCTGCGGTTGCTACGGCATCATTTTCATTTATTACGGGAATAATTCTATTATCTAATAAAGCATGTAATGTGTCTCTTGCATTTAAAAATCGCTCACGATCTTCAATATCTGCACGGCTTAGCAAAATTTGTCCAATGTGAATATCATAAATAGCAAATAATCGCTCCCAAGTTTGAATAAGCTGACTTTGCCCTACTGCTGCTAAGAGTTGTTTTGAAGCGATTGTTGGTGGCAATTTAGGGTGATTTAGATAGTCACGCCCCGCAGCCATTGCACCAGAAGTAACAATGATAATATTAAATCCCGCTTGGTGTAGATGAGTGATTTGTCGTACAATTTCCATCATGTGGGGTAGGTTTAGTTTTTTTGAACCTTGAGTCAAGGTGCTGGTACCGAATTTGACGACTATAGTCTTATTTTTTATCATGTTCATTATTTTCATTCCGTTTTTATTTTTTATAAATTAGCACTTATACTTAAAAAAATCATTAAAAATGACTGTAGATTTATGGAATAAAATAAAATTTATTTGCATAATACTCAATATTTTATTTTGATCTTTTAATGGTAAATGAAAAATGCAAGTTGAAAAAGATAATGACAGACAGAGGGAAGTTACGAGACTTTGTGTACAAGTTGCATTGATGTTGCTGCAATATGGTGCTGAGAGTGCGGTTATAGTACAGATGGCTCATCGACTTGGCATAGCATTAGGAATGGATAGCGTAGAATGTGCGTTAACGCCAAATGCAGTAATTTTAACAACTCTGTTTAATGGGCATTGTATCACTACCGCTCGTAAAAATCTGGATAGAGGCATTAACATGCAGGTCGTAACTGAAGTTCAACGGATTGTCATTACAGCTGAACGAAAAGTATATGATGTGTCTCAAGTGCGAAATCGTTTAAATCGTATTACCCCTCTCAAATATAATCGATATTTTGTTGTATTCATGATAGGTTTATCTTGTGCTAGTTTTGCCCATTTGTCTGGTGGTGATGCTATGATTTCATTGATTACTTTCTTTGCTTCTAGCATTGCGATGTTTGTGCGGCAAGAATTGTCAAAACGGCATTATAATCCCATTATTGTTTTTTCAATCACCGCATTTATCGCATCAATAATTGCGGGGCTTGGGCTGAAATATAATTTAGGTAATGATCCTCACATAGCACTTGCTTCCAGTGTATTGTTATTAGTACCAGGTTTTCCATTAATTAATGCTCTTGCAGATATTTTAAAAGGTCATGTTAATATGGGGCTTGGTCGGTGGACTATAGCTACTATATTAACTTTTGGAGCATGCTTGGGTATTGTAGCTGCACTAAGTTTACTAGATATTACCAGTTGGGGGAGCTAATTCTATGCAACTGCTTTTAATGTTACTAGATGATATGTTTTTTTCTGCTATACCAGCAGTAGGATTCGCCCTTGTTTTTAACGTACCAAAAAGGGTATTGAAATACTGTGCTATTTTAGGAATGTTGGGGCATGGATTACGGACACTTCTTGTTTATTTTGATATGCCTTTAATTTTTGCTACTTTTATTGGGGCAGGATTAATAGGCTTTATTGGTGTACATTTATCACATCGTTATTTAGCTCATCCAAAAGTGTTTACTGTCGCCGCAGTGATACCTATGATACCTGGCGTTTATGCTTATAAAGCGATGATTGCAATAGTGCAAATTAATCACTATGGACCGTCTGAGCAACTTTTTTCTCAGATGATCGATTATTTCATCAAAACGGGATTTATTTTATCCGCTCTTGTGTTTGGTCTAGCATTGCCAGGTTTGTTATTTTATCGACAAAGACCAGTTGTGTAGTTCTGAGGAAAGAAAATGTTAAGCCTAATTGTAGCGATGACCAAGAATCAAGTGATTGGTAGAAACAATAAAATGCCATGGCATTTACCTGCGGATTTAGCTTGGTTTCGTCAAAATACTTTAAGCAAGCCTGTAATTATGGGAAGGAGGACTTTTGAAAGTATTGGTCGTCCTCTACCAAAACGTATTAACATAGTACTTTCCCGTACCCCTTATGAAAAAAAAGGAATAATTTGGCAGAGCAGTCTTGAAAGTGCGGTAAGTTTTTTAAAAGATCATAAAGAGATCATGCTAATCGGTGGAGGGGAATTATTTAAACAATATTTCCATCTTGCTGATAAAATCTATCTTACTGAGATTCAGGCTCATATTGATGGCGATACCTATTTTCCAGCAATTAATTATCAGGACTGGGAAATAGAACAAGAAATTTACCGCACTAAAGATAAAGATAATCCCTACGATTGCCGATTCTTAATTCTAGTGCGTAAAAAGCAATAGTTATTTTTTTTGGCATTTTGGACAGAAAAAGCTATTTCGTTGATTGATAATTAAACTTTCAATTTTTGTACCGCACTTTGTACAAGGTTGGTTTTTATTGCCATAAACTAATAATTGTTGAGTAAAATAACCAGGTCGCCCATCAGGTTGGAGAAAATCTTTTAACGTGGTGCCACCTTGTTTAATAGCTTTTTCTAGTACTTGTTTTATTGTTTGAACTAATATTTCACATTGTTTTTTACTTAGCGTTCCTGCTATTTTTTGAGGATGAATTCCTGATAGAAATAAAGTTTCGCTAGCATAGATATTGCCAACACCTACCACAATAGTGTTATCCATTAGAAAAGTTTTGACTGCAGTAAGTCTTTTACGAGATTTTTTCCACAAATAATCAGTATTAAATTGTTCAGAGAGTGGTTCTATGCCCAGTTTTAAGAAGAGATGAAAATTTTTTATATTATCAGTCCATAACCAAGCTCCGAAACGTCTAGGATCGTTATATCGTAATAATTTGCCATTATTTAGCACAATATCAATATGATCATGTTTGGCGATAGGGCTATTATATGGTACGACTCGTAGTGTTCCTGACATACCTAAATGACCGATTATGAAGCCTTGTTCTGTTTTAATGATTATATATTTAGCTCGGCGTTGCAAATCTAAAATATTACAATTTTTGAGCATAGATAATTCAGAGCTAACATCCCACCGTAGTTTATTATTACGAACGATGACATTTTCGATCATAGCATTTTGTAAATGAGGGCGGATCCCATTTAATGTTGTTTCAACTTCAGGTAATTCAGGCATATTTTTCTTTATCTTTACTATATGAAAAAACCCGAACAAGTCGGGTTTTCTGATTTATTAAAGCTAAGTTATTTGATTTTAGCTTCTTTATAAATAACGTGTTTACGCACAACTGGATCAAATTTCTTGATTTCCATTTTTTCTGGCATATTACGTTTATTTTTAGTTGTGGTATAAAAATGACCAGTTTCCGCAGTTGAAACTAAACGGATTTTTTCACGAGCACCTTTAGCTGCCATTTTTTAGCTCCTTAGATTTTCTCGCCACGGGCACGAATATCAGCTAATACTGCATCGATACCTTTTTTATCAATAATACGCATACCTTTGGCTGTTAAACGCAAAGTTACGAAACGGTTTTCACTCTCAACCCAAAAGCGGTGAGTGTGTAAGTTAGGTAGAAAACGACGGCGAGTCGCATTCATTGCGTGTGAGCGATTGTTGCCAACTGCTGGACGCTTGCCTGTTACTTGACAGACTCTAGACATAATAATCTCCAATAAATAAATATAAGCTCGAGCTTGGGGTTCGGAGCATTGCAAATAAAATTTTGCAGCTACCTCGTCAGGTCGCCAAATCCGACCCGTTACTATATTAAAGGAGGCAAATTATACTCAGTTTATAAATTATTCTCAAGTTAAATTGCACTATTTCTCTTAATATACTCGAATAAATGAAAAAAATCTTTAAAATAAGAAAGAAAATTCTAGATTAATCCCATTTCTGAGAAAGAAAAATATTGACCTTTGCCGATGATAAAATGATCTAATGTACGAATTTCAACTAGTTCAGCAGCTTGCTTAATTTTTTGTGTGATCATTTTATCTGCCATGCTTGGTTCTGATATTCCAGAAGGATGATTATGAGCTAAAATTATAGCTGCGGCATTACAATAAAGTGCAGCTTTGATAATTTCTCTTGGATATACTGCCGCACTGTTAATTGTGCTGAGGAGCATCTCTTCTTTTTTGATCAGACGATGTTGATTATCTAAAAATAAGACCATAAAAATTTCTCTTTCTTTGTTTTCCAATTCCGTTTGTAGAAACATTCTGACTAAATCTGGATTAGTAAATTTATAGCCTTCTTCCAATTCCTGTAATAAATAACGTCTAGTCATTTCCGTACAAGCTTGTAATTGAATAAATTGTGTAATACCTAAGCCTTTGATTGAACAAAACTGTTTTTGCTCAGCAGTAATTAAATTTCGAAGTGAGCCAAATTGATTTAATACTATTTGTGATAGTTGCATGACTGGACAGTCTTTGATTCCTGTGCGTAAAAATATTGCTAGCAATTCATGATCTGCTAATGTGCTAGCACCAAATGTTAGTAATTTTTCACGAGGCATTAATATTTTTATTTTTTCTTTTTCCATAAAAGTGTTCTCTTTTTCATAAATTTTTCTATCTTTTTCATAAAATTGTGAATCTATCAATTAAGTAATGATATTTTTAGAACGAAGATCACAAAAATAACATTCTTTCTTTGCAAAATTTACAGTAAAATGACCGCACTTTTCGGTTTTCCAATTAATAGGAATGAAAATATGTGTGAACTTGAAGGAAAACGCATTGTTGTGGGGATTTCAGCGGGAATTGCTGCATACAAATCTATTGAGCTGATCCGTTTGTTACGTAAAGCTCGAGCAGAAGTGAGAGTCGCTTTAACACCAAGTGCGATAGAATTTGTTACTCCTTTGACTTTACAGGCTATATCTAGCAATCCAGTTTATCATTCTTTATTAGATCCACAAGCTGAAGCTGCAATGGGGCATATTGAGCTAGCAAAATGGGCTGATTTTGTAGTGATAGCACCTGCAACAGCAGATTTTATTGCTCGTTTAACAGTTGGAATGGCAAATGATTTATTGTCAACTTTGTGTTTGGCAACTCCAGCTCCTATTTTGCTTGCTCCAGCAATGAATCAACAAATGTATCAGCAAACTGTAACACAACAAAATTTGGTTACACTTAAGCAACGTGGAGTACAAATTATAGGACCAAATGCAGGCGAACAAGCTTGCGGTGATGTAGGCTTTGGGCGAATGGCAGAACCTCATCAAATTTTTACCGCACTTTGTGAACAGTTCCAAGAACAGTCGCTTGCTCATTTAACTGTTACAATTACAGCAGGTCCCACTCGTGAGGCTCTTGATCCTGTTCGATATATTAGTAATCATAGTTCAGGTAAAATGGGTTTTGCGATTGCTGAAGCCTTTGCTAGACTCGGTGCAACGGTTAATTTAGTTGCTGGTCCAGTACATTTGCCAACACCATTAAATGTTAATCGTATTGATGTAGTTTCTGCTATTGAAATGGAAAAAGTAGCATTAAATTATGCTAAAGAAAGCCAAATATTTGTAGGATGTGCTGCTGTAGCTGATTATCGTGCAGAAAAAATTGCATTGAATAAAATCAAAAAAACAGAGAAAAATGATGAACTAACGCTAAGATTGGTAAAAAATCCTGACATTGTTGCGAATATTGCAGCTCTTGAGCAGAAGTATCGTCCTTTTGTTGTTGGATTTGCAGCAGAAACAGAACAAGTTGCTCAGTATGCACAAGATAAATTAAAGCGGAAGAATTTAGATTTAATTTGTGCTAATGATGTATCAAATGGTCTAGTTTTTAATTCTGAACAAAATGAGTTGCAGTTATTTTGGCAAGGTGGCAGTTTAACTTTACCACGATCAGATAAAAAATATCTAGCAACGCAGTTAGTTTTTCAACTTATTGAAATTTATAATAAAAATTATTGTTTATCAAAGGGATAAAATGAAAAAAATTAATGTGAAAATTCTTGATACTCGAATTGGTAAAGAGTTTCCTTTGCCTGCTTATGCAACGCCAGGATCTGCTGGTTTAGATCTGCGGGCGTTGATTGATCAGGAAATTGAGCTAAAACCTCAGGAAACAGTATTAATTCCAACAGGGTTATCTGTTCATATTGCAGATCCTAATCTGGCAGCGGTTATTCTTCCTCGTTCAGGTTTGGGTCATAAGCATGGAATCGTATTAGGAAATTTAGTAGGGTTAATTGACTCAGATTATCAAGGACCTTTGATGGTATCTTTATGGAATAGAAGTAATGAGCCATTTAAGATTCAAGTCGGGGATCGCATTGCTCAATTAGTATTTGTTCCCATTGTACAGGCTGAATTTAATATCGTCTCTGAATTTGAACAAACTGAACGCGGCGAAGGTGGTTTTGGTCACTCAGGTAAGCAATAAATTCAGGTGAGATAATGGAAAAAAACGTCAAACGTAGTGTTAAGGAACGTCGCCAGCAAGTGCTTACCGTATTAACTCACATGTTACACTCAGAAAGAGGCATGGAACGCATCACTACTGCTCGTTTAGCGACACAAATAGGTGTCTCGGAAGCTGCACTCTATCGATATTTCCCAAATAAAACGAAAATATTTGAAGCACTAATCGATCATATAGAAAGTAGCTTATTTAGTCGAATTTCGGTTTCATTGAAAAATGAAACACATACCATGAATAGAGTGCGAGACATTATACAAATGATTTTGGATTTTGCACGTAAAAATCCTGGTTTGACTCGAGTTATAACGGGACACGCTTTAATGTTTGAAGATCGTCAATTACAGATTCGTGTAGCACAGTTTTTTGAACGTTTAGAATTACATTTTGTAAATATTTTACAAATGCGAAAATTGCGAGAAGGTAAAACTTTTCAAGTGGATGAACGAATTATTGCTTCTTATCTCGTTAATTTTTGTGAAGGACAGCTTGTGCGTTATGTTCGTTCTAATTTCCGTTATATACCAGGTCAAGGATTCGAACAACAATGGAAACTCATTGAGCTATTATTTGCATAATAAAAAAATTTAGGTAACATTAGATGATTATTCCATGGCAGGATTTAGAAAAAGAAACCTTAGCTAACATAGTTGAAGCCGTTATTTTACGTGAAGGTACTGATTATGGTTTTGAAGAACTTTCTTTAGAATCCAAGAAAAAGAATTTGTTAGCTAAAATTTATCAAGGAAGTGCAGTAATTGTTTGGTCTGAATTACATGAATCTATAGATATTAGAGATAGCATGGAGTTTATGAAGTGAAAATTAATTGGAGTATTTAAGTGCAAGAACAACAGAGTTTGATAGAAAAAACAGTGGATCCTACTTTAGAGTGGTTTCTTTCTCATTGCCATATTCATAAACATTCCTCAAAAACAACGTTGATTCATGCAGGTGAAAAAGCAGAAACACTTTATTATTTAATCCGTGGTTCAGTGGCAGTTTTGATTAAGGATGAAGATGGTAAGGAAATGATTTTAACCTATTTGAGTCAAGGTGACTTTTTTGGTGAAGCAGGATTGTTTGAAGAAGATCAATATCGTTCTGCTTGGGTCAAAGCAAAAAGTGCTTGCGAAATAGCTGAAATTTCATATAAAAAATTTCGTCAGCTAGTTCAAGTTAATCCTGAAATATTGATGTATTTAACAGCACAGCTTGCACGTCGTTTACAAAATACCTCAAGACAAGTGAGTAACCTTGCTTTTCTTGATGTAACAGGCCGCATCGCTCAAACTCTGTTACATTTAGCGGATATGCCAGATGCTATGACTCACCCAAATGGTATGCAAATAAAGATCACTCGTCAGGAAATTGGTCAAATGGTTGGTTGCTCTAGAGAAACTGTTGGTCGTATCCTAAAAATGTTAGAGGATCAACATTTGATCTCTGCTCATGGTAAAACTATCGTGGTTTATGGTACAAGATAAGGATTTTATTTGTCGATGATAGAAAGACCGAGTTTTAACTCGGTCTTTTAATTCTATTGAACATAAGTGTCTTAGATTACTTATTCTTCACCTTTTTCCACTGCACTTTTTATTGTGAGGCAAACTTCAGCTGAAATCATTTTATTAAGAATATCAGTAATTTTATTTAACTGATTAATATCTGCTTGATTATCTTCGATAAAATAACCATTCTGTTTTAAACTTGCAATGAAAGTCGAAAATACAGCTTTATCGAAAAATTCTGGGGCATTGATACCATGTAATACAGAAAGACGTTGTGCTATTGATTGACTTTCTTTTTCCAAAGTAGAGCGAGGAATAGCAGGATCCTTTTGTAAAAGGCAAACAGTAATATAATAGCGTTGTAAAATTTCACGCATGCCAGCAGACCAAAGTTGCAATGTTCTAACATGTGATTTATTGATAGAAAGGATACTTCTTTGATAATGAATGAGTTCTTGACGCTGTAATTCTGCAATTGTACTTTCTATATAGTTGTTAAGTTCTTGCTCTGAAAAATGTAAAAATAATTCTCCTTTTAAGAAAGGATAAATTAGATTAATAGCCTGTAATACTAGTTCTTTCTGAATAGTTTCGTAATGCAAAACGATACTTGCTACTAATGAAGGTAATACAAATAAATGTTGAATATTATTTCGATAATAAGTCATCAATACAGCAGAATTACGTTCTAATCGGATAATTTCACCAAAGTTATCTTTTTCAACTAGAATTCCCACTTTGTCTAAATTTAATACATGCTCCAACATTTTTACCGCACTTTCAGTCGGTACAATAATATCCTCAGAATAAGGAACATTCTGCAAAAATTGCTGATAACTTGTGAGTTGTTCTAGTAATTGTTCACGACTTAAAGCACGTTGTCGGGAAGATAATAGAGCAGTTCCCGTTAAATTCATGGCATTCGCTGCGGCTGCTTTATTAATATTGATCATAACTTGATTGGATATTTCATCGACCGCCGTACTAAACCAGCGAGGACGTTCCTCATCAGAAGCTTCTTTCCAGTTAGGAAAATATTGATTTAAGTAATTACTTAATGTAATTGGCTCTCCAAAATTAACGTATCCCTTACCTAAGTTACGCAACTTTTTGATAACACGCAGAACGAGTCCTGCATTTTCTTTTTCTTTTGCCGCACCACGTAGCTCTTTTGCATAAGTATCTACTTCCAACACATGCTCGTATCCAATATAAACGGGTACAACAGAAATAGGTCTAGTCTGGCGTTGTTGTAGTGCTTGTAATGTCATCGACATCATTCCAGTTTTGGGTGAAAGTAAACGCCCAGTACGAGAGCGTCCTCCTTCAATAAAGTATTCCACGGAGTAGCCACGATAAAATAACTCAGCTAAGTATTCGCGGAAAATAGTGGAATATAGGCGATTTCCTTTAAAAGTGCGGCGAATGAAAAAAGCACCTCCGCGTCGGAATAAATTACCCACGGGCCAAAAGTTTAGATTAATTCCAGCAGCAATGTGTGGAGTTACAAGACCCTGATGATAAAGCACATAAGAGAGCAATAAATAGTCAATATGACTACGATGACAAGGAACATAAACAATTTCATGTCCTTCTAGAGCTAGTTTGCGAACTCGATCTGCATTTCGCACATCAATGCCTTGATAAAGTTTATTCCATAGCCATCGTAAAAAACGATCCGCTACACGTAGCCCTTCATAGCTGACATTTGCAGCAATTTCATCTAATATTTTGTAAGCTTCTTTTTGTGCTTTTTCAAGACTTATTTTTTTATTTTTAGCCTCATCTTCAATCGCTACTAGTATAGTTGGTAGTTGCAGTAATTTATTGAACATCGCTTCGCGGTTTGGTAAACGAGGTCCTGTTGCTGAAATGCGTTGTTTAGAAAAATGGATTTTAGCCACTCGTGCTAATTTATGTGAGATTTTCTCATCAGAGCCATGTTCGTTCACCATGTAACGAAAAGATACCGCTTGTGAAAAGCGAACAAAAGTATCACGACCAAACCAAATTGCTGCGACAGTTTTTTGAATACCATTAAGAAAACGCAATTTAGGTAATCCTGATTTTTTCTCATGACCAGGAGAGCGTCCCCATAATACAGATACGGGGATTAATTGGACATCTAATTGTTCAGAAGTGCGGTGTAATTCTAAATATTTATTGAAAATAGTGATAGTTTCTTGTTTTGCACCTTTTGATTTAAAGAAACGTCGCCCTTCATCCAAAAAAACAAAGCGAGGAAGTTTCGTACTATTGATCTGGTTTTTCTCAAATGGATCAGGTAAACCTACGCTTAGACAATTCTTACGACAAATAACTAGATCTGTTTGTGAAGTATAAGGCAAGATGTAAACGATAGGTTGTGTTGTATCAAGTTTTAGTTCTTCAATGGGGTGATGAGGAATAGGGTTATTTTTGACTAAAAATGATAATGGTAGTTCAAGTAATTTTCGATATAGGTTCAGAATGCTGGACATATTAAGTTCCGTTGCTAATTGATTTGTTCAGAAAATTGGGGGTATTTTAACATAAAAATTAGTATTTCTTCACTAGTAGTGACAAAGAAAGATTGCAACTAACTATTTTATGTATATAATGACAGTAATCATGTATATAAAAACAGGGTTTAAAATATGAGTATGTTTAAAGCACTAACAGCTCGCCAGCAGGAAGTTTATGATTTACTCAAGCGACACTTAGAAACTACAGGTATGCCACCAACAAGAGCTGAAATTTCAAAAGAATTAGGATTTCGCTCTCCTAATGCAGCTGAAGAACATTTAAAAGCACTAGCTCGTAAAGGTGTGATTGAAATAATTGCTGGAGCATCAAGAGGTATTCGTCTTTTAGCTGAAGAAATGAATGAACCTGATGGTTTGCCTCTTATAGGGCGAGTTGCAGCGGGTGAACCCATTTTAGCAGAGCAACATATTGAAGGGACATATCAAATAGATGCTAATATGTTTAAACCGCAAGCAAACTTTTTATTAAAAGTTCACGGTCAGTCAATGAAAGATATTGGTATTTTAGATGGTGATTTGCTTGCTGTACATAGCACGAAAGACGTGCGAAATGGACAAGTTGTTGTTGCTCGTATTGAAAATGAAGTTACAGTGAAGCGTTTAGAACGGAAAGGGGCGATTGTGTATTTACGTGCTGAGAATGAAGAGTTTGAACCAATTATTATTGATTTATCTCAACAACCCGATTTTGAGATTGAAGGGATTGCAGTGGGAATTATTCGTAATAATGCATGGATGTAATTTTTTCTTGTGCTATTTATTTAAAGTCTGTATAATCTCGCACCTTACAGCCATATCATATTTTTCGTTCCTTGCTTCCGCAAGATTGGTGGCTGGTCTTATAGTCGGAGGCTGATTAACCCGTAAGGAGCAGTAATGCGTCACTACGAAATCGTATTTATGGTTCATCCGGACCAAAGCGAACAAGTACCAGGCATGATTGAACGTTATACAGGTTCTGTGAAAGAAGCTGGCGGTCAAATTCATCGTCTAGAAGATTGGGGACGTCGTCAATTGGCATACCCAATTAATAAATTACACAAAGCACATTATGTGCTTATGAATGTAGAAGCGCCTCAGAAAGTCATCGACGAGCTAGAAACAACGTTCCGTTACAATGATGCTATTCTTCGTAACGTAATTATTCGTACTAAGCACGCCGTAACAGAAGCGTCCCCAATGGTTAAAGCACGTGAAGAACGTAAACCTTTAGCTGAAGTTGAAAACAACGATTTTGAGGATGCTGAAGAGTAATTTGAAAATTGATAACCGTTTATCACTAATTGGTAGAGTTGCTGATTATCCTAAACGGAGTAAAAGCCCTAGCGGAATTGAGCATTGTTGTTTTAACTTAGAACATCGCTCGGAACAGTTGGAAGCAAGTTTTAAGCGTCAAGCTTGGTGCAAAATAACTGTTCAAGTTAGTGGTCGTCAATTGATAGAAAAAACTCAAAGCATTACGGTCGGCAGTAAATTATTAGTAGCGGGTTTTATAACCTCACACAAGAGATCAAATGGTCTAACACAGATAGTATTACATGCCGAGCAAATCGAATTTATAGATTAGGAGACTAGCCATATGGCACGTTATTTCCGTCGTCGTAAGTTCTGCCGTTTCACAGCGGACAATGTAGTTGAAATTGATTATAAAGATGTAGCTACATTAAAGAACTATATAACAGAAAGCGGCAAAATTGTTCCAAGCCGTATTACCGGTACTCGTGCGAAGTATCAACGTCAATTAGCTCGTGCGATCAAGCGCGCTCGCTACCTTGCGTTGCTTCCATACACTGACACTCATCAGTAATTTAAGGAGAAACGGTAATGCAAGTAATTCTTTTAGATAAAATCGCTCACCTAGGTCAAGTTGGCGATAAAGTTGAAGTTAAATCTGGTTTTGCTCGTAACTTCTTGATCCCACAAGGTAAAGCAGTTATGGCGACCAAAGCAAATATTGAGTACTTCGAGGCTCGTCGTGCTGAATTAGAAGCAAAAGCTGCTGAATCATTAGCTGTCGCACAATCACGTGCAGCTAAGTTAGTAGAATTAGCTACTGTGACCATTGCTTCTAAAGCAGGTGATGAAGGCCGTTTATTCGGGTCTGTCACTACTCGCGATGTTGCTGAGGCAGTAACAGAAGCTGGTGTTGAAGTTGCTAAGAGTGAAGTTCGTTTATCATCTGGACCACTCCGTACAACAGGTGAACATGAAGTTCGCTTCCAATTCCACAGTGAAGTATTTGCAACGCTAACGATTAATATTGTTGCAGAGTAATTTCTGTTAACTTATTAAACCCAGTTTATTACTGGGTTTTTTATTTTATACTGCTTTTCTTGCTTTCCTTTGTAGCTAATGTCAAACTTAGTAATCACGAATAGATCTTGTTGGGTTTTACTCTATGTCTAGAAAATCTGTATCACAAAAAATTTTAAAAAAAAGCATCGCACTTTGTGATCCTAATTATGAGCAAGAATTGAAAAAATATGGAAATCCAATTCCGAGTAGAGAATTTATTTTAAAAATTATTGACCAGTATAATTCTCCTATGCCAAGAGAAAATATATTGAAATATTTCAATATTAAATATAAAGAACAACAAGAAGCTATGTTTCGTCGTTTAAGAGCAATGGAAAATGATGGGCAATTAATTTTTACTAAACGACACTGCTATGCGTTACCAGAAAAACTAGATTTGCTGAAAGGAACCGTGATCGGACATCACGATGGTTATGGTTTTTTGCGAGTAGTTGGAATAAAAGAAGATTATTTTATTCCAAATAATCAAATGAGAAATATAGTACATGGAGATTTTGTATTAGCTCAACCAAGTGGAATAGATCGAAAAGGACGAGCAGAAGTTCGTATTGTTCGTCTATTAGAAAGTCGTGTTAAACCAATAGTAGGACGATTTTTCCTTGAAAACGGAATTGGTTTTGTTGTGCCTGATGACAGTCGAATAACAAGAGATATTTTAATTCCAGATGAATATCGCAATAATGCTAGAATGGGGCAGGTAGTGATTGCTGAATTGAAAGCTCGTGAGTTGAGGAATTCTCAACTTATAGGGTCCATTTCAGAAGTACTTGGTGAAAATATGGCTAAAGGTATGGAGACTGAAATTGTTATTCGTCACCATGATATTCCTTATGAATTTCCAAATGCAGTTAAAAAACAAGTAAAAAATTTAACTGAAGAAGTATCACAGGAAGCAAAAAGAAATCGTGTGGACTTGCGTAATTTGCCTTTAGTTACTATTGATAGTGAAGATGCGAGAGATTTTGATGATGCTGTATTTTGTCAGCCTGAAAGAAATGGTGGTTGGCGGCTTTGGGTAGCAATTGCCGATGTTAGTTATTATGTGCGGCCTCATTCTGCACTGGATAAAGAAGCTTATTTGAGAGGTAATTCTGTATATTTTCCAAGTCGAGTAGTGCCAATGTTGCCTGAAGTGCTTTCTAATGGGTTATGCTCTTTAAATCCACAGGTAGATCGCCTTGCTATGGTCTGTGAATTATGTATTTCATCAAAAGGTAACATGGAGAGTTATCAGTTTTATGAAGCGGTGATTAATTCTCATGCACGTTTAACTTATAATAAAGTAGCAAAAATACTAGATGGTGACATAGAGTTACGATCTAGGTATCAAAAATTAGTACCGCACTTACAAGCACTTTATGCACTGTACCAAAGTTTAGTAAATGCTCGCCATCAACGTGGGGCGATTGAATTTGAGACAATTGAGCCAAAATTTATTTTTAATGAAATGGGGAGAATTGACTACATTGAGCCGATTGCTCGTAATGAAGCCCATAAAATTATTGAAGAATGTATGATTTTAGCTAACGTAGCTGCAGCGGATTTTGTGCAGAAGAATAGTGAACCAGCACTTTATCGAATTCATTCCGCACCAAGTGAAGAAAAATTAATAGCATTGTATAGTTTTTTAGGTGAATGTGGCTTGAGTTTCAAGAGAGGGCGAAAAGTTACAACTATAGATTATGCTAAATTATTAGAAAAAACTAAAGATCATCCAAGTCGTGATTTGATCCAAAATATGTTACTGCGTTCTCTTAGTCAAGCTATATATGATACTGACAACATTGGACACTTTGGTTTAGCTCTTGAAGAATATGCTCATTTTACTTCTCCAATTAGACGTTACCCTGACTTGACTTTACATCGTGGAATTAAATACTTGTTAGCAAAGCAGGCAGGAAGTAAGAGAAAAACCACAGATACGGGCGGTTATCACTATAAGTTTGATGAAATGGATTTAATTGGTCAGCATTGCTCTATGACAGAGCGTCGAGCGGACGAAGCAACTAGAGAGGTAGTCACTTGGCTGAAATGTGAATATATGCAAGATCACGTAGGTGAAACGTTCAACGGCGTAGTATCATCAGTAACAGGTTTTGGACTTTTTGTAAAATTGGATGAACTGTTTATTGATGGGTTGGTGCATATTTCTACTTTACTTAATGATTACTATCAATTTGATTCAACACATCATCAGTTAATTGGGGAAAATTCAGGAACTGTTTATCGAATTGGAGATAGAGTTAAAGTAAGCGTTATCGCAGTTAATTTGCAACAAAAACAAATTGATTTTACATTATTAGATACTGAACGTAAGCCTCGTCGCTTAGGAAAAACAAAGAAAGATAAATTAAAAAAATTTAAAGAGTTACCGCCTTCTAAAGATAAGAAAGTCAAAGAAAATAAAAACAAAAAAACAGAAAAAAGTGCGGTGAAAAAAATAAAAATTTCAAGAAAACAGAAAAAAGTTAAGGAAATTTGATGTCAGAATATATTTACGGTATTCATGCAGTAAGGGCATTATTGATGAATGCCCCCGAGCGTTTAGTAGAAGTGTACGCTTTGAAAGGACGTGATGATAAACGTTTACAACCCTTATTGAACGAACTTTATCGATTGGGTATTTCAGTTCAATTTTTTAATCGCCAGACAATGGATAAAAAAGCACAAGATGAAGCTCATCAAGGGTTGATTGCTAGGATTAAAGTAGCTAGAGAATTGAATGAAAATGACTTAGCGAAAATTTTACAAGATAGAGAAAATCCATTGCTGTTAGTGTTAGATGGCATAACGGATCCTCATAATTTAGGAGCATGTTTAAGAACAGCAGATGCAGCAGGTGTCTGTGCAGTTATTGTACCTAAAGACAAATCAGCACAGCTAACATCTACGGTTCGTAAAGTAGCTTGTGGTGCTGCTGAGACTGTTCCTTTAATAAAAGTGACAAATTTAGCTCGTACTTTGCGTGATTTACAAAGTCAATTTAATATTTGGGTAGTTGGTACTGCTGGGGAAGCGACTGAGACTATTTATAAAAGTAGATTAACGGGACCTTTAGCTCTTGTTATGGGCGCAGAAGGAGATGGAATGCGTCGATTGACTCGAGAAACTTGTGACCAGTTGATTAGTATTCCAATGGCTGGAGCTGTATCATCACTGAATGTCTCTGTTGCCACAGGTGTGTGTTTATTCGAAATAGTTAGACAGCGTTTAGCTAATTGATAGTGACTAAAAGTGCGGTAAATCTTTGTGAGTTTAAATCACTAAAATAATGACCGCACTTTATTGTTAGAAAAAAGTCATGATAGATATTTTTCTTTCAATTTTTTTGCTACAGAAAGTTGTTCTTCCGTTGCTTTAGCAGTCATTGGTTCACGGCAGAATCCTGCATCGACACCTTCTAGTTTTAGTAATTCTTTGATAGTTAGATATAAACCGTTGGCAAGTATTCCCTCAATAAGATCATTAGTAACATGTTGAATTTCTAATGCTTCTTCTAATTTTCCTGCTTTAGTTAAATTAAAAATTTGTCTTGCACGGATACCATTAACGTTGAATGTGCTACCAATTGCACCATCTACTCCTAATGAAACTGCGGGGAGCATCATTTCATCGAATCCAGCCCAAATTAAACGATCTGGATAGGATTTTTTTAAACGCTCTAATAGATAAAAATCTCCTGCTGTGAACTTTACTCCTAGTATTTTCGGATTTTGATAAAGCTCACCAAATTGAGATATGCCCATATTCACACCTGTGAGGAATGGAATTGAATAAACAATCATATTATTGCCTGTTTCAGCAATGATTTTATCGTAGTAGTGTTTGATTTCAGCAAAACTAAACTTATAGTAAAAAGGTGTAACTGCAGATAAACAGTCGTAGCCAAGCTCAGTTGCATATTTACCTAGTTCTATTGCTTCATGCAAATTAACGCTACCCACTTGGGCGATTAATCCAACTTGATCTTTAGCTTCATCTTTAGCTATACGGAAAATTTCTTTTTTTTCTTTTGTAGAAAGCATAAAGTTTTCGCCAGTACTACCGCCAACATACAATCCATCTACTTTCATTTTATCAATGTTATAGCGGATAATTTGACGTAATCCTTTTTCATTAATTGAGCCGTCTTCATTATATGAAACTAATAATGCACTGAAGATGCCTGTTAATTTTTTCATCATTTTCTCCTAGTTAGTAAATTATTTAATTTGTTGTTCTAAAATAACATCAACGGTTTTTTGTTTCATTTCGATTGCATTTTCTTCTTCTATTTGAATAATCAATGCATAAATAAGATCTAACACAAAAAGTTGTGCGATTTTTGTACCAATAGAGTCACCTTGTAATTGACCTTGTTTGTGTCCATTAATCAGAACATAGTCAGCCACTTCAGTAATTGGTGAACGCAGATTATGAGTTAATGCAATAGTTGTTGCTTTATTTTTTTTAGCAATCTGCAAGGCGTGGGTTGTTTCTTTTGAGTAACCAGAGTGACTTATTCCAATAACGACATCATGACTATTCATTAAAGAAGCTTGCATATACATAAAGTGGTTATTAGATATAGCATCAACTTGCAAACCAATTCGCATTAACTTGTTTTTAGTGTCTTCTGCGGTTATTCCTGATGAGCCTACACCAAATAAGAAAATTCTTTTTGCTTTTCTTATTACTGAAACTACTTTTTTTAATTGATTAAAATCAAGCAAATTAATGGTTTCATTAATGACTTTATTAATAGAGTTTTGTAGTTTTTCAGCAATATGTTTTGCATCATCAGATTTTGTTATGTTGCTTTCTAATAGTAGATTGGATTGCTTCTTCTTAGTGGCTAATTCAATAGAAAGTTGTAATTTAAAATCGGTGAATCCTTTAAATCCTAATGTGCGACAAAAACGAATAAAAGTTGCCTCACCAACATCAAATTGTTGTGCAATTTCAGAGAGAGAACAACGGCTGAGTAGATCTGGAGAAGATAAAATCATTGACGCAATTTTTTTCTCTGTTTTAGTTAAACTATTGTATAACGCACCTATTGTATCAAGAATATTTCCGCTAACGGCTAGCATAATCCCTCCGAGTTTATTGATTGATTAGTTGGTAGGGGATTTTTACAACTAATTTTTTTATATGTGTTGGTTTGCCCTCAATTTTGCAACAAGGTTTATGCACTTCATAAGGAAAGAAAACCGCAAACATTTTAGGTTGTAACACGACCGCACTTTTGCATGGAATATCAGGAGTAAGTTGATAATCATCAGTATCTACATAATCAGAATATTGATTTAAATCAGGATAGCTTAAACCGTATTCAATACAATCTACACCAGAGATAATTACTTGAACATCAATGTGGTTACGATGAATTTCTGCTTGTTTGCTTTCTGCGGAAGTTGCTTCTGTTTCCATAACATTCATGTAAATTTCATCAGTAATATTATGTCGTCCAGTTTCTAATTTAGTAAGATCCAATGAATTTAAATAATCGCAAACATCAGCGATTACGTTAGGCAATGCCACGTTAAAATCAGATCTAGTTAAATCACCCAAAATCATGATCACTCCTTATTAAATTGGTTTAAAGATTGTTCTAGCCAGTAGGCTGCTCCAATTAATCCAGCATCAGCACCGTATTTTGCTGTTTCTAATGAACAATGGTAAATAGGAGGCATGCTGTCTAAATACTGTTTGACTAAACTCAAATACCCTTCTGCTAATCCTACGCTACCACCAATAACAGTTTTTTGGATATTTAATCCAATAACCATGTCTGCAATTAAATTAGCAATAGCAGAAGCCGATCTTTGCACAAGTGCGGTCGCTTTTTCATGGTTTTTGTGAAATAAGTCGAAAACTTGTTTAGGGGTAAGAGGAGGATTCCATTGAGAAGAAACTAACTCAATTGCTCTGCCAGCAGCTATAGCTTCAACACAACCTATACGCCCACAACCACAGACTGGACCTCGTGGATCTGCTAAAGAATGACCAATATGTCCTGAAATACCATTTGGACCAGTAGTAAGTTTGCCATCTAAAATAATACCGCCACCAACACCAGTAGAAACTGTAATAAATAGAAAATTTTGTATTACACTTTGATCTTGTTCTTTGTACTCAGCACAAACAGCAGCCTGTACATCATTAAGTAAACCAATAGGTTTATCGGTGTATCTAGCAATGCTCTCTTTGAGTGGAAAATTAGCTAATCCTCCTAAATTTTTAGGATTAAGTGCAGTTAAGATACCTTTATCAATAATGCCTGTAGATGCTACTGCAACGGCATCAAATTGTCCTTTATAAGAATGAAGAATAGCGTCTAATACAAGATGCATTTCTGTAGCTACATTTTGTTGTGGTGTAGCAATCTGTTGGCGTTGATGAACTATTCCTTGTTCAATAATTGCAGCAGCGATTTTGGTACCGCCAATATCTAATGCTAAACAACGCATGATTATTCCTTAGCTGATTTCACAGCATTACTAAACCAACTGACAATGTGTTCTAATCGAGTAAGAGCAGAACCAACAGTTACACAATCAGCTCCTATTGCTATTGCTTCCTTTGCTAGTTCAGGGGTATTGTAACGACCTTCTGCCATTACATAACAACCTGCGGCTTTCAAGTCCTTAACTAATTGATAATCTGGTTCTTGCGGAACTTTATCACTTGTGTATCCTGACATTGTACTACCAATAATATCGAATCCTAGTCGCTGACAATAAAGTCCTTCTTCTAAATTTGAACAGTCTGCCATAGCTAAGCATCCATTTTCTTTAATTTTTTTCACCGCACTTTTAATATCTACAGGACGAGGACGGTTAGTTCCATCAACAGCAATAATATCAGCACCAGCAGCAGCTAAGTCATCAATGTCCTGTAAAAATGGTGTAATCCTTACGGGACTATCTGATAAATCACGTTTTACAATACCAATAATGGGTACATGGACTTTATCACGAGTAGCTTTCAGATTTTCAATTCCTTCGATACGTATGCCACTAGCACCTCCAATAACAGATGCTTGGGCCATTGCGGAGACGATTTCTGGTTTATCTAAAGGACCATCATCAACAGGTTGGCAGGAGGCAATCAATCCATATCTAATTTGGTCTAAAATTGCTTTATGTGATAATTTTGACATATAAACTCCAATAAAAATAAAATAAAAGAAGTTAATCTTCTTTTTTGATAGGATAATCATATAGGAATAAAAAACAAGTAAAATAATTGAAAATTGAGATCTTGATCATAAAAACGGAGTGATATTTCAAAGTATACTAAGAGGTAATAATTTTATTTTGATATTTTTGTTATTTGGATTCAAATACAGAGAAATGTAAAAAATAGCGGTATTTTTTCTCATTTTACCTATTTTAAGGTACACTATAGTATGTTTTTTAGAATAGTGACAGTATTATGCGTTTATTAATTTTCATGCTTGCGGCAATTTTATTAATGTTCCAATATGATTTCTGGTTTGGAAAGAATGGTTATATAGATTGTCTGGAGACAAATAGAGAAATAGCAATTCGCAAACAGGAAAATGATAAATTAATAAATAGAAATCAAGAAGTTAATGCTGAAATTAAAGACTTAAAAGAAGGTGTAGCAGCAATAGAGGAACGAGCAAGACTAGAGCATGAAATGATTAAAGATGATGAAACATTTTATCGGATTGGAAAAGAGTATAAATAGAGTATAAAAAAATATGCAAAAAAGAGTGGATAAAATTATTGCGATAGTACCTGCAGCAGGTGTTGGTAGCAGAATGCAAGCAGATAGACCTAAGCAATATCTTGAAATTCAAGGAAAAACAGTATTAGAACATTCATTGAATGTATTGTTGGATTATCCACCAATTGCTAAAGTTATTGTCGCTGTTAGTAAAGATGATCCTTACGTAGAAAGTCTTTCATTCCTACATAGAGAAGAAATTGAACTAGTTCATGGTGGGGATAGTCGAGCAGAATCAGTATTTAATGGGTTGAAACAAATTCAAGATGCTGAGAATACTTGGGTATTAGTCCATGATGCAGCTCGTCCTTGTTTAACTCATCAGGATTTAGATCAGCTAATACGAGTCGTTGATGAACACGGTGCAATTTTAGCTGTGCCAGTAGTTGAAACCGTAAAAAAAATGACTATTGATAGACGTATTTTGGCTACAGAAGATCGATCTTATTTTTGGTTAGCACAAACACCTCAATTTTTTCGTGCAGATTTGCTGAAAAAAGGATTGGCATTCGCATTAGAACGAAACTTACAAGTAACAGACGATGCATCTGCAATGGAATTAATAGGGTTTCAACCGCACTTAGTGACAGGACGGCGTGACAATATTAAAATTACTCATCCAGAAGATTTAGCTTTAGCAGAATTTTACTTAGCTAAAAAACTAACTAAGATTTAAAGGGGGAATTTATGGCGGCTACAGAAGGAGCAAACTATCTTATTAGCGTTGTGACGTTATTAACAGCAGCAGTAGTAGCAGTACCACTGTTTAAGCGACTCGGTTTAGGGGCTGTATTGGGATATTTAGCAGCAGGACTTGTGATAGGACCTTTTGGTTTAGGGTTGTTTACTGATCCAAATAGCATTATTCATATTGCTGAACTAGGTGTAGTAATGTTTCTTTTTATTATAGGGTTAGAAATGAAGCCATCTCATATCTGGGGGCTTCGTAATCATATTTTTTGTTTAGGTACGTTACAGATAGGATTATGTACAGCGGTTTTAACTGCGGTTGGAATTTTAGTTGGTTTAGAATGGCAAATCGCTTTCGTTTGTGCAGCTGGCTTTGTATTGACTTCTACAGCAATTGTAATGCAAGAATTAAGTGAACGAGGAGATATGGCTAGTCCACGTGGGCAACGAATTGTTTCAATTCTATTATTTGAAGATTTGTTAATTGTGCCATTATTAGCGTTCATTGCTTTCATTGCTCCCACAGACCCTGAACATATTACTCTTGCTGCGACACCATTATGGCAAAGAATCGCAATGAAAGGTGCCGTACTTGTTGTGTTGATTGCGGCAGGATTATGGTTATTGAATCCATTGTTTAGAATGCTTGCAAAAACTAAAATTAGAGAAATGATGACAGCTGCTGCATTGTTAGTGGTCTTAGGATCTGCATTGCTAATGGAAATGGGTGGACTTTCAATGGCAATGGGAGCATTTTTGGCTGGTGTATTATTATCGGAGTCAAGTTTTCGACACCAGCTGGAAGCTGATGTAGAGCCATTTCGAGGTTTATTACTAGGGCTATTTTTTCTTGGTGTAGGAATGTCCTTAGATTTGGCTGTAGTAGCACAGAATTGGTGGGTGATCTTGCTTGGTGTTATTGTATTTATGCTATTAAAAGCACTGTGTATTTATGTAGTTGCTTTAATAACACGAACGCCAAATGGAGATGCAATTGATCGTGCAATTATTATGGCTCAAGGTGGAGAGTTTGCTTTTGTGTTATTTTCTACAGCAGCAAGTTTACGAGTAATCGATCAAGAGATACAAGCTAACATTACTGCTATTGTCGTTTTATCTATGGTATTAACTCCTGTATTTGTTATTTTGCAGAAGAAATATATTATTCCTCGCTTTAAAAATACGACTTATCAGCCAGCAGATCATATTGATGATCAGCATCCTATTGTATTAGTTGGTTTGGGGCGATCAGGTCAAGTAATTAACCGTTTATTAGTGATGACGGGACATCATCCTACCGTAATAGATAAAGACGCAGCATTAATAGCGGGGATGAAAAAAATAGGTATTAAAAGCTATTATGGTGATGCAAGTCGTCCTGAATTGTTGCATGCGGCGGGTGTGGATAATGCAGAATTATTAATTGTTGCAATTAATGATCCTCATCAAGCCATCCATATTGTTGAAATTGCTAGAAAAATCAATCCAAAAATTAAAATCATTGCTAGAGCTTACGATCAGATGCACGTATATGATTTATATCATGCTGGAGCAGATATTCAAGTTCGTGAAACATTTGATTCTTCAGTTAGAATTGCACGAAAAGCGTTAAGACAGCTAGGAATGGATGCTGAAATTGCTGATGAAATTTCGAAAACGTATTTTTATAAAGATCGTCACAGTTTAAAATTAATGGCAGAAGTATACGATCCAAAAATCGATCGTTTTGAAAATAAAGAATTGATTAGAATGGCATTAGATATTAATCAGGAGATTATGGCAGAAATCCAGCAAATCATGAGTAAGCAAAAGTAATTTAAACAGTTAGTTAAGTTGAAATAAAAGTGCGGTTTCACAGTTGAAACATTTAAAAATCGACCGCACTTTTTTATTGTTAAAATAAATTGGAGTGTAAGTTAATTTTTTATGTTAGATATTTTTTTTGATTCGTCAGCAGTATTAGGACTGGTTACGCTAATTGTACTTGAAATTATTTTAGGTATAGATAATCTTGTTTTCATTGCAATTCTTGCTAATAAACTTCCTCAGCATCAACGTAATAAAGCTAGAACTATTGGATTAAGCCTAGCATTATTAATGCGATTAGTGCTACTTTCTTTAATGTCATGGTTAATTACACTAACAAATCCTATTTTTGTATATAATAATTTTTCCTTGTCTTTGCGAGATATTATTTTATTAATTGGTGGTTTATTTTTAGTTTTTAAAGCAACAATGGAATTACATGAAAGGTTAGAAAATAAACCAGAAAGTCACAGCAGTAAAGTGCATGCAGGTTTTACTGCTGTTGTTGTACAAATTGTTATACTTGATGCTGTATTTTCTTTTGACGCTGTTGTTACGGCAGTAGGCATGGTGCAACACCTTTCTATAATGATGACAGCGGTAATTGTTGCAATGGCATTGATGCTATTTGCATCTAAAACGCTAACAGAGTTTGTTAGTAGACACCCCACAGTTGTTATTTTATGTTTAAGTTTCCTTTTAATGATCGGCTTTAGTTTAATTGCTGAAGGTGTTGGATTTCACATTCCAAAAGGCTATTTATATGCAGCTATTGGATTTTCTATTGTTATTGAATTTTTTAACCAGTTTGCGAGTAGAAATAAAGCGAAATATGAGAGTCAGTTACCATTACGAGAAAGAACAGCAGATGCTATTCTAAGATTAATGGGTGGTAAATCAGCTGATGCAGCAGATCAAATTGAGAGTACACAACACAGTGAAGTATTGCAACCTTTTGCTCAAGAAGAACGTTATATGATAAGTGGGGTACTTGCTCTTGGAGACCGCAATATTCAAACAATTATGACACCAAGAAATGAAATTTCATGGGTCAATATTGAGCTAAGTGCGGTAGAAATCAGACGACAATTATTAGATAGTCCACATAATTTATTTCCTGTTTGTAAAGGTAGTATTGATAGAGTTTTAGGGGTTGTTAGAGCAAAAGATATGCTGGCAATATTGGACAATGATCCAGCTTCATTAGTTAGTGAATTAAAACCGTTACTAGCAAAACATCAACCTATTTTTGTAAGTGAAATTATAGACAATTTAAAATTATTGAATATGCTGAAAAAAGCAAAAGGTAATTTAGCAATAGTTAAAGATGAATATGGTCAAGTAACTGGTTTAGTCAGTCCACTTGATTTATTAGAAGCTATTGCTGGTGAGTTTCCTGATGAAGATGAAAATCCTGATATTTCTAATATGGGTACCCACTGGATTGTTAAAGGAACGGCAAGTTTAGAACAATTGAAATTAGAATTAGATGAACCTGAATTATTTGAAGAAGCAGAGCAATTTACTGTTAGTGGATTGCTATTATATCGATTTGATAATGTGCCTAATGTCAATGATAAAATTGCATTAGAGGGTTATCTATTTACTGTATTAGAAGTACAAAATTCTAGAATACTATTAGTTAAAATCGAAAAAGAATTAGCAATAGCGTAAATAGAAAATAGATTAATGAATAATAGTATATTGAACTTATTTAGTATTTTTATTTCATAGTTCTAATTATAATCGATAATAAATAGGGATAACTTAAACGTTATCCCTTAAATATATCAGAAGTTGATCAGCAACAACTTTCGTTAAGTTTAATCTTAACCTTTGTAGTTATAGATATGAGCAACTAGATCTAGTACTTTATTTGAATAGCCCGTTTCGTTATCGTACCAAGATACTAATTTTACAAAACGATCAGTTAATGCAATACCAGCTGCTGCGTCAAAAATTGAGGTCAATGAACAACCGTTAAAGTCTGTAGAAACAACGGCGTCTTCAGTGTAACCCAATACACCTTTCATTTCGTTTTCAGAAGCACGTTTAATTTCAGCACAAATTTCTTCATAAGTAGCTGGTTTCTCTAAATTCACAGTTAAATCAACAACAGATACGTTTGGTGTTGGAACACGAAATGCCATACCAGTTAATTTACCATTTAGTGCTGGGATAACTTTTCCAACCGCTTTAGCTGCTCCTGTTGAAGATGGGATAATATTTTGTGCAGCTCCACGACCACCACGCCAGTCTTTTACAGATGGACCATCAACAGTTTTTTGAGTTGCTGTTGTTGCGTGGACAGTTGTCATTAAGCCGTCTTTGATTCCAAATTTATCATTGATGACTTTTGCTAGTGGAGCTAAGCAGTTTGTAGTACAAGATGCATTAGATACAATATCTTGACCCGCATAAGTATCGAAGTTAACGCCATTTACAAACATTGGAGTAGCATCTTTAGATGGACCTGTTAACACTACTTTTTTTGCTCCCGCAGTAATGTGTTTACGGGCAGTTTCATCAGTTAAGAAAATACCTGTTGCTTCAACAGCAATATCAACACCGATTTCGTTCCATTTTAAGTTGGCAGGATCGCGTTCAGAAGTAACACGGATCGTTTTACCATTAACTACTAAGTTTCCGTCTTTAACTTCAACTGAGCCATCGAAACGACCATGAGTTGAATCATATTTTAGCATGTAAGCCATGTATTCAACATCAATTAAGTCGTTAATACCAACAACTTCAATATCATCACGATTTTGTGCTGCACGAAATACAATGCGACCAATACGACCGAAACCATTGATACCAATTTTAATTGCCATAAGATTTTCACCTATAATTTTAAGTTAAACAAAACCTGATGCTTCACAGAAACGCTTACTGTTTCTAGTTTCCACATTGGCTGAGATTATAGCACGATTTCTTTTTTTGATAAAAGTGCCAGTTAAACAAATCTAGTGTATATAGATTTTTTATGATCTGTATCAAGTATCTATATCTATCAACCTTTCATGAATTATTTGTAACTCATTGATTATTATAAATAATCATTATAAAATGAATGTCTACATGATTAGCAGTATTTAGTATATAATTATTGAAATTTGCTATATTTAGTGTAGCATGTGTAAATATCTGTTTTATATTTTATTCTCAAATAAAATCTTTCTTTTAGTAGAAACTAGGAAAAATATAATGACAAACAAACAAACAAACAAACAAACAAACAAACAAACAAACAAACAAACAAACAAACGCTATTTCTTTTTCTTAAATTATTATATATATTCAATATACATAGTTCTAATCAACCTAGTACTGTCCCAAATTACATTTTCTCAAATAATAATCAACTAATTTTATAAAAAAGAGCTTTTTATGTTTAATGATTATGATGAGAAAATACTTTCGATAATAGAAGAAGTTTTCCCTAAAAATAGCAAAGTAAAATATTCTATTTTAGGTGGAATGACTAATAAAAATTATCTGCTAAATATAAATAATGAGAAATACGTACTACGTTTACCTGGTGCTATGACATCTCATTTAATATCAAGAAATAATGAGATGAATAATAGTATATTAATGTCTCAATATGGATTTAATGTTGAAACAGTTTATTTTAATCCAGATAGTGGAATAAAAATAACAAAGTTTTTAAATGGGGGAACAAATTTAACTCACGATAATATAATACAACTTGATTATTTATCTTTAGTTGCTATGAATTTATTTAAATTACATAATTGCAATGCAAAATTTGATAATAATTTTAATGTATTTGATACTTTTTATCATTATTTTGATTTATTAAAAGATAAAAATAAGTTTTTTTATTTTAATAGTAATATTAAGGATATTTATAATTTTTTTGTTAAATTATCAAATAAACATGAGCTTTATCAAGTTACATGTCCCTGTCATAATGATCTTGTTCCAGAAAATATCTTAATCAATAAGAATAAATTGTTTTTTATTGATTGGGAGTATTCTGGAATGAATACGCCATTGTTTGATATAGCCGCATTTTTCTTGGAATCTCGATTATCAATAGATAAACAAAAATATTTTATGCTTCATTATGATCCGAATTTAAATTTTGAAAAATCTCATGCAGAAATTCTAATTCATCAATTTACGCAAGATGTTTTATGGTTTTTGTGGACTTTAATTAAAGAAGAGAATAATGAATCTTTTGAAGATTATGCAACAATAAGAATAAACCGATCTTATAAGATTATGAATGAGTTAATTAATAATGAATTTATTTAGAAAAAAAGTAAAGAAAAATTTAATTCATCTGGGCTATTTTTGCGGATTATTATCTGGTTTGCTTTGGGCTATAGCGGGTATTTCCTATGAAAAATTATATACAGATTTTCCCATGTTTAATGCATTTGCATTAAACATAATTATATTATTTATTGCTGAATTTGTTTTGCTTTTGCTTATTTGCAGTTATTTAGCAAAAGAGAAATTATTACCGCACTTAAACTATATTTCTGTTATTGCTGTTATAGGAGGTTTATGTGGTGGACCTATTGGCATGTTATTTTATTTGCAGTCATTACAATCTATAGGAGTTAGCTATACTGCAACTATTTCAATCAGTTACCCAATAATAGCGTCTATTTTATCAATTAAATTTTTATCTGTTAAAACCTCAAAAAAGACAATTTTTTCTTTTATTTTGATTATTTTATTAATAATACCAATAATGTATCAGGATGAAAAAGTAGATATTAGCTATTGGGGGATTTTTTTCGCTTTATTCTGTGCATTATGTTGGGCAGTTGAAATTGTTATTTCTAGCTATGTTATGCGTTATTATCAATCAGAGCAAACTTATTTATTTAGACAAGCAGGATCAAGTTTAGGATATTTTATAATTATCATTTTTCAACTGGTATATGGCTCTTATTTTGTTCCATTAGATTTTAACGTTTTTAATGATATTAATTTATGGAAGCTAGAACTAATTGTGATTTTATCGTCAGGATTTTCTTATTTTTTCTACTATAAAGCAATTGGTATCTTAAATCCAATTAGAGCAATGGCTCTAAATATTACCTATAGTTTATGGGCTGTCATATTAAGTGCGGTTATTTTCTCAAAAGAAATTAGTATGATTTTGATTGCTATTGGGTTTGTTGTTTTAGTTAATGTATTTATTGTTGCTAGAGGAGAGAAAAAGTGAATGCAATTATTTTAGCAGCAGGTTTAGGAAGCCGTTTTAAGGAAATTACTCAAAAAACACATAAAGCTCTACTTCCATTACCTAATGGTATCCCAAATATTGAACAAACCATTATTTATTTGAAACAAGCAGGAATTAATGAAATTCATATTGTAACAGGACATCTTTCAGAACAATTTAAATTTTTGCAAAGTAAATATAATTGTCATCTTATTTATAATGAATTTTATAGAAAATATAATAGTATTTATTCGTTTAATTGTGCAATTGATTACTTTGGTGATAGTTTTGTGATTGATAGTGATGTAACGCTTTTTAACAATATTTTCAGTGATAAGTGTGAATGCAGTAAGTATTTTTTAATTCAGAGAAATAAGAGTAGTAATAAAGAGTGGATTCCTATTATTAAAGATAATAAAGTCGTTGATATTATTGTTGACAATTTAGCGTTACCTAGTTTACTTGGTGTATCATTTTGGTCTAAGCAAGATGCTCTTAAAATAAAGTCATTCATTATAGATTATCTTAATGATGAAAAACTATTACTTAATCCGTCGTTATATTGGGATAATATTCCAATGAAATTTATTAATGAGTTAGATGTGGGTATAAAATTATTAACTTTACAAGATGCTTACGAGATAGATAACTTATCAGAATATAACTTTATATTTAATAATTTTAAAGGTGAATAGTATGAAGAAATTATCGCTTAGAGAACTTCAATTAGTTACATTAGATATTTTGAAATACTTTGATAAAGTATGTGCTAAGAATAATATTCAATATTCATTGGGTGGTGGTACTTTAATAGGTGCGGTAAGAAATAGTGGTTTTATTCCATGGGACGATGATATTGATGTGTATATGCACCGTGATCAATATGAAAAATTTGTTAAAATTTGGAATAATGAAAAACACGATCAATATGAATTATCCTTAGCTGAGGATATTCATGGTATGATTTCTGGTGAAATGACAAAAATTTTTGACAAAAACACTACTTTGATTGACACAAAAGGAAGAAAGAGCGGTATTTTTATTGATATTTTTATTTGGGATGGTGTGCCAAATGAGCCAGATGTCATTTATAAAGTAATGAAGAAGCATCGTCGTCTTAAACTAAGATTTTCGTCTTGTCGTAAAAGATGGTATAAAGCAAAAGATAACACATTAATAAAGTCGATGTTTGCCAAGTTATCAAATTATTTATTTAATAAGATGATGCTAAATTTAAAACGATTTCAAGATAAATATCCTATTGATAAAACTGAATATATTGGACTTGTTTTATCTGACTATGGTGGATGGAAAAAATCTTATATGCCTAAAAAATATTTTGATTCTGTAGTGTATTTAGATTTTGAAGATAGTAAGTTTCCTGTTATGAATGGCTATCATGAGCATTTGACGATGTATTATGGTGATTACATGAAACTGCCTCCAGAGAATGAACAAAAGCCTCAACATACTATAGAAGCCTATGTATTAGATTAAATATCTATATTTTCTAATTAAAAATCAGTAAAAGTGCGGTCATTTTGCTGATTTTTTTTTGATTTATCGGCATAATAGAAGCTATAAATTATTTTACAGGAGTTATTATGTTTAGTGGGAATCTGTATGTTATTTCCGCCCCCAGTGGTGCAGGTAAATCATCATTAATTTCAGCACTATTAGCAAAAAATGATAGTAAAAATATGATGCTTTCAGTATCACACACAACAAGAAGTCCTAGAGAAGGTGAAGTTGATGGTGTGCATTATTACTTTACTTCTCACGATGAATTTGAACAGCTTATTTCAAAAAACTTATTTTTAGAGTATGCAAAAGTATTTGGTGGTCACTATTATGGCACATCGTTGCCTGTGATTGAAAAAAGTTTGGCAGCTGGTATAGACGTGTTTTTGGATATTGATTGGCAAGGAGCAAGACAAGTTAGAAGTAAATACCCAGCAGCAAAAAGTATTTTTATTTTGCCACCTTCTATTTCTGCTTTGGAAAGACGCTTAATTGGGCGAGCTCAAGATAGTCAAGAAGTCATTACAAATAGGATGGCAAAAGCTGTTGACGAAATGTCTCATTATGATGAATATGATTATGTGATTATTAATGACGACTTTGAGCATGCATTAGCAGATTTGGAGCATATTTTACGAGCAGAGCGATTGACTGTAAGCTGTCAAAAAGTGCAGAATTCTGCTTTAATTCATCAATTGCTAGTAAAATAATTTAGGTTTTAGTATCATAAATAGCTTTTATTAGCGATTTTTATAAACATATTAGTGGAGAAATTATGGCTCGAGTAACAGTACAAGATGCAGTTGAAAAAGTAGGTAATCGTTTCGATTTAATTTTAACAGCGGCTCGCCGTGCGAGAGAATTGCAATTACACAAACGCGAACCTTTAGTGCCAGAGGATAACGATAAACCAACTGTGATTGCATTACGTGAGATAGAAAAAGGATTAATTAATAACGATATTATGAATGCTCAAGAGCGTCATGATGCACTAGAGCAAGAAGCTGCTGAGTTAAATGCAGTATCGTTATTATCTCAATAATATGAGTTAAAGTGCGGTTCTTTTTCTAAAATTTATTAAGTGCATTTTGATGAAAAGTTAGGTGTCCTTTGTATTTATTCGAAAGTTTAGAGCAAATTATCAGTGGGTATTTGTCTCCGTCACAAATTGAATTAGTTCGACGAGCATTTGTTATTGCAAGAGATGCTCATGAGGGTCAAGTGCGAGCCAGTGGAGAGCCTTATATTACGCATCCAGTTGCAGTAGCTTCCATTATTGCAGAAATGCACTTGGATCATGAAGCAATCATGGCAGCATTATTGCATGATGTAATCGAGGATACGCCTTATACTGAAGAGCAGTTGAAACAAGAGTTTGGGGCAAGTGTTGCTGAAATTGTAGAAGGTGTATCGAAGTTAGATAAGTTAAAATTTCGCACGCGCAAAGAAGCTGAAGTAGAAAATTTTCGTAAAATGATTTTGGCGATGACAAAGGATATTCGAGTTGTATTAATTAAGCTCGCTGACCGCACTCATAACATGCGTACTTTAGGTTCCTTAAGACCAGATAAACGTCGTCGAATAGCGAAAGAAACTTTGGAAATTTATGCACCTCTAGCTCATCGTTTAGGTATCGAGCATATTAAAAATGAACTAGAAGATTTAGGTTTTGAGGCAATGTATCCTCAACGCTATGCAGTATTGCAGAAAGTCATTCAGATTGCTCGTGGTAACCGTAAGGATATGATTCAACGTATTCTAGATGAAATCAAAGGTCGCATTTCTGATGTGGGCATTGAAGCAAGAGTTTTTGGACGAGAAAAGCATCTTTATGCTATTTACCAAAAAATGCGTTTAAAAGTGCAACAATTTCATTCAATAATGGATATTTATGCTTTTCGTGCAATTGTGAAAGACGTAGATACTTGCTATAGAGTGTTGGGACAAATGCATAATCTGTATAAACCTCGCCCTGGTAGAGTAAAAGATTATATTGCAGTGCCTAAAGCTAATGGTTATCAATCTTTACATACTTCAATGATAGGTCCTTATGGTGTGCCAGTAGAGGTGCAGATTCGTACAGAAGAAATGGATCAAATGGCAGAAATGGGGGTTGCAGCACATTGGGCGTATAAACAGGGTGGTAAGAATGATAGTACTACAGCTCAAATTCGAGCTCAACGTTGGCTACAAAGTTTAATTGAATTGCAACAAAGTGTGGGTAATTCTTTTGAATTTATTGAAAGTGTAAAATCAGAATTTTTCCCAAAAGAAATTTATGTATTTACTCCTAAAGGGCGTATTGTCGAGTTACCAGTTGGAGCTACACCAGTAGATTTCGCTTATGCAGTGCATTCTGATATAGGACGTTCTTGTATCGCTGCTAATGTTGATCGCAAACCTTGCCCTTTATCTCAAGCACTTCAATCGGGGCAGACAATCGAAATTATCACATCACCAAATTCTCAACCGAGTGTTGGTTGGTTAAACTTTGTTGTCACAGCGAAAGCCCGTACTAATATTCGGCATGCGTTAAAAAATTTACGTACCGATACTGCTATCCAGTTAGGAAAACGTCAATTAATGACCGCACTTTTACCTAAAAAAATAGAGGATATTGAGCCTCATCGTATCAATAATTTATTGATTGAACTAAAATTAGAAAACTTTGATGATTTGCTTGCGGAAATTGGTTTGGGTAACCAAATGAGTGTAGTAATTGCTTATAGGTTGTTAGGTGAAACCATAGAAATTGATATAGATGGTGATTCTACAAATAGCAAAAGTGCATTGCAAATTAAAGGTAGTGAGGGATTATTAACTACTTTTGCTCAATGTTGTCGTCCGATACCAGGTGATCCTATAGTAGCTTACGCTAGTCCTGGTAAGGGATTAGTAGTACATCATGAGCGTTGTGCAAATCTCAAAAATCGCCAAGAACACCATGAACATTATGTTTCTGTTACTTGGGAAGAAAGCAGTAGCAAAATTGGTTTTGAAGCAGAATTACGTATTGAAATGATCAATCAGCAAGGAGCATTACCAAATTTAACTTCAGTGATTTCTTCTTTAGATAGTAATATTCATAGTATTTGGACAGAAGAACAAGATGGACGCTTATACCAGATTGTTGTTTTATTAACCACAAAAGATACTCAACACTTAGCGAATATTATTCGAAAAATTAAAACAATACCTGGTTTTGTAAGCATTGAACGTAATACAAATAGCTAAATGACAGAGCGATTATTAGATGCAGTACCTATAACTTCTTTATCTGGAGTTGGTGCTGCAATTGCAACAAAATTAAGCAAAATAGGTATAAATAATTTACAGGATTTGTTATTTCATTTGCCTATTCGCTATGAAGATAGGACAAGAATTACTCCGATCATAGATTTGCGAGTTGAACAGTATGCAACTATTGAAGCTGTTGTACAAACTTGCGAGGTACAGTTCTCTCGTAATCGTCCGATTTTAGCAGTTGTAGTGTCTGATGGGACATCAAAAATTACGTTACGTTTTTTTAATTTCACAGCTGGTATAAAAAATAGTTTTGAGCCAGGTGAAAGAGTAAAAGTATTTGGCGAAGTAAAACGAGGGCGTTTTATGGCTGAAATGTATCATCCAGAATATAAAATTATTCGTGATAATGCCCCATTAGTTTTAGAAGAAACGTTAACGCCAATTTATTCTGCTACAGAAGGGTTGAAGCAACCTATGTTGCGGAAATTAACGGATCAAGCATTAAAATTATTAGATCATTTTCAAATAAAAGAGATTTTGCCTGCACAATTTAATCCTCATTCATTTAGCTTAAAAGATGCTATCCTTTTTTTACATCGTCCACCCCCAGATATTTCAATAGAATTACTAGACTCAGGAAAGCATCCTGCTCAACAACGGTTAATTTTTGAAGAATTGCTTGCACATAATTTGGCAATGCAAAAAGTGCGGTTAGGTACGCAACAAGTTTCAGCTTTACCTTTATTTTCTAAAACAAATTTAAAGCAGCGTTTTTTATCAAGTTTACCTTTCAAGCCAACTAATGCACAGATAAAAGTTATCACAGAGATTGAGCAAGATTTGCAAAGATCTCATCCAATGATGCGATTAGTGCAGGGAGATGTCGGATCTGGTAAAACACTAGTTGCGGCATTAGCAGCATTATTGGCAATAGATAATAAAAAACAAGTCGCGTTGATGGCACCAACAGAAATTCTGGCAGAACAACATGCAGAGAATTTTCGCCGTTGGTTCACTCCTTTGGGGATTAGCGTTGGTTGGTTTGCTGGTAAAGTGAAAGGAAAAGCAAGACAACTCATATTAGAACAAATTGCTACTGGAGAGGTTGATATAGTCATTGGTACACATGCATTATTTCAACAAGAAGTTACTTTCTCCGATCTCTCATTAATTATTATTGATGAGCAACATCGTTTTGGTGTTCATCAGCGTTTAATGTTGCGTGAAAAAGGTGAAAAATCAGGTCTTCATCCTCATCAATTAATTATGAGTGCAACACCTATTCCTCGCACTTTAGCTATGACAGTGTATGCTGATTTAGATACTTCGATTATTGATGAATTACCACCTGGACGTAGTCCGATTACGACAGTAGCGATGTCAGAAGAGCGGAGAGGAGAAATTATTGCTCGAGTGCAAAATGTTTGCATGAGCGAAAAACGGCAAGTGTATTGGGTGTGTACGTTAATTGATGAAAGTGAAGTATTAGAAGCTCAGGCAGCAGAAGCAATGGCGGAAGATCTGAGAAAAGCTTTACCGCAGTTAAGAATAGGTTTAGTTCATGGACGAATGAAATCAGCAGATAAACAAGCAGTAATGGAGTGTTTCAAGGCAGCAGAACTAGATCTATTAGTTGCGACAACAGTGATTGAAGTTGGAGTTGATGTCCCTAATGCTAGTTTAATGATTATTGAAAATGCCGAACGTCTTGGATTGTCTCAACTGCATCAATTACGAGGAAGAGTTGGACGAGGTAGTACAGCTTCTTTTTGTGTTTTAATATATAAACCACCGCTAGGGAAAGTTTCTCAAGAGAGGCTTCAAGTTTTACGAGAAAGTCAAGATGGGTTTTATATTTCAGAAAAAGATTTAGAAATCCGTGGACCAGGAGAAGTATTGGGTACAAAACAAACGGGTATTGCTGAATTTAAGGTCGCAAATTTAATGCGAGATCGTAAAATGATTCCTCTAGTTCAACATCACGCTCGTAATTTAATACAGCAATATCCTCATATTGCAGACATGCTTATTAAACGTTGGCTCAATAACCGAGAGGTCTATTCTAATGCTTGACTATATAAGAAGTGCGGTAGTATTTTTTAATTTTTAATAAAGAAGTGAGATATGTGTCAGAAATACAGTGTGTTATGTTTTGATTCTGGTATGGGCGGTTTGACAATCTATCAAGAGGTGAAAGCGTTACTACCCAATAATCAATATTTATATTGTTTTGATAATGCAGCATTTCCCTATTCGGAAAAAACAGAGCAAATGATTATTGATCGTACATTAGCTATTTGTGACAGAATTGACAGACAATACCCATTAGACTTGATTATTATTGCTTGTAATACAGCAAGTACAGTGGTATTACCTGCTTTAAGATCCCATTTTAATATACCTATTGTTGGTACAGTACCAGCGATTAAACCAGCAGCAGAAATATCTTTAACTAAACATATTGGATTGCTGGCAACGAAAGGTACTATTAAGCGACGATATGTTGATGATTTAATTGTAAATTATGCTTCTGATTGTAAAGTTGAAAAAATTGGGACTACTGCATTAGTAGAAATTGCTGAAAAAAAACTGCATGGTATTCCAGTTGATTTTGAGCAATTAAATAAAGAATTGAAAGTCTGGCAGTCTATAATGGATTTAGATACAGTTGTGCTAGGGTGTACTCACTTCCCTTTAATTCAAGCTGAAATTGCAAGATGTTTACCGCAAGTTACCCACTTTATGGACTCTGGTAAAGCAATAGCTTTAAGAGTAGCAAAATTGTTGAAAGAAAAAAGTGCGGTTAGAAATTTACCAAAAGTACAGAATAGTCTCTTTTGTACTCAAAAATGTCGAATGGATTTGGCTTTTTATCAACAGTTATCGAAGTGGGGATTTGATCGTTTACAGATTATTGATCTCCCCATCGTATTTTCTTAAGGTACAGAAAGCTGTTCTATCATTTCTAATCTTTTTTGATGTCGTCCATTATCGTATAGAGTATTAAGCCATAATGTAGTTAGAACAAGAGCTTTTTCTTTTGAAATAATCTGAGAGGCCAAGATGCTTAGCTACTTTTATGATTAGTTTTTCAGAAACCTTAGCGATTTTGCAACCTTGCTAAGTGAAGTATGCTTAGTAAACTTATTAACATCAAGTAGCCAATCAACTATTTTTAAAAAATTATTTATGTTAGTACTATATTCTAAATATATTTAGAACAGTAGGCCATTTCTGTCTCATGCTAAAGTGCGGTAAGTATGAGAGCAGAAACGGATAAATTAAGTACAGTAGATTGTTGTTTTTTAATCGCTAGAGTTCAAAAAGTAGACGAGCTTTTAATTTTTTCAAAAAAAAGTAAAAAAGTAGTTGCATAGGATTAAGAATTGACTATAATGGGGGGCACACAACGACACGGCGTTGTAAGTAGATGACCGTGTCGTTTTTTTGTTCTTTAACAACTGATAGACAATCTGTG